>DASWVP010000504.1:0-15509 GCA_036401175.1 Azospirillum sp. | reverse complement strand
GACGGCGGCGACGCCCTCCACGTGCGGCGGGGCGAAGGGCAGGCGGGTGACGGCGCCGGCCGCCGTCCCCTCGGCCACCCGCGCGCCGTCCACGGCGAACCAGCCGCCGCCGCGCTCGAAGGTGAAGAGGCCGGCGGTCATGCGGCGGCCGCCAGACGGTAGGCGAGGGCGCGCTCGCCCCGGCACTTCTCGAAACGCTGCGGCGCCAGGGGCCTGTCGGTGGTGCCCAGCACCAGCCAGCCGCCCGGCGCCAGCCCCGCCACCAACTGGCGCTGTGCCGCGTGGCGGCTGTCGGCGTCGAAGTAGATCAGCACGTTGCGGCAGGACACCAGATCGAACCCGGTCTCCGGCGGCGCCGGCAGCATCAGGTTGTGCTGGCGGAAGCGCACGGCGCGGCGCGCGTCCGCCCGCACGCGGCGGTAGCCGGCCTCCGCCCCGTCCAGCGGTACGAACCAGCCCGCGTATTCCGGCGGCAGGTCGCGGAACGGCCCCAGCCCGTCGCCGCCATAGCACGCGTTCCTGGCCTGTACCACGGCCAGCCGGCTGAGATCGGTGCCCAGCACGTCCAGCGTCCAGGCGGTGACCACGCCGTGCCCGGTGCGTTCCGCCTCGCCCAGGTCGGCCAGCGCCTCCAGCGCGACGATCGCCAGCGAATAGGCCTCCTCCCCCGTGGCGCAGCCGGCGCTCCACAGGCGCAGGGTGCGCTCGCCCCGGCCGCGCCGGGCGGCGACGATGGCCGGCAGCACGGCGGCGCGCAGGTGGGCGTGGTGCGGGATGTCGCGGAAGAAATAGGTCTCGTGGATCGTCAGGTTCTCGATGAAGCTCAGCCAGTCGGGGGAATCGGGCGGCGCCGCCTCGACGGTGCCCACCCACGGCTCCAGCACGTCCAGCGGCATGGAGGCCAGGATGCGGCACAGCTTGCGCTCCAGCGGCCGGTCGTGGCGGATGCCGCTCTTGCGCCGCACGTCGTCCAGCAGCCGCCGCGCCAGGACGGCGACGGCCCCGTCGTCCGCGCTGTGCGGGGGCTGCGGGCGGGCGGGCATGGCGGGGCGGCGTCTCCGGATCGGCGGGAGGGGCATGATAGCCGCGATCGCCGGGGCGCGCGAAGCGCCTTTCGTGCAGGGCGGCAGGCAGCGCTTTGAATTCGAACGGTGCGGGCGCCCGGTGGCAAAATGCCCCTGATTTCGCTACAGTCGCGCCGGCACGCCGTGGGTGGCGTGCATGCTGGCGATAGGGTGGATGGATGCCGATCGGAACGCGCATCGCGTGGGGCTTCGCGGCCGTTCTGCTGCTGACCGTGGTGGTCGCCGTGATCGGCTGGAACGGGCTGGACACCTACGCCGGCCGGGTCGAGCTGGCGAGCCGCACCGGCGCGCTGGACGACGCGCTGAAGCTGACCCGCCTGGAAGAGGCCCGCTATGTGGAGGAGGGCAACCACGCCGCCGCCCAGCGCGTGCGCACCCTCACCGACGACCTGAAGGAGCGCGCCGTCCGGCTGCAGGCCTCCTACGGCGACGGCGGGGCGGCGATCGGCGAGGTGCTGGCGGCGCTGGACGCCTACCGCAAGGCGTTCGAGGAGTATGTGAAGCTGGAGGGCGACAAGCGCCGCAGCCTGGAGGCGCTGAACACCGGCGCCGCCGACCTGGAGCGCGTGGCCGACGCCCTGGCTGCCACGCAGGCGGCGCGCGCCACGGCGGCGCTGCCCGCCGCGAAGGCCGGCGACGGTGCAGCCGCCGCCATGGTGGAGCAGGCGACGGCGCTGCGGCTGTTCGCCGCCGGCATGGTGCGCGAGGCGCAGGCGGCGCTGCTGGGCGTGCGGCAGTACCTCGCCGACGGCGGCGAGGCCGGGCGTAAGCGCCTGGGCCAGGGGGTGGAGCGGCTGCTGACGCTGAACGGCGACGTGCGCAAGGCGACCACCGACCCGGAGACGCTCAAGCAGCTCGACGCGCTGACGCCGATCGTGCTGGAGCTGGAGCAGGCCTTCCTCATCGCCGCCGACATCGGCGAGCGGCAGGCCAAGATCCGTGTGGGCATGAAGGCCGCCGCCGCCGGGGCGAGCGAGCGCGTCGGCGCCGTCGCCGCCCGCGAGATGGCGGTGCGCGAGGCCGGCCGCGCCGACGCCGGCCTGTTCATCACGCTGGGCGCGCTGGGCGCGCTGGCGCTGGGCGTGGTGTTCTCGGTGCTGATCGCGCGCAGCCTGACGCGGCCGATCACCGCCATCACCCAGGCGATCCAGCGTCTGTCGGAAGGCGACGTCACCGTCACCGTGCCCGGCACCGACCGCCGGGACGAGCTGGGCGCCATCGGCCTTGCCATCGCCAACGTCATCCGCGTGCTGCACGGCCTGCACGCCGAGATGCACCGCCTGTCCGGCGCCGCCCGTGGCGAGGCGGCGGAGCCGGCGCCCGAGGGCATCGACTTCCGCGGCGCCTACGGCGAGATGGTGGCGCTGCTGCACGAGACGGGCGCCGCCTTCCGCGAGATCGGCGAGCAGGCGACCCAGGTCGCCGTCGCGGCGGGGCAGGCCAGCGTGGCCGTCGCCCAGGTGTCCGACGGCGCGCTGTCGCAGACCGAGGATCTGGATCAGGTCGCCACGGCGGTCAGCCAGTCCGCGCACGCCATCGCGCACGTGACGGAGAACACCCGCAACGCCTCCGACATGGTCAAGGCGGCGGCCGGCTTCGCCGAGAAGGGCAAGGCGGACATGGGGCGCCTGCTGGCCGTGTCGCAGACCATCGCCGACAACTCCCGCCGCATCGGCCGCATCACCGAGGCGATCACGACCATCGCCGTGAAGACCAACATCCTGTCGGTCAACGCCTCCATCGAGGCGGCGCGGGCGGGGGAGGCCGGCCGGGGCTTCGAGGTGGTGGCGGAGGAGGTCGGCAAGCTGGCCGACAACGCCGTCGAATCCGCCCGCCAGATCGCCGAGATCATCGAGGCGGCAAGCACGCTGGCCGAGGAAGGCATGGCGGTGACCGGTCAGGTCGGCCGCATGATGGACGATCTGGCCGAACGCGTCGGCCACCTCGACCGCATGTTCCAGTCCGTCGCCGTAGCGATGGAGGAGCAGCAAAGCTCGGTCCGGGAAATCGAGGCGAACGTGGACAGCGTCCGCCTCGTCGCCCAGAAGAACGCCGCCGCGTCCGAGGAGATCGCCGCCACCATGCAGCAGCTCTCCCGCCTCGCCGACGAAACCCGCCAGCAGGTGGCGCGGTTCAAGGCGATCTGAGGGGGCGTTGGGCCGCGCTGCGCTTGGCGCGGCCCAACGTCGGGCGCTTACCGCCGGGTCAGGCCGCGGCGTTCCATTTCGTCCTCGACGGCGCGGCGTTCGCGCTGGAGCTGGCGCTGTTCGTCGGACAGCCGGCCGAACTGGTCGCGCAGGTCGTTGTCGGACCAGCGGCTGTACTCGCCGCGCCCGCTGTCCCGCCCGGAGGAGCCCTCCAGCCGCCGGTCGCGGGTGGTTTCGCGGGTGTTCTGCCGCTCGCGGTCATAGCGCTCCTGCTCGCGGGCGCGCTGCTCGTTCTCGTAGGCGTTCGGGTTGACGGCACGGTTCAACTGGTCGAGCGCCCCGCCCCAGCCGCCGCCCTGGCCCTCGTTCTGCTGCGCCTGCGCCGCCGGGCTCAGGAGAAGCAGGGTTCCGACCGCCACGGCGGCCACACTCGATGCGCGCTTCATTGTCCACTCCCTGATTGGCGTGGCCGGCGATCACGCCGGCCGTGACCCGGACAACCGGGGCGGGGCGGAACTTGTTTCGTGTGGCGACGGCTTTTTCGGCTGGTATTGGTCAGCGCGCCAAGCGTTCCAGGTAGGCGACGAGGTCGTCGACGTCGCTGCGGCTCAGGTCGAGGTTGGGCATCGGCGGGTGCGGGGCGACCAGCCATGCGCGCAGCCAGCGCGCGTCGGCGCCCCGGTCGCGGGCGATTTGCGGAAGGGAGGGGGCGGCGTCGCTGCCGCGCTCGCCTTCGGCCACGGCATGGCATTCCGCGCACCAGCGCCCGGCGATCTCGCGCCCGTTCCGCGCATCCGCGGCGGCGGCGGACCCGGCCGGCAGCGCCGCGAGCAGGAACAGGGCCATGGCGAGGCGCCTCATCGCTTCGTGTCCTTGAGGCTCAGCAGGTAGGCGACGATGTCGTCGGTCTGATCGGGCGTCAGCCGGACGTTCGGCATGACCGGGTGCGAGGTTTGCAGATAGGCGCGCAGGGCCAGTTCGGTGACGCCGGTGTCCTGCACCCGCTCGACGAGGTCCGGCGCCAGCGGATCGCCGCCGCGCGACTGCCCCGGCGCGACCACGTGGCAGTCGCCGCACATCTCCCGCGCCAGTGTCTTGCCGTAGCCGGGCCGTCCGGGCCCATCCGTCGCCGCCAGGGCCGGCGTCGCGGCGAACAGCGCCGCCACGATCAGCCCGGATGCCGTCCTTGCGCACCGCATGTCGTGTCTCCCGCGTCGGTCGGCGGAACCACGGTCATGATAAGGCCGGACAGCGGCGCGATCCATGGCGCGAATGGAGTTGGGCGTCTTCGCCGTTCGGCGTGAACGCTATGGCTCGATGGTCGGGCTGGTCTTCGCGGGTCTCCCCCTCCCCCACCAGAGGCAGGGGAGGGCATATTCCTCACTCCACCGTCACGCTCTTGGCGAGGTTCCTCGGCTGGTCCACGTCGGTGCCTTTCAGGACGGCGGTGTGGTAGGCCAGGAGTTGTACCGGGATGGCGTAGAGCAGTGGGGCCACGATGGGGTCGCAGGCGGGGAGTTCGACGGACCAGCGCACGCGGTCGCCCAGGCGGTCGATGCCCTTTTTATCCGCCACCAGCAGCACCTTGCCGGAGCGCGCGCAGACCTCCTGCACGTTCGACACCACCTTCTCGAACAGCCCGTCGGAGGGCACCAGGACGATCACCGGGACCGAGTCGTCGATCAGCGCGATGGGGCCGTGCTTCAGCTCGCCCGCGGCGTAGCCTTCGGCGTGGATGTAGCTGATTTCCTTCAGCTTCAGGGCGCCTTCCAGGGCCAGCGGGTACATGGCGCCGCGGCCGAGGTACAGCACGTCGCGCGCCTCGCTCACCTCCTGCGCCAGCTCGCGCAGGCGGCCGTCGTGGGCCAGCACGTCGGCGGCGCGGGCGGGGACCTCGCGCAGGGCGTGGGCGATCTCCTTCATGCGCTCCGGGCCAATGGCGCCACGCGCCCGGCCGACCACGGCGGCGAGGCAGGCCAGCGTGGTGAGCTGCGTGGTGAACGCCTTGGTCGAGGCGACGCCGATCTCCGGCCCGGCCATGGTCATCAGCACCGCGTCGCTCTCGCGCGCGATGGTGCTTTCCGGCACGTTGACGACGGACAGGATGTGCTGCCCCTGCCGCTTGCAGTAGCGCAGCGCCTCCAGCGTGTCCAACGTCTCGCCGGACTGCGAGATGAACAGGGCGACGCCGCCTTCCGGCATCGGCGCCTCGCGGTAGCGGAACTCCGACGCGATGTCGATCTCGACCGGCAGGCGGGCCAGCGTCTCGAACCAGTACTTGGCCACCAGACCGGCGTAAAAGGCCGTGCCGCAGGCGACGATGGTCAGGCGCGGCGCCTTGGCGATGTCGAAGGGGAACTCCGGCATCGAGATATAGGCGGTCTCGGGGTTGATGTAGGCGTTCAGCGTGTCGCCGATGACCTGCGGCTGCTCGTAGATCTCCTTGAGCATGTAGTGGCGGTAGCCGTCCTTGCCGATCAGCGCGCCGGACAGCGCCGTGGTCTTCACCGGACGGTCGACCACGGCGTTGCTGGCGTCGTGCACGGTGCAGCCGGTGCGCGTCACCTCGACCCAGTCGCCGTCTTCCAGATAGCAGATGCGGTTGGTCAGCGGCGCCAGCGCGAAGGCGTCGGAGGCCAGATACATCTCCCCCTCGCCATAGCCGACGGCGAGCGGCGTGCCGTGGCGCGCGCCGATCATCAACTCGTGCTCGCCGGCGAAGATCAGCACCAGCGAGAAGGCGCCCTCGAACCGCGCGAAGGCGGCCTTGGCCGCCTCCACCGGCGTCTTGCCGGCGTCCAGGTAATGGGTGACGAGGTGGGCGATCACCTCGGTGTCGGTGGCGCTTTCGAACACGCGGCCCTCGGCCTGCAGCTCGGCCTTCAGCTCGGCGTAGTTCTCGATGATGCCGTTGTGCACCACGGCGACGCGGGGGGTGGCGTGCGGGTGGGCGTTGTCCTCGGTCGGGCCGCCGTGCGTGGCCCAGCGCGTGTGGCCGATGCCGATGGTGCCCGGCAGCGAATCGTCGCGCAGCTTCATTTCCAGGTTGACGAGCTTGCCCTCGGCCCGGCGGCGGTCGATGTGGCCGTTGACCAGCGTCGCCACGCCGGCGCTGTCATAGCCCCGGTATTCCAGGCGCCGCAGACCCTCCACCAGCCGGGGAGCCGCCTCGTGCACGCCGATGATGCCGATGATGCCGCACATGTGAACCGTATCTCCTGGAAGGACGGGCCCGAAAGAAAGGGTGGGGTTTGCCCGAGCTTAGGTCTTTTTCGCCTTCTCGGCGCGCTTCCGTTCGCGGAAACGCGCGGCCCAGCCGGGGTAGGCCTGCTGACGCCCGCGCGCCACCGCCATCGCGTCGCCCTCGACGTTGGTGGTCACCACGCTGCCCGCCGCCACGATGGCGCCGTCGCCCACCGTGACCGGCGCCACCAGCGAGGCGTTGGAGCCGATGAAGGCGCCCGCGCCGATGTCGGTGTGGTGCTTGCCGAAGCCGTCGTAGTTGCAGGTGATGGTGCCGGCGCCGATGTTGGCCTTGGCGCCGACGCGGGCGTCGCCGATGTAGGTCAGGTGGTTGACCTTGGCGCCGGCCTCGACCTTGGCGTTCTTGATCTCGACGAAGTTGCCGATGTGGGCGTCCTCGCCGATCTCGGCGCCGGGGCGCAGGCGGGCGTAGGGGCCGATGACGGCGCCGCTGGCCACGCTCACCTGCTCCAGATGGCAGAAGGGCTTGATCTCCACGCGGTCGGCGACGGTAACGCCGGGGCCGAACACCACGCCGGGGCCGACCACCACGTCGCGGCCCAGCCGCGTGTCGGGGCTGAAGAACACGCTGTCGGGGTCGGTCAGCGTGGCGCCGTTGTCCATGGCCGCCTTGCGCAGGCGGCGCTGCATGATCGCCTCCACCTCCGCCAGCTCGGCGCGGGAGTTGACGCCGATCACCTCGGCCGCCGCGCCCTCGACCACGGCGCAGGGCAGCCCCTCCGACCGGGCGATCTGCACGACGTCGGTCAGGTAGAACTCGCCCTTGGCGTTGGCGTTGCCGATGCGCTCGATCAGACCGGTCATGCGGGCGCCGTCGAAGGCCATCAGCCCGGCGTTGCACAGGGTGACCGCGCGCTCCTCCTCGCTGGCGTCGAGGTATTCGACGATCTTCTCCAGCCCGCCGCGGGCGTTGAGGATGAGGCGACCATAGGCGCCGGGGTCGTCGGGCCGCATGCCCAGCACGACCACCGCCGGGTCGTTCGCCTGCCGCCGGGCATTGACCATGGCGCGCAGCGTTTCCGGCGTGACCAGCGGCGTGTCGCCGTACAGCACCAGCACGTCGCCCTTGAATCCCTCCAGCAGGCCGAAGGCGGCGCGCACGGCGTCGGCGGTGCCGCGCTGCTGCTCCTGCACGGCGGTGGGGTAGGGGGCGACGGACGCGGCCACGTCGTCCATGCCGGGGCCGACGACGACGACCACGTGGTCGGGGTCCAGCTCCGCCACGGCGGCCAGCACGTGGCCGACCATCGGCCGGCCGGCGACGCGGTGCAGGACCTTGGGAAGGTCGGACTTCATGCGCGTACCCTTGCCGGCGGCAAGGATAACGCAGGCGAGCGGACGGTGCGTCATGCGTTCCCTGGTCTGTCCCATGGTCGATCGCGCGTGCGGGGACGCGGGAGGATTTAGTGCCACATCCGGCATGCAAAGCCCAAGTCAACTTTTGTGTCACCGTGTCATATGGGCCCGGCCGCAACGAAATAGCCGGAATGGGCGGTCCGGGCGGCGGACTATGTCCCGGGCTTGCGGCGGGGGATGCTTCGGGGTTGCCCCGTCTTCGCCTGTCGGGTGCGGCGCAGTTCCTGCTTCGTATACGTAATTCGTGGACCGGACCTACCCGGTCGGGCGTTGTGGCCGGCGGGCGGAATGCGGTATTCAGCCCCTCAGATCATCACGCGAGGCCACGATGACACCCCGTCCGCCGAACTCTGCTCCCTTCGCCGCTCTGGTCTTCGATTTCGATGGAACGCTGATCGACAGCGTGCCCGACATCACCCGCGTGCTGAACCGCACGCTGGCCCAGTTCGGCCGGCCGCCGCTGGCGCCGGAGCAGGTGCGCACCATGGTGGGCGACGGCTCGGCGACGCTGGTGCGCTCGGCCTTCGCGGCCACCGGCGGCGAGCTGCCGGGGGACGAGGCGCAGACGGTGCTGAAGACCTACCTCGACAACTATTACGAGGATGAGGGGAAGCCGTCCTCCTTTTATCCCGGCGTGCCGGAGACGCTGCGCGCCTTCGCCGCGCAGGGCATCAAGCTGGGCCTGTGCACCAACAAGCCCGAGCGCATCGCCCGCAAGCTGCTGGGCCTGCTGGGCGTCGCCGACCTGTTCGGCGCGGTGGCCGGCGGCGACACGCTGCCGACCCGCAAGCCGGACCCCGGCACGCTCGCCTGGGTGCTGGAGCAACTGGGCGAGACCGACGCCGCCATGGTCGGCGACAACGGCCACGACGTGAAGGTGGCGCGCGCCGTGGGGATTCCGGTGGTGGCGGTCAGCTACGGCTACCCGCGCATGCCGGTGTCCGAGCTGGGCGCCGACGTGGTCATCGACCGCTTCGCCGACCTGCCGGCGGCGCTGGCGTCGCTGTCCACGGAAAAGCTGGCGGGCTGAGCCGCCTGCGCTATCATCGTCGGCAACGATGATAGCGCAGGGATGGGACGCAGCATGCCGGGACTCGCGGCGCCATGAGGCTCGTGATCGCGAACCTCCACCACCGGTACGACGATCTGGCCGTGCTGGAGGACGTCAGCCTTGAGGTGGGCGAGGGGGAGGTGCTGGCGGTCATTGGCCCGTCGGGCTGCGGCAAGTCCACGCTGCTGGGCATCGCCGGCGGCATCGTCGCGCCGACGTCCGGCACCGTCGAGACGGTGGGCGAGCCGCCGGCCGGCTGCCTGAACCCGGTCACCTTCATCTTCCAGGATTTCGCGCTGCTGCCCTGGCGCTCGGTGGAGCAGAACGTCTCCCTGGTGCTGGAACACCACGCCCTGTCCCCGGCCGAGCGGCGCGAGCGCATCGCCGAGGGGCTGCGCCGCATGGGCCTGTGGGAGTTCCGCGCGGCGCTGCCCCGGCAATTGTCCGGCGGCATGCGCCAGCGCGTCGGCATCGCCCGCGCGCTGGCCGTGCGGCCGGCCATGCTGCTTCTGGACGAGCCGCTGTCGGCGCTGGACGCGCAGACGCGCGAGCTGCTGATGGAGGACTTCCTGGACCTCTGGCGGCGCGAGCGCACTACCGCCGTCTACGTCACGCACAACCTGGACGAGGCGCTGCACCTCGCCGACCGCATCGCGGTGTTCAGCCGCCGGCCGGGCCGCCTGCGCGAGATCGTGGCCATCGACATCCCGCGCGAGGAGCGGCTGACGGTGGAGGGCCAGCGCCACCTCGTCGAGATCCGCGAGCGGCTGTGGCACCTGATCCGCGACGAGGCGCAAATCGCCGACCGGGAGCTGTCCGATGCCTGACGCCCGCGACTCCACCCTGGCGGCGCGGCCCGTGCGCTTCCGCGGCGGCGGCTTCACCGTGTCGCCACGGCGCGGGGCGGCGCTGGTCGGCTTCGCGCTGCTGCTGGCGCTGTGGGAGGCGGCCGGGCGGATGGGCTGGGTCAGCGCGCTGTTCCTGCCGCCGCCGACGGCGGTGGGCACGGCGCTGCTGGAGATGGTGCGGGACGGCTCGCTGTGGCAGCACCTGCGCGCCTCGCTGCTGCGCATCGGCGTGGGGTGGGCGATGGGCACGCTGGCGGGGCTGGGCGTCGGGCTTGCCATGGGCATCTTCTCGCTGGCCCGCGCGGTCGGGCTGCCGCTGGTGTCGGCGCTGTTCCCGATCCCGAAGATCGCGCTGTTGCCGCTGTTCATCCTGTGGTTCGGCATCGGCGAGCCGTCGAAGTTCGCCACCATCGGCTTCGGCGTCTTCTTCCCCACGGTGATCGCCGCGACCAGCGCGGTGGACGCGGTGCCGCGCAACCTGATCCGCATGGCGCAGAGCTTCAACCTGCCGTGGCCGCGCATCGTCCTGGGGATCGTGCTGCCCGGCGCGCTGCCGGGCATCCTGGCGGGCTTCCGCATCACCGCGTCGATCGCGCTGATCCTGGTGGTGGCGGCGGAGATGATCGGCGCGGAATACGGCATCGGCGCCTTCGTGCTGAGCGCCGGCAACCTGATGCTGACCGACCAGTTGCTGGCCGGCGTGCTGGTGCTGTCGGTGCTGGGGCTGGCCATCGGCACGGTGCTGACGGTGCTGGAGCGGCGCCTGCTGCGCTGGCGGTAGTTGTTTCTACGGGTCGATCTTAACAAAGGGGAGGGGAACGTGCGGATGACGTGGACACTCGGGCGGCGGGCGGTGATCGCCGCGTTCGGCGGGGCGATGCTGGCGGCCGCCGCCGGGCCGGCGGCGGCGCAGGGGTTGGATAAGGCGTCGGTGGGCGTGCTGGCGCTGTCCTCCTCCGGGCCGGTCTTCATCGCCAAGGCGAAGGGCTATTTCGAGAAGGAAGGGCTGGACGTCGACCTGAAGATCCTCACCTCGGCCCAGCAGGTGCCGGTGGCGGTGGCGTCGGGCGACGTGGACTTCGGCGTCACCGGCCTGACGGCGGGATTCTACAATCTGGCGGCCAAGGGGGCGATCACCATGATCGCGGCGCAGGCCCGCGACGAGCCGGGCTTCCAGCTCAGCGCCTACGTGGCCGGCAACGCCGCGCGCGAGGCCGGGCTGAGCAAGCCGGCGGACCTCAAGGGCAAGCGCATCGCCATCACCACGGTCGGCTCGACCTTCCACTACATGATCGGCCTGCTGGGGCAGAAGTACGGCTTCTCGGTCAAGGACGTGACCATGGTGCCGATGCAGGACGTGCCCAAGATGGTCGCCGCCTTCAAGGGCGGGCAGGTGGACGCCATGATCGCCCCGGTGACGGTGGCGCGGCAGGTGACCTCGGACGGCAGCGGCACGATCATCGGCTGGGTCGGCGACGAGACGCCCTGGCAGCTCGGCGCGCTGTTCACCAGCCCGAAGATGATCGCCGAGCGCCGGGCGACGGCGGAGAGGTTCATCCGCGCCTACCAGCGCGCCACGGCCGAATACCACGCCGCCTTCAACACCCGCGACGCCGCCGGCAAGCCGGTGAAGGGGCCGGGCTATGACGAGCTGCTGGCGGTCATCGCCGAGGCGACCAAGCAGAAGCCGGAGATCGTCGCCGCCGGCCTGCCCTACGTCGATCCGCAGGGCCGCCTGCTGGTGAACGACGTCCACAACCAGGTGCGGTTCTGGCAGTCGGAAGGGCAGGTGGACAAGGCGCTGGACGCCCGGACCATCCTGGACCTGAGCTTCGTGCAGGGGCACATGGGCGTGCCGAAGTAACAGATTGCTCCCTCCCTCGCCTCCGGCGGGGGAGGGAAGGGGCCCACGAAGTGGGAAGGGTGGGGGCAGCGGCTTCCTGGGGAGGCCGTTGCCCCCACCCTGCCCGCTTACGCGGGCTTCCCTCCCCCGCCGGGGGCGGGGGAGGGACTGTTGCTGCTGCGAAAAATCAGCGCTTGGTCTTCTCACGCCCCTCGGTGCGCTCCACTTCCGCTTCCGTGCGGCGGGCGGTTTCGTTGATGGTCTCGCGGCGCGTCTCCACCGACTTGGAGACGTTGACCTCGCCGATCAGGCGCGCGGCCTTGCTGACCTCGGCCTCCTCGACGGTTTCCTGCATCTCGACGACCTCGGGCTTGAGCGCCTTTTCCGCCTCCTCGGGGCTCAGCTCCTCGTTGCGGTCGCGGTGCTCGACCTTCACCTTTTCCTGGCGCAGCGACACGGTCTCGCGGACCGGCTGCTCGATCACGTTGGTGCGCACGCGCACGCCGCGCGTGACCGCCCGCTTGCCGATCGAGACCTCCTCCTCGACTTCCTTCAAGGTCCGCGTATCGCGCTCCTTGCCCCGGCTGCGGGAGGTGTCCTCCTGCGTGTCCTCGGCCGTGTCCTCGGCGGCCGGCAGGGTGCCATGGTCGCGCAGCACGTCGACGGCGCGGTCGGCCACGTCGTCCGATACCCGTGCGGTGATCACGATGCGCCCCTGGTCCAGTTCCCGGCGCAGGTCGTCGATCTCGTCCTGCTCGAAGCCCTGGCTCGACAGGGTGCTGGCGTCGCCGCTGTCCTGATAGACGGCGACGTCGTCGCCACGGCACCCCAGCTTGGCCAGCGCCTTGCGCACCGGCTCGATTTTGGCGGAGTCGTCGTATACCCCGATGACGATCGTCATGGTTCAAGCCTCTGTTCTGATGATGATGATGATAAGACGTTGACCGCCGCGTCAGGCGGCGCTGTCCGCGTCCGGGCTCAATCGTTCCACGGTTGCCTCGGTGCGCCGCACGGTCACCTGCTGCGGCTCGTGCCGGATGGCCTCGCGTTTGGACAGGCGGATCTCCTCGACCACCTTCCAGCGCTTTTCCATCACCACGACCTCCTCCATGACGGAGATGATGGTGGTGTCGCCCTCCTGGCGGACAGGGACAGGAGCCTCGACCCACCGGTCGACGGCCCGTCGTTCGACATCCACCGTCTCGTGGACCAGGGGTTCGTCGACGGTCAGCTCACTCTTGATCACGCGAGTGCGGACCCTGACCCTGCTGCTGATCCGCTTTTTCTTCCTGACGGTGACGGATTCTTCCACGATCGGAAGACTCACCTGCGCGAGGTCATGCTCGGCGTCCATCGGCCCTCTCCCGTTCGTCCCTGTCTCAGCACTCCCAACAGGTCCCGGCGGGCGGGGTTCCGCATTGCAGCATCAATCTTTCGCAATGCAAAAAAGTGGGTCCGCGCCACCGTTCGAACGGGCCGCGGCAGCGTCAGCGCTTGGACGTCGGCCGTTCCGCGGTTTCCGGCAGCACGGTGGCGGCGGTGAGGTGGACCAGCACGCCGCCGAAGCTGCTGTCCGTCTCCAGCCGCACCGGCACGGTCGGCCCGCCGGCGCGCAGCGGGGCGATCCAGACGTCGAGCGGCGGGCGGTCGTCCTCGTTGCCGCGCTGCCAGAAGGCGGTGCCCTCCGACAGCTTGCGGCCGGCCAGCGTGCGGCTCTGCACCCGGCAATGCCGCGCCGTTCCGGCGAAGACGGAATAGCGCGACGCCGCCAGCGCCTCCGGCCCGGCGTCGCTGAACGTCAGGTCGTAGCGTCGCCGCCCGTCATAGACCGGCACCGTCCGCGCGCAGCCCTCGCCGCGCCCGGCGGCGAGCAGGACGCCCAGGTGTGCGCTCAGCGGATCGACGCTGTCGCGCCGCATGGGTTCGGGCACCGGCTCGCGCCCCTCGGCCTGCGGCGGCGGGTCGGCGGCCACGGCCACGCCGCCCTGGCCGTCGAACTCCATGCGCACGTCGCGCGGCTCGCCCCGCCATGAGCTGACCACCTGATAGCGCGACGGGCTGGGGCCGCCCGGCGCGAGGGTGCCGGTGACGCTGGACTGGGTGGACCACGACACCACCCGACCCAGCAGGCCCTGGGTGGCGCCCTGCATCTCGATGGCGTAGCGGTCGCCGGTGAGCGCCAGCGTCGCCTGCGCCTCCATCACCGTCACGCCGCCGACGTGCACCCGGTAGTCGAGCCGCAGCCGCTCGGCGCCGGCCGGCAGGGCGACGGCCAGCAGCGGCGCAGCCAGCGCACAGGAGGCAAGCAGGCGGGGGCGGTGGACGGTCACGGCGGAGCCTCCGGCGGGGGTTCTGGCATTTTTGATAATATGGTGCGTTTCCGGTGCTTGACATCGGGAAGGCGGGCCTTTAGAAGGGCCTCCACCGCGGACGAAACGCCGCGGACGAGCTCGGGAGCTTCGGCTCCTTGGGATGGGCGCATAGCTCAGCGGGAGAGCACACCCTTCACACGGGTGGGGTCGTAGGTTCAATCCCTACTGCGCCCACCATCCCAATTCGAAAAGGGCCGGACGAGCGATCGTCCGGCCCTTTTCACGTTCGGGCGCCGGTTCGGACATCGGCGGCGCCGGGGTTTCGCCAGCGCAACCCCGGCGCTTCGAATCTCAGAGCAGGTCGGTGTCCTCGTCCTCGATGAAGCCGGACCACTGCCGCTCCATCCGGCGCAGCATCTGGTGGGTGGAGTCCAGCGTCTGGCGCTCGGCGTCGCCGGTCAGCAGGGCGCCGGCCAGTGCCGCCACGGTCTGGCGCAGCGAGGCCACCAGCTCCGCGCCCTTGGGCGCCAGCTTGAGGCTGGCGGCGCGCTTGTCGCGCTGCGAGGCGGTGCGCAGCACGTAGCCGCCGTCCACCAGCTGCTTCAGGTTGTAGGACGCGTTGGAACCGATGTAGTAGCCGCGCGTCATCAGGTCGCGGACGTTGATCTCGCCCTCGCCCATGTTCAGCATGATCATCACCTGCGCCGGGGTGATGTCGTTGACGTCCATGCGGTTCAATTCGATGCGCAGCACGTCCAGGAAGCGGCGGTGCATGCGTTCGACAAGGCGCGCGACCTCCAGGTAGGTCTGCGGGGAAACCGGCTTCTCCGTCGCGCCGGTGCGCCCGCCGTGGATATCGCCCCGGTGGGTTTCGCCCCGGTGGATATCGCTGTCGTGGATCTCGCCGCCGTGGATCTCGTAGATGCGCGCCATGCCGCCAGCCCCCGCCATTCCCAGAAACCCGCGGCGCGACCGGGCCGCTGTCCGTGGATGCTGCATTACGCGGGCAACACCGTTAAAAAAAGATGAGTCCGCGCGTCAACGCAACTTTCCCTATTGATGTTCGTTGTTATCGTGCGTGACGCGTGATCCGCCTTTGTTCGGCGGATGCGGGCTCGGATCCATCGGGATGCCTCATACTTTTGTACCTGTCCGCCGTGATCCGCGGGGCCGCGGTTTGTCGCGGCGGCGCCGCGCGCTATTCTTGCGTCGTACCGTCGCGGTGGTGAGGTGGGAGATGCGGGCGTTTTTTCGAGTTGCAGCGGGGCTTCTGGCCGGTCTGGCCGCCGGGCCGGTCCTGGCCGACGATCTCAGCTACCATGGCTACACCGACCGGCGGGAGCATCCCTTCGCCTGCCAGATGGCGTACTATGCCGACAAGACCGGCGACCACCCCTCGGCCATCGCCATCCTGGAGGATTGCATCGCCAGGGGGAACGTCTGGTCGATGATCTGGATGGCCATGCTGCACGAGAATGGGCAGGGCGTGCCGAAGAGCTTCGAGGCGTCGGCGGCGCTGATGGAGCGCGCGGCGTCCATGCGCGACCCGGCCGGCTACGCGTCGCTGGCGCGCTATCACTGGGGCATGGCGCTGCTGGAAGGG
>DASWVP010000503.1:0-18610 GCA_036401175.1 Azospirillum sp. | reverse complement strand
CGCCGGCTGCGACAGGGGCGACGGGGCCAGCGGCCGGATTTCCCCGCGCGAGCGCGACCCGGCGCGGCGGGCGGCGGCGCCCAGCGCCTTCACCTTGGAGACCAGCTCGCGCTTGAAGTCCTCGGCCCCGCCGACCTCGCGGGTGGAGGTGGGCTTGGGGATATAGTCGGCCGCACCCGCCTGGAGGCAGCGCATTGACACGTCGGCGCCGCGCAGCGTCAGCGTCGACGCCATGATGATCTTCACCTGCGGCGCCACCGCCAGCAGCTTGGGCAGCGCCGTCAGCCCGTCCATCACCGGCATCTCGATGTCGAGCACGATGACGTCGATGGAATTGCGCTGAAGCGAGTTGATCGCCATCTGCCCGTCGCCGACCGAGGCGGCGACGCGGATTTCCGGATCACCTTCCAGCGCGCGCGTCAGCAGGCCGCGGATCACCGCGGAATCGTCCACCACCATCACCCGGAACGGGTCGGGGCTGGCCGGTCGCGTCGTGGCGTTGATGCCCCTGAAACTGTCGGACATACGGGCGTGCCGCCTTCTTCTCAGTCGTTGCGGGCCGGGTGCGTCACAGCAACCCCACCTGCTGGAACTTCGTCTGGATGATGTCGCTGTCGAAGGGCTTCATGATGTATTCATTGGCCCCGGCCGACAGCGCCTCCTGGATGTGCGCCAGGTCGTTCTCGGTGGTGCAGAAGACCACCTTGGGATAGTCGCCACCGGTCATCTTGCGCAGGCGGCGCAGGAACTCGATGCCGGTCATCACCGGCATGTTCCAGTCGAGCAGGATCGCTTCCGGCATCTGGCGGGCGCAGGCCTCCATGGCCTGCTTGCCGTCCTCCGCCTCGGTGCAGGCGAAGTTCAGCTCCTCCAGGATCTTGCGGGCGACCTTGCGGACGACACGGCTGTCGTCGACCACCAGACAGGATTTCATCGCTCACGCCTCGGGCGGCTGGAACGGAGCCGGCACGGCCCCGTCATGCCGCTTCCATGTTGGTGAAGTTGAGGAGCCGCGGCACGTCGAGCACGACCATGAGCTGCCCGTTCAGGCGGTAGATGCCGGTCGACACCTCGCGCCAGCGCGGGTCCAGCGTCGCCGGGTTGCGCTCGAAATCCTCGTTCGACAGGCTCAGCACCTCGCCGACCGAATCGACCATCAGGCTGTACAGCTCGCCGCGCAGATCGACGACGATCGACATGCCCGGCTTGTCCTTGGCGCGGGCCTTCAGATTCAGGCGCAGGCGCACGTCGATGGCGGTGACGATGCGGCCGCGCAGGTTCAGCGACCCCGCGACCTCCGGCGGCGCCAGCGGGATGCGCGTGATCTTCTGGTTGCCCAGCACGTCCTGGACCTGCAAGACCGGAATGCCGAACAGCTGGTCGGCAATGGTCATGGTCACATAGTCCTGATTACCGGACGTGACGATCTCTTCGCCCTTGGACTTCTTGGCGGGAAGCTTGGCGTTGCTCATGCTGCGGCATCCTTCTGTTCGGACAGCGTCTGCTGGAGCGTGTAGAGCAGCGCGTCACGATCGAACTTCGCGACATAGTCGGTGAAACCGGCCTGCCGGCCGCGGTCGAGGTCGCGCTGGGTGGCGTGGCTGGACAGCGCGACCATGGGGACGTGCTGCCAGCGGGTGCCGCGGCGGATCGCCTCGGCGAAATCGAAGCCGCTCATGCCCGGCATCTCGATGTCGGAGACGATGACGTCGAAGTCGTCGCCCGCCTCGCACAGCGCCAGCGCCTCGTTGGCGTTCTCCACCGCCGTGACGTCGTAGCCGGCGACCGAGAGCAGCGGCGTGAGGAGGTTGCGGAAGAACGGGCTGTCGTCGACCAGCAGCACGCGCTGCGCCTTCTCCTCCTCGAACGCGTCGGAGCCGCTGGCGGAGCCGAACCAGTCCTTGTAGGCCTGCGTCAGGTAGAAGCCGGCGTCGATGCAGTCGGTCGCCTTGCCGGCGATGATGGCGGAACCCATCAGGCCCGGACGTTCGGCGGTGAGCTGGACGACCAGCTTCTCCTCGACGATGTCGACGATCTCGTCGACGATCAGGCCCATGGAGCGGTCGCCGTCGGCGAACACCAGCACCGGCTGGCGCCCCTCGTTGCCCAGCATGAAGCCCGGATCGATCGGCACCAGCGGCATCAGCTTGCCGCGGTACTGCACCACCGGCATGCCGTTGGACAGCTCGACCGACGCCAGCTCGACGTCCTCCAGGCGGGCGACCAGCGACAGCGGCACCGCCTTGGGCGCGCCCTCGCCGGCGCGGAAGAGCAGCAGCGCCATCTTGTCCTCCTGGCGCGTCGCCTGGACCGACGTGGTCTCCTTGCTGACGTTCTCGCCCATGGTGATCTCGCCGGACGCCGACGCGATGCCGTTGGGGTCGAGGATCATGATGACCGAGCCGTCGCCCAGGATGGTGTTGCCCGAGAACATCTCGATGTGGCGCAGGATCGGCGCCACCGGCTTCACCACGATTTCCTCGGTGTCGAACACCCGGTCGACCATGATGCCGAAGGTGTAGGTGCCGACCTGCGTCACGACGATGAAGGTCTCGTCGCTTTCCTTCTTGGCGTTCTCCTCGTCGTCCAGGCGCAGCAGCGTCTGCAGCGAGACCAGCGGCAGCAGGCGGTTGCGCAGGCGCAGCACCGGCGTGCCCTTCAGGCGCTCGATGGTGTGCTCGCTGTCGCTCGCCGCCCGCACCAGTTCGACCACGCTGATCTGCGGGATGGCGAAGCGCTCGCCCGCGCACTCGACGATCAGGGCGGAGACGATGGCCAGCGTCAGCGGGATCTTGATGACGAAGGTCGATCCCTTGCCCTGAACCGACTTGATCTCGATGGTGCCGCCGATCTTCTCGATGTTGGTCTTGACGACGTCCATGCCGACGCCGCGGCCCGACACGCTGGTCACCTTGGTGGCGGTCGAGAAGCCGGGCTTCATGATGTACTGGATGATCTGCTGGTCCGACATGGCGGCCAGCTCGCCTTCGGAGGCGATCCCGTTCTGGATGGCCTTCTGCTTGATCTTGTCGATCGCCAGGCCCTTACCGTCGTCCTGGATCTCGATGATGATGTGGCCGCCCTCGTGGTAGGCGTTCAGCGTGACGCGGCCGGTTTCCGGCTTGCCGGCGCGCAGGCGCTCGGCCGGAGTCTCCAGCCCGTGGTCGGCCGAGTTGCGCACCATGTGGGTGAGCGGATCCTTGATCAGCTCCAGCACCTGCCGGTCCAGCTCGGTGTCGGCGCCGAGCATCTGCAGGTCGATCTTCTTGTGCAGTTCGTGCGACAGGTCGCGCACCAGACGCGGCAGCTTGGCCCAGGCGTTGCCGATCGGCTGCATGCGCGTCTTCATGACGCCTTCCTGCAGCTCCGACGTCACATGGTTCAGGCGCTGCAGCGGCGCCGCGAACTCGCTCTCCTTCTGCGAGCGCAGGATCTGGAGCAGCTGGTTGCGCGTCAGCACCAGCTCCGAGACCATGGTCATCAGGTTTTCGAGCAGGTCGACGTTGACGCGGATGGTCTGCGCGGCGACCGCCGATTCCTTGTTGCCGGCCTCGCGCACCTCGTCGTTGCTGCCGCTGCCGCCGGACTGCGCGTGCGCGGCCGGGACCGGCATCCGCGACGGGGCGGGCGCCGGCTCGGGTTCCGGCACGGCCAGTTCCTGCGACGGCTCCTCGACCGGTTCCGGCGGGGCGACGGGGGTCAGCGCGGTGCCCGGGCCGGGGGTGGAGTTCCAGGCGGCCTCCAGCTCCTCCAGGGAGACGGAGGGGACCTCGACCTCTTCCTTCTTCTTGGCGGCGGGCGGCGGCGGGGGTGGAGCCGCGGCAGCCGCCGGGGCGGCGGCCGGAGCGGTCAGCTTGCCCTCGGCGCAATCGTTCAGGCGGATGATGAGGTCGTTGTCGTCGCCCGGCGGTTCGGCCTCGGTGGCCTCCAGCACGGCGAGCAGGCCCTTGATGGTGTCGAGCGCCTGCAGGATCAGCGACACGGCGGCCGGGTTGATGGTCAGCTCGCCGTCGCGGAACTTGCCCAGCACGTTCTCGGACGCGTGCGCCACCTTTTCCAGGCGCGGCAGTCCCAGAAAGCCGCAGGTTCCCTTGATCGTGTGGACCAAGCGGAAGATGTTCGACAGCAGCTCGGGATTGTTGGGATTCTGCTCCAGCCGGACCAGCTCGACGTCGAGTACCGACAGGTTTTCGTTCGTTTCCGTCAGGAATTCACTGAGCAGATCATCCATGGCGTCTTCCCCAGGCCTTCATTGTCATCCCCGGCCCTTGATTGCGACCGACGGCGCGCGGCTTCGAACGGCCGCAAACCGACCCTTCCAGCACGCCCGGAGCCTGTCAAACACTGATTAAAAGTGTCTTACTCGAAAGGGTGGGACGCGGATAGCCCCGCCGTGCCATGAAGGGCCGGCCATGTTGTCACAGGAGGACCCATGAAGGACGAGCAACTGGCCCGCGAGGTGCGCGACGCGGTCGCCAAACTGAACGAGGTCCTGGCCCGCGCCGCCCGCCAGAACCTCGCCGTGCACCTCCGCACGACGGTCCACCAGACCACCGGCGGAGTCGAGCAGGTCGTGGTCGAGACGAAGATCTTCAAGCAGCTGTGAGAGACGGCGTCGAGTAGCCCTCACCACTCCAGCGTGAACACCAGCGTCTCGGGGCCGGCCGGGGCGGCCGACAGGCGCAGGCCGTAGTCCTCGGCGAAGCGGCCGGTGATGTAGGCGTGCACGGTGCGCGCCGTCAGATCCTCCACCGGCGTCGTGCCGGCCAGCGCGGCGGCGGTCTCCGGCTTCAGGTCGCCGGGCCGGCCCTGCGCGGTCACCGTGACGCGGCCGGCGAACTCGTCGCCCTGGCCGCCCACCACCACGGTGCCGCCGTGGGTCAGCGCCTCCTCGGCCAGCATCACGACGTTGAGCAGCGTCTTGCCCAGCCCCGGCTTGCCCCCGGCCATGTCGTGCGGCACGCCCTGCGGCCAGTCCATGCGGGTCTTGCCGCCCTCCAGCCAGCCCTGGGCGGTGGCGCGGGCGTCGACGAAGCCGCGCATCTCACGCCCCGCCAGCCCGTAGGCGATGCGGAACAGACGCAGCCGGCGGTCGGCCTGCCCCGAGGAATGCTCGATCAGCTTGATCGCCTCGGCCATGAACGCGGGGTTCGGCTCCTCCTCGTCCATCTCCTCGATCAGCTCCAGGCCGTTGCGGATGGCGCCGACCGGGCTGACGAGGTCGTGGCAGAAGCGGGAGGTGAGCAGTTCGACGACGCGGATGTCCAGGGGCATGGCGGTGTCCGGTACTCCGTAAGAAAGCGACGGGGGCGGCGGCGGGAACTTTCCGGCGCACACATCCTTCTTGTAACATCCGAAGACGCCCGGCCGCCACGCCGCGCTTTCCCGGCAACCCACATTCGGAGACGACGCCCGCCATGGACGACACGCTGGTCCCCGGCGCCTGGGTGCGCCACCCCGCCCGCCCCGACTGGGGCCTGGGGCAGGTGCAGTCGGCGATCGGCCACCGCGTCACGGTGAATTTCGAACACGCCGGCAAGCTGCTCATCAACACCGAGGTGGTCAGCCTCGACGTCGTCGAGCCGGACGAGGCGTGAGCCGATGCGCCCGCCGCGGGCCCTCCTCGCCGGCGCCGTCCTGTTCGCCGTCCTGCCGGCGCGCGCCGATCCCCTGCCCCCCGGCGACCCGGTCCGGGGCGAGGCGCTGTTCCGCGCCTGCGCCGTCTGCCACACGTTGACCCCCGATGGCGGGCGGCGCGCCGGGCCGACGCTGTGGCGGGTGTTCGGCCGCCCGGCCGGCGCGGTGGAGGGCTACCGCTACTCCCCCGCCCTTCGGCGCAGCGGCATCGTGTGGAGCGAGGAGACGGTCGCCCGCCTGTTCGAGGTCGGCCCCGACGTCATGGCGCCGGGCAGCCGGATGCCGTTGCAGACCATCGGCGACCCGCAGCAGCGCGCCGACCTCGTCGCCTACCTGCGCGCGGCCGCCGACGCGCCCTGAGACCGTCCTCCTGCCCCCTGGCGCGAGCGCGTGTCCGGCCCCATACTCCTGTGAAAACCGGGAGGGAGTCCGCCATGAAGGCCATCGTCATCGGCTTCGCCGCCGCCGTCCTCATCGCCGTCGGCGCCGCCGTGGTGCTCGGCAGCATCCAGAACAGCACGGCCGAGCGCTACGCGTCCCAGGCGGTGCGGCTGTAACGGCTCACTCGCCGTCCAGCGCGAACATCAGCAGCAGGGTGCGTTGCAGCGCGCTGGAATTGTCGTCGGAAACGACGAAGACCAGCGTTTCCCCGCGTGGGCCGGTCACCGCCGAGATGCCCTCGTAGTTGTCGACCGGCAGCGGCGCTTCCAGGCGCGCCATCTCCTCGCCCACCAGCGTGGCGCCGGGGCGCAGCGACGCATTCGGCACACGCGTGATACGCCCGCCCCAGCCGCCCAGCAGCGACACCCGCCGCTCCAGCACCAGAACGTCGCCGGACGGCAGCGCCGTCGCGCCGGTCGGGCGGAAGCCCGGCGCGGCGCGGTAGGTCACCGGCTGCCACGCGCGGGGCAGCGACAAGGGCGGCGCGCCGATCCAGCCGCGCCGCTCCGCCCGGCCGTCGTCGTCGCCTTCCTCCAGCGCCAGAATGCGGCCGTCGGGCAGCGCCGCCAGCGCCTCGATGCCGCCGTTGAAGGGTGTGCTCTCCAGGCCGGGCGGCGGCGGCAGCTCGGTGGGGGCGCCGGCCGGCCCGCCCACCGAACCGCCGTCGCCGCCGGCATAGCGTTCGATGCGGTGGTCGCGCTCGAAGGCGACGAGCCAGCCGCCGTCCGGCAGCCGCGCCAGATCCTCGGAGTCGTTGCGGCGCGGGCGGCCGGCGATATCCCTGGTGCCGGGCAGGGTGCGCACGGCGAAATCGGCGGCGCCGGACAGGGCCCCCGCGCCGTCGTACAGCAGCCGCCCCACCACCAGCTTGCCGTTGTCGGACACCGCGGCGAAGCGCCGCCCGCCGTCGCCGACCACCAGACCCGACAGGCCCTTGACGCCCGGCGCGGTGATCTCGATGCCGCCGCGGTACGCCAGCCCGCCGTTCATCGCGGCGACGGGGCCGGCCATGGCGGCGACGGGGCGCGAGTCCGCCGCCGCGCCTTCGCGCGTGCTCATGCAGCTTGCCGCCGCGAGCAGCGCCGCGGCGAGGAGGGCGGCGTTGACGCACAGCCAGAAGGCACGGGAACGGCGGCGCAGGCCGGACAGCAGGGTGGAACCATTCATGGCCGCACTCAAGCACGGCACGCGATCGGGTGGAACCGTTCCTTGCGGTCTACACCGCCCCCGTTACCCCGATGTGCGCGGAGCGGGCGGCGCGGCACGGCCGATTCGCCTAGGTCGCAGGGGTTACTTCTTCTGAGCCCCACCGCCCCCGCGTGCGAGTGCATAAATTGACTGTGGCCGCGTACCCGATGCCGTCCCGAGGCGGAAACCAGGTCCATTCGATGTCGTACAGGTGCCTTCCGGTTGCCATGCCCCCCGATCGTCCGGCCAGCGGGTCCGACTCTCCGGACAATCTGCTGGAACTGCGCATCCGTGAGCTGGAATCCGAACTGCGCGAGCTGCAGCACCGGGCCAAGAACAGCCTGCAGCTGGTCATTTCGCTGCTGAAGCTGCAGGCCGGCCGCATCCGCGACCCCGACGCCCGCATCGCCTACGAGCAGACGCTGGTCCGCATCGAGGCGCTGGCCATCCTCTACCGCCAGCTTCACGAAACCGGCTCCGGCACGCACGTCGAACTGGGCCGCTATGTGGAGGGGCTGTGCGAGGCGGTGAAGGCCGGCACGCCGGGCGGGCTGGCCAACATTCCCATCACGGTGACGGCGGAGCCCATCGTCGTCGGCCTGTACGAGGCGATGCCGCTCGGCCTCATCATCGCCGAGCTGGTGTCGAACAGCCTGCATCACGCCTTCCCGGAAAAGGGGTGGATCAACGTGGCGGTGACGCGCCAGAGCGAGACGCGCGCCCGCCTCGTGGTCGAGGACAACGGGCGCGCCCTGCCGGCCGGCTTCGACACCACCTCCGATGACGGGCTGATGCTGGCCGAGGCGCTGGCCTCGCAGCTCGGCGACACGCTGTCCACCGACTCCGACTCCTCCGGCACCACCGCCGCCGTCAGCTTCCCGATCTGATACCCGCCCTAATGGTGATGGTGGCCACCCCCATGGCCGCCCTCATGGTGGGCGTGCGGGTGCTCGGGCGCGGGGGCGGGCTTGATCGTGCCGGCGAAATAGTCGCGGATCGCCTGCACAGGGTCGCTCTCCGCCGTCACCACCGGCTCGATCCCGCGGCGGCGCATGTGGTTGACGAAGCCCTGGCCCGACGTGCCGGCGATCACCACGGCGACCCCGTCGATGGGGTGCGGCTTGCCGTCGCCATGCAGGTGCAGGACCATGTCCTCGTCCAGGTCGAGGCGGCCGGCGGCCACCGGCTCCGCCCCCGCTTCGGCGTCGTACAGCAGGAAGCAGCGGGTGCGGCCGCCGTGCGTGGCGATGGTGGCGCCGTCCTGGCTGGCGCCGTCCTGGATGGCAATGGCGAACTTCATGGCGGGGTCTCCGAAACGGGGGCGACCGGGATGCCCGCACGATAACCGTTTTGCGACCCGCTGGCGGGGACGTTTGCGCGCGTGCGATAACATGCCACAATCACCCGCATGGACTGCAGGGCACCCGACGTGAGGAAGACCGACATTGCCGCCGCCTGGAAGGGCATGGCCGACTGCAGGGGCTGCGGCATCCGCGACCTGGCGCTGTTCGCCGACCTGACCGAGACGGACTTCAGCCTGATCCATCTGCCCATCGACGTGCTGCAGGTGCAGGCCGGCGGCCCGATCTACCACGCGGGGGACGAGCCGGCGGCGCTGTTCACCGTGCGCTCGGGGCTGGTGAAGCTGGTGCAGTACCTGCCCAGCGGCGGCCAGCGCATCGTGCGCCTGCTGCGCCGCGGCGACACGGCGGGGCTGGAGGTCGTGCTGGGCCAGCCCTACCAGCACTCGGCCATCGCCATCCACCCGGTGCTCACCTGCCGCATCCCGCGCGCGGTGATCCAGCGCCTGTCGGACGAGACGCCGCGCCTGCACCAGCAGCTCATGCGGCGCTGGCAGCAGGCGGTGGAGCGCGCCGACGCCTTCCTGGTGGAGCTGGGGACCGGTGGCGCCAGGGCGCGGGTGGCGCGGCTGTTCCTGACGCTGGTGGGGGAGGACCCGCGCGCGGAGTGCGACCTGTTCGGCCGCGAGGACGTCGGCGCCATGCTGGGCATCACCACCGAGACGGCCAGCCGCATGGTGGCCGAGCTTAAGCGCCAGGGCGCGGTGACCGAGCTGCGCCCCAACCGCTTCCGCTGCGACCGCGACGCCCTGCAGGCCATCGCCGAGGAGCCTTGAGAGGCCCGCCGGGCCGGGGCTTAAAACGGCTCGCTCTCGTCGGAACGGATGACGTCGGTCCACTTGCGCTCCAGGCGGCGGAGCGTGCGGTAGGTGGTCTCGAAATCCTGCAGGTCGCCGTCGCCCTGGATCAGTGCCTCGGCGTGCAGGCCGGACATGCCGCGCAGCCGCTCGCACAGGTCCGCCCCGCGGGTCGACAACCGGAGTCGCGCGGCCCGCTTGTCGCGCGGCGAGGCCGAGCGGTCGACGTAGCCGGTGTCGACGAGCTGCTTGAGGTTGTACGACGCGTTGGAGCCCAGGTAATAGCCGCGCTCGATCAGGTCGCGCACGCTGATCTCGCCGGTCGAGATGTTCAGCAGCATCATCACCTGCACCGGGCTGATATCGTCGATGCCGATGCGGCCCAGCTCGATGCGCAAAACGTCGAGAAAGCGGCGGTGCATCCGTTCGATGATTCGCGCGATTTCGTGATACATTTGAGACGCGGTCGCCTTGTCCTTGCGGACGAGGTCTTCGGTCGGAGCCTGTTCGAGCGTGGTCATGGAGCAGGGATGCACTTCTGTCGCGGCCGCGAATTGTCGGAAAATACCCTAGATATGGAAGTGTTTAAGTTTTCTTAACTCTGACGCCGGAAAGTCGAGGCATCGCAACCATGGGAAATTCCCGTACCGTGGGCACTACCTTTTCTTGCAGGCCAATCCCCCGCGCCACGCTTCCGGCGGCGCTGCTGGCCGTGTCGCTCGCCCTGTCGGCCTGCCAGACGGCGAAGGACGGCGACCGCGCGTCCGGCGGGCAGACCTACGACGCGATGATGCGAATCGCCGAGACGACGCGCAGCCAGGGCGACCTGTTCAGCGCCGCCACCATGTACCGCCGCGCCCATCAGGCCAGCCAGAGCCGGGTGGAGCCGCTGGTCGCGCTGGCCACGGTGCTGGTCGACATGGGCAACGCGCGCGAGGCGCTGGACGTCTGGCGTCAGGCGCTGTCGCGCGATGCCGGCCACCCCGACGCGCTGCGCGGCTATGGCCGGGCGCTGATCGCGCTGGAACAGCCGGAGGAGGCGGCGCGCCAGTACACCGCCGCCCTCGCCCGCGATCCCAAGGACCGCAAGGCGCTGAACGGCCTGGGCGTGGCCAAGGACATGATGCGCGACCACCGCGGCGCGCAGGAGCAGTTCCGCGCCGCGCTGGCGCTCGCTCCCGACGACCCGACGACGCGCAACAACCTGGGCTTCTCCCTGGCGCTGTCCGGCGAGCACGCCGAGGCCATCGCCATCCTGGAACCGCTGGCGATCCGGCCGTCGGCCACGCCGCAGGTGCGGCAGAACCTCGCCCTGGCCTACGGATTGGCCGGGCGCGAGGCGGACGCCGCGCGAATCGCCCGCCTCGACCTCGCCGAGGCGGACGTGCAGCGCAACCTCGCCTACTACCGCGAGGCCCGCGTGCAGGGCGGCGCCTCGTCGGCCCCTATGGCGCCGGGGGTGCCCACGCCGCCCACCCCGGCCGTGCGCGCCCCCCTGCCCGCCCCGACCGCCCTCACCACCGCGCCGCCGCCTGCCGCCGAGGCCGCGACACCCGGCGGCGTGCGCGTGCAGCTGTCGGCGTTCGTCAACGAGACGCTGGCGCGGGAGGAGTGGGAACGGCTGCTGCGCAAGCATCCGGCACTGTTCCAGGGCCGCGCGCCGATCATCGGCACGACACCGTCCGAGGACGGGAGGCGCCCGCTGGCCCACCTGCGCGTCGGCTTCCCCGATCACGCCGAGGCCGCGCGGTTCTGCGGCGATCTGCGCGCCGCCAAACTCGACTGCGTCGTCCTGCGCGCGCCGAAGACCTGAGCCCGGACGCGGGAGGCTCCCGACGTTGGGTTTTCGCCGACGCTCAACCCAACCCACGCGAGACGGGCCTGTAGGTTGGGTTGAGCCGCAGGCGCAAACCCAACGTCGCCCCCCCCGTCAGACGGCGCCCCGGTCTTCGGGCGCCACGCGGGGGAAGCGCAGGGTGAAGGTGGTGCCGCGGCCCGGCGCGCTGTCCAGCGCGATGCGGCCCTTCAGCGTGCGCGTCACGATGTTGTAGACGATGTTCAGCCCCAGCCCGCTGCCGCCGGTGCCGCGGCTGGTGGTGAAGAACGGCTCGAACACCCGGCCGTGCAGCGCCGCCGGAATGCCGCGGCCGTCGTCGGAATAGCGCAGCTCCACCTCGTCCGGCGTCGGACACCTCACCGCCACGGTCAACCGCCCCGCCTCGCCCGGCGCGTAGGCATGCACGGCGGAGTTCATGACGAAGTTGGTCAGCACCTGACTGAGCGCCCCCGGATAGCTGTCGAGAACGAGGGCCTCCGGGCAGCGCACCTCCACGGTGAGCGCCGCCTTCCTCAGCCGCACGCCCAGGCTGCGCAGCACCTCGTGGATGTAGTCGCGCATGTCGAAGACGCGGCGCTCCTCGCTGGCCTGATCGACGGCGATCTGCTTGAAGCTCTGGATCAGCTGCGCGGCGCGGTCGACGTTCAGCATCATCAGCTGCGTCGCCTCGTCCGCGATGTCGATGTAGTCGGCGAAGTCGGGCTTGCGCAGCCGTCCGGCCTCGAACGCGGCGCGGATCACCCCGGTCCGCTCGGCCAGCAGCGAGGCGCCGGTCAGGGCGATGCCGATCGGCGTGTTGATCTCGTGCGCGACGCCGGCCACCAGCGAGCCGAGGGCCGCCATCTTCTCGGACTGGACGAGGTGCGCCTGCGCCTCCTTCAGCTCGCCCAACGCGCGCTCGGCCTCCTCCTTGGCGGCGCGCGCCTCCTGCTCGATGCGCTTGCGCCCGGAGATATCGTTGATGCAGGTGAGGATGGCGTCGGCGCCGTGGAAGCGGAAGGCGCGCACCGACAGCAGCGCCCAGAAGGTGCGCCCGTCGCAGGCGCGCATCCGCGCCTCGAAGTTGTCGATCCGGCCGCCCAGTCCGCGCAGCCGCTCGACCATCCGCGCGCGCGCCTCCGGATCGTCGTAGAAGGTCTCGGCGCTGGTGCGGCCGATCACCTGGTCCAGCGGCGCGCCGAACAGGTCGCCGGCCGGCTGATTGGCCGCCACGACGACGCCGTCCGCCAGCCGCGTGACGACCAGGGGAAAGGCGATCGCCTCCAGGATGGCGCGCTGCGCCTCCTCGACCCGCGCGGCCTCGGTGATGTCGCTGTAGCGGCGCAGGAATCCGCCGCCCGGCAGCGGGCTATGCCGCGCGTCGAAGACCTTGCCGTCGGACAGCGTGAAGCGGAAGTCGAAGGTGGACGTGCGCCGTGCCACCGCCAGCCGCCGGGCGACGAACGCGGGGACGTCGACCGCGCCGTAGTCGCCGCGCTCGGCCATGAAGCGGACGATGGCGTCGAAGCCGGTGCCGGCGCGCATCAGCTCGGCCGGCAGGCGGAACATCTCGCCGTACAGGCGGTTGCACACCGCCAGCCGCAGGTCGCGGTCGAAGCCGGCGACGGCGTCCACCATGGCGTCGAAGGTGGTCTCCAGCAGCGCCTGCTTCTCGCCCAGCTCGCGGCCGTGCAATTGGCCCTCCCGCGCCATCGCGGCGCTGAGATCGGCCAGCGTGACGATGTGCCCGCCGTCCTCCTCCGCCACCATGGTGAGGCCGAGCCAGCGGTCCTCGGAGCAGCGCAGCGCCACCATCTCGCCGGCCTCCAGGCGCGCCACCAGGGCGTCGGCGGTGCGGCCGAGCGGGTCCGCGACGGCGCCGGAGTCCAGCCGCGCGGCCAGCAATTCGGCCAGGGTGGCCGCACGCGGCGGCGCCTCGCCGAAGCATTCGGCGAACGCGCGATTCGCGCCGGCAAGGCGCCCGGCGGCGTCGAAGCGGGCCAGACCGGCACCGGCGGCCATGCGCACGCATCCCCCTGTTTCGCTGCATCCGGACGGAGCATAGCGCAAACCACAGCCCGCCGGATACGGCGGTTGGTTTCGCGACGTTAACCTTGGGCGCCTTCCTCGGACGTGCGCTAACGGTTTGTTCAGCGGTGCGGGCCGATCGTTGCCGCCGGAACCACAGCATTGTGCCGATCATGCAGGACCGCCCGCCGAACCTTCTCTACGCGCTCGACGAACGGCCGCCGCCGCGGCCGCTGGCGGTGCTGGCGGTCCAGCACATGGTGCTGGCGCTGATGTTCATGCTGTACCCGGTGATCGCCGCGGCCGAGATCGGCCTGTCGACGGACGACACCTACGGCTTCGTCACCACCGCCGTGCTGGCGGCCGGCATCGCCACGCTGCTGCAGGCCAGCCGGCTGGGCAGCGGCTTCCTGGCGGTGACGATCCCCAACCCGATCGTCCTGCCGGCCTTCGTGTCGGCGGCGCGCGCCGGCGGGCTGGGCATGGCGTGCGGCACGCTGGCGGTCTGCGGCCTCATGCAGATGGGGCTGGCACGCCTGCTGCCGCGCCTGCGCAGCTACTTCCCGCCGGAGGTGTGCGGCGTGGCGGTGATGATGCTGGGCGTGTCGATGGTGAAGGGCGGGGTCACGCGCTTCACCGGCTACGATCATGCGACGGCGGCCATCGACCCGGGCGCCCTGGCGGTGGGCTTCGCCACGCTGGGCAGCATCGTGCTTCTGTCGGTGTGGGGCAAGGGTCAGGCCCGGCTGTACGCCATGCTGATCGGTTGCGTCGCCGGCTATGCGGTGGCGGCGGGGCTCGGCCAGTTGCCGGCCGAGCTGCCGGCGCGGCTGGCCGAGGCGCCGCCGCTCGCGTTGCCGGTGCCGCGGATCCCGGCGCTCAGCATCGGGTTGGAGGCGCTGCTGCCGCTTTTCATCGGCATCCTGCTGTCGATGATGGACGTGGTCGGCTGCGTCATCACGCTGGACAAGATGAACAAGGCGCACTGGGCCCGCACCGAGATGCCGACCGTCAGCCGCGGCGTCTTCGCCGACGGGCTGGGCACGACGCTGGGCGCGCTGGGCGGCGGCATGGCGAATGGCCTGTCGTCGGCCAACATCGGCCTCGCCTTCGCCAGCGGCGCCACGTCGCGCATCATCGGCGTGGTCGCCGGGGCGCTGATCATCGCCGCCGCCTTCGTGCCGAAGCTGACGACGCTGCTGATCCTCATGCCACCGCCGGTGATGGGCGCGGTGCTGGTGTTCACCGCCGCCTGCCTGATCACCGCCGGCATGGAGCTGATCATGTCGCGCATGCTGAACGAGCGGCGCATGCTGGTGATCGGCGTCAGCACCATCCTGGGCCTCAGCGTCGCCGCCGTGCCCGGCCTGTACGGCAACATCCCCGACTGGCTGGAGCCGCTGTTCCATTCCGAACTGACGGTGTCGGCGGTGGCGGCGCTGGTGCTGAACGTGATCTTCCGCATCGGCGTCGGCCGGCGGGCCGAGTTGGCCTTCACGCCGGGCACGACGCCGCTGGGCGCCATCTACGATTTCCTGGAACAGCAGGGCGGCGCCTGGGGCGCCCGCCGCGACGTGGTGCAGCGCGCCACCTTCGGCACCGTCGAGGCGCTGGAAGCACTGGCGCGCGCCGGTCTGGCGCGCGGCCCGGTCATGGTGGAGGCCAGCTTCGACGAGCTGAACCTGGACGTCCGCCTGCGCTACCCCGGCCGGCCGCTGCCGCTCAGCAAGGCGGAGGCGGTGGACATGGCCGCCCTGATGGACACCGACGACGACACAGAGATCGACGTGGCGATGCGCACGGTGTCGTCGAGCCTGATCGCCAAGACCGCCGACCGCGTCGCCAGCACCGCCCGCGGCGGCGAAGCCCTGCTGCTGCTGCACTTCGACCACTGAACGCGGTAGGGACGCTCATCGCTGAGTGCCCCCCGCACAGATCCGGACGTATTCGATCCGCCGGTGGCTATGCCGCTGCGATCATGACGAACGCAATGCCGGTGGCGATGAACAGAGCCGGAAAGGCCCAGGACAGGAAGCGGAACGCCTGTTCCTGCACGTAAGGACCGAACCAGGTGGCCGGGAGGCGATACCGGTAGAACACCACCGTGATGATCGTGCCGACCGCCAGGGCGACGTAGTTCAAGGCGAGAAGCCGCGTGACCGTGTTGTCGGCCGACATGAGCGCGGGAAACGAAGAGCTGATGGTGAAACTCAGCGCGATCACGGCGAAGAGCCCGCCGATGATGACATTGCCGAGTTCGAACGCTTCGACCTCGAATTCCCCCTCTTCCGCCCTGTTCATCCAGGTCGCCAGGAAGGGGATCAGCAGCGACGCGAACAGCGGAATGAAAATGGTGGAGAGGGATTCCACGGCAATCCGCTGGACGCTGATCGTCACCAACACCTTGGCATAACGGTCGCCGTTCCAGCCCTTGACCAGATCCCGCTTGAGAGCGATCAATCCCGGGGTCCAGCCGCCGATCTCGACCGACTTCGCCACGCGGCTGAACCCGACGTCGTCGCTGTTGAAGTCCAGGTCGACCGTTTCGACGGTGTCTTCCTGCACCATGAATCCGATCGGCAGCGACTGGTGGTCGAACGGAAACTTGCTGGTATCCACCTCCACCTTATAGGTTGCCGTGGTGCGGGCGATGACCTCGACCATGCCGTCGGGAAAAAGACGCAGCCGTCTTTCGACGAATGTAGGCTCGCCCTGGCGGTTCAGGTACCGGATCCGCGGCGTCCAGATCTTGGCAAGCTGCTCTTCCGCCGCCGAGGCGCGGTATTCCTTGTAACCGTGAAGCCCCTCCTCCGCGGGGTAGCGCAATCGGGTGTCGAACCAGGTCAGACGCAGATCGGTGGTGGCCTCGAACGATCCCAGATTGTCGTTGAAGGATTCGATGTGATTGACGAACAGCCCGCTGCGGACGACTACGGGCAGTCCTTTACCGGTGGGAATCGACGTCAGCGGCGGAGCGTCGGCGGCAATCGGAGCCGCCGGCGCCGGAGCGTTCGCGGCAGCCGGCGCCGCCAGCATTAGGATACCCGTCAAGGCCACCCAAAGCGGCCTGGAGGCGCGAAAGACGGCGCGGATCATGGCGTATTCCCCTTGCCGGCCTCGTTCGCCGCCCGCGCGGCAAGGCGTTCGCAGCTGTCCGCCAGATCGCGCATTTCATTGCACAAGCCCGCGCCTTCGGGAAGGCCGCGGCCCTCCGCCCCCTCGGCCAGGGCTGCAACGCGCTCGTTCAGAATCTCCAGGGGACGCAGGATCTTGCCCCGCACCATGACCAGGATGACGCCGATCAACACGATGCTGGAGGACACCGCCAACAGAATCTGCCACACCACGGCCTGACCGTCGGCGGAACGGGTTTCCGTGAAATCGGCGGCCATGGCCATGACGCCGATCGGCTTCTTGGCATAGTCGTAAACCGGCTGAAGCAAGACACCGTAAGGCACCCCGTTCACCTCGCGCAGATAATGCGTCTCCTCGGTGACGTTGATGGTGTCGTCGGTCACCAGCTCCTTAAGCAGTTCCGGATGGGTCGACGTGAATTTGACGAAGGAGCCGACGCGATTCTGGTCGCTGAAGATGTCTGCCCTGATCGCGGTCGCGGTCTCGCGCAGGGTCTTCTCGTTGACGAAAAACGCCAATTCGAAGCCGTACGCTTTCTTGAGCGCATCCAGCAGCGGCCCGACTTCCTTGCCCACCTCGAAGCTGCCGACGGGCTTGCCGAATTCGTCGGCCACCGGCGTCGTGCCAAAGACACCGATGCCAGAACTGGTAATCTCCAATCCCCGGCGGATTCCGTTGCTGCGATTGACCTCGACCACCATGTTCCGGATCTTGGACTGGTCGTCACCGAAGCTGCCGGGATTGTGCAGCCTGAGAAGCGATATGGCCGGCGCCACATGGAACTGGGCTTGGCTGATGCCGTACTTTTCATGCTGAACGCGAAAGGCTTCCTGGGCGGTCGCCAGCAGCAGGGCTCGGTCGGAGGCGGCAAATGCCTGCCTGACCGCCGGCATGGCCGTGATCATTTCAGCGGCGGCGATGGCCTGTTCTTCGGCGCCACGCAGTTTCGACTGCATGATCTGCCCCATCAGAAGAAATTGCTTCTCCTCGAACTCGGCACTCATCCGATGCGAAATTATATAGCTGACTAGCGAAATCATCGCTATGACGATGATGACCGAGCTTGTCATGACGGCAGAAGCACTCGACCGGAACTTCATTTCATTCCCCAGAGAACGTGGCCAAGCAGGCCCACCGCATTGGAATAAAATCCAAGCTATCACATCGGTGTTACCCCCGAAAGGCCGCAGAGCTAGCAGGGAAATCGGGTGCGCGGGCCGTGACGACGCCGCCTGAACCTGGGCTCACAGGATCCACCAGGGCGCGCGCTCTGCCGTAGATGGGCGCCAAGCGTCAGCGCGGCCCAACGTCGGCGACGTTTCAGAACGAAGGAAGGCGCCCCGGCTCACGCACCGGTGCCCGCCTCCGGCACCGGCGGCAGGGCCTGCGTGCGCAGGCGTTCGCGGCAGCGGACCAGCGTCCGTTCGTCGCCGTGGCCGCCGCCCTTGGTGACCAGCGGCAACACCCGCGCCCCCTCGGACAGGCCGAGCGGCACGCCGGGCTCGACCTCGCCCAGCAGGCGGAAGGCGTCGATGCCCAGCGCCGCCAGGACGGCGCGCGCCGTCTCGTCACCGGTCAGCACGAGACCGCCGACGCGCGGCGCCTGCTCGGCGATCAGGCGGCCGAGCGCCACGGCCAGATCGTGCGCCTCGCGCGGGTCGGGGGCGGTGCCGGGGCCGACGGTCAGCAGCACGTCGTCGCCGGACGACAGCGCCTCGCGCAGGTCGCGCTCGGCCTGCCCCCAGGGGGCGGCACCGGGGCCGATGCGCAGCGTCACCGGATCGACCGTCATCGCCCGCACGCCCTCCACGCCGGCCAGCGCCGCCGCCTGCGCCTGCGCCGCGGACGACAGGCTGCCCACCACCGTCAGCACGGGATCGAGCGGCGTGGGCAGCGGCGGACCGGGCACGGACGGAACCCGCGCCAGCCCCAGCGCGGCCGGCAGGTGGCGGACCAGACCGGCGGAGCCGACCCAGAACACCCGGTCGCGCATCACCGCCGTCACCTCGGCGACCAGCGCCAGATCGGCGTCGGTCGCGGCACCGCAGGCCACCGCCTCCACCCCCTCGCCGATCCAGGCGGCGATGGCGTGCGCCAGCGCGTCCGCACCGTCGCGCAGCCGGTCGATCCCCGCCGGCTCGGCCCGCATTCCGGCGGCACGCAACGCCGCGACCAGTTCATCGGCGCCGGGCGCGCAGCCCAGCGCC
>DASWVP010000502.1:0-4544 GCA_036401175.1 Azospirillum sp. | reverse complement strand
TCGCCGCCGCCGCCGTGCGGGCGGGCCGGCGGCCGGCCGCCGTCGACCTGTTCGGCGACGACGACACCCGGCGCCTCGCGGCCCCCTGCATCCGCCTGCCCTCCACCACCGGGCTGCGCCTGGACGCGGATGCCCTGCTGGACGCCCTGGCGCGCCCCGATCTGCGCGGCGTGCCGCTGGTGTACGGGTCCGGGTTCGAGGATGAGCCGGCGTTGCTGGCGCGCATCGCCGCCGATCGGCCGATGCCGGGCAATCCGGCCGATGTGGTTGCGCGGGTGAAGGACCCGTTCGCCTTCGCGGCCCTGCTGGACCGCCTGGGCATCCCGCACCCGGAGGTCGCGCGGGCGCTGGACGGCCCGGCCGGCGGACACCTGCTGAAGCGGATCGGCGGCAGCGGCGGCGCCCACATCACGGCCGCCGCGACCGGGACCGCCCCGCCGGGCTGGTACCTCCAGCGCCGCGTCGGCGGCCATCCGGTGTCGATCCTCTTCCTCGCCGACGGGCGCCGGGCCGTGATCGTCGGGCTGAGCCGGCAGTGGGCGGCGCCCACACCGGGCGCCCCCTACCGCTACGGCGGCGCCGCCGGCCCGTTGCGTGTGCCGGTGCGGCTGGACGAGCCGCTGTCGGGCATGGTGGCCCGCCTCACCGCCGCGCTCGGGCTGGTCGGGCTCAACAGCGCCGATCTCCTGGTGGAGGGGTCGGCGATCCATCTGCTGGAGGTCAACCCCCGGCCGGGCGCCTCGCTGGACGTGTTCGACCGGGAGCCGATGCCCCCGCTGTTCGGGCTGCATCTGGATGCCTGCGCCGGCCACCTGCCGGAACGGTTGCCGGCGTTTCGTGGATGCCGGGCGGCGGTGGTGCATTACGCCGACCGGCCCACGCGCATCGACGCCGCCGTCCGCTGGCCGGACTGGACGGCGGACCGCCCCACGGCGCCGGCCCGCATCGCGGCCGGCGAGCCCGTCTGCACGGTGCTGGCCGACGGCGCCGGCGTCGGTTCGGCCCGGCGCCGGGTGGAACAGCGGCGCCGACATCTTGCGGCCAGCTTGGCAACCGCCAACACCATGGAGATGCAGCCATGAGCGCCGACCCGCGCCCCAGCCTTGCCGCGCTTTCGGCGCCGCTGGCCCGGCGGCTGATCGACGAGGCCCCGGTGCTCCGCCTCGGCGTCGAGCGGGTCGGGGGGGCCCGCGTCGTCGATGCCGGCATCCGCCATCCCGGCGGGCTGGAGGCCGGACGGCGGATCGCCGAGCTGTGCATGGGCGGCCTCGGCCGGGTCACGCTGGGTCCGGTGCCCGGCACGCCGGCCTGGCCGTTCGGCGTCACCGTCCACAGCGCGCAGCCCGTGCTCGCCTGCCTCGCCAGCCAGTACGCGGGGTGGAGCCTCAGCCACGGCAGTGGGGCCGACGCCTTCTTCGCGCTGGGCTCCGGTCCCGGCCGCGCGCTGGCCCGGCAGGAGGCGCTGTTCGACGAACTCGGCTACCGCGACGCCGCGGATTCCGCCGCCTTCGTTTTGGAGGTGGACAAGGCGCCGCCGGCCGAACTGGTCGCCCACATCGCCACCACCTGCGCCATCGCCCCGGATAACCTGACGCTGGTGCTCACCCCGACCGAGAGCCTTGCCGGCACGGTGCAGGTGGTGGCGCGGGTGCTGGAGGTGGCGTTGCACAAGGTGCACGCGCTGGGCTTCCCGCTCGACCGCGTCGTCGACGGCATCGGCATGGCGCCGCTGCCGCCGCCGGGCGGCGGATTCCTGACGGCCATGGGCCGCACCAACGACGCGATCCTCTACGGCGGCACCGTCCATTTGCACGTCGGCGGCCCCGACGCGGACGCGGAGGATCTGGCGAACCGCCTGCCCTCCGCCGCCTCGCGCGACCACGGCCGGCCGTTCGCCGAGGTCTTCGCAGCGGTCAAGGGCGACTTCTACGCCATCGATTCCATGCTGTTCAGCCCGGCGCGGGTGAGCGTCACCGCGCTGGACAGCGGGCGCAGCTTCCACGCCGGGGAACTGGCGCCCGAACTGGTGCGGCGGTCGTTCGACGATGTCCGCTGAGCGCGCCGCCCTTGTCCTCACCGATCGGCCGGACTGGCACACCCCCCGGCTGGTGCGCGCCATCCAGGCGCGCGGGTTGCCGTGCCGCCGCGTCTCCCTGGGCCAATGCGGGATCGCCGCCGGCCGCACCGCCACCGGCCTGCTGATCCCCGGCTTCGAGGACCGGCTGCCGGCCGGCGTGTTCGTGCGCGTCGTCGGACAGGGCAGCTTCGAGCAGGTCACGCTGCGCCTGGGCGTGCTCCACGCGTTGCGGGAACTGGGGGTTCCCGTCTGCAACGACGCCCGCGCCATCGAGCGCTGCGTGGACAAGAGCATGACCAGCTTCCTGCTTGCCCGCGCCGGCCTGCCGACGCCGCCGACGCTCGCCACGCAGAGCGCCGAGGCGGCGCGGCGGGAGCTGGCCCGCCGGCCCGATCAGGTGCTGAAGCCGCTGTTCGGCGCGCAGGGGCGCGGCCTGCGGCGGCTGGACGGGCCGGACGCCCTCCCCGATGCCGATGCGGTGGCCGGCGTCTATTACCTGCAGCCCTTCGTTCCGCCGCGCACGGCGGACGGCTGGCGGGACCGGCGGGTGTTCGTCGTCGGCGACCGTGCCGTCGCCGCCATGAATCGCCATGGCCGCACCTGGATCACCAACGTCCACCAGGGCGGCGTCTGCGAGGCTGCCCCCATCGACGACGAACCGGCGGCGCTTGCCGTCCGCGCCGCGCGGGCGGTCGGCGCCGCCTATGCCGGCGTCGACCTGATCCAGGACCCGGCCGGAGGCTGGCTGGTGCTGGAGGTCAACAGCATGCCGGCGTGGCAGGGGCTGCAGCGCGTGACCCCCACCGACATCGCCGACGCGCTGGCCGAGGACTTCGTGGAACGGGTGAACCGCTATGCCGAACTGGGCGCCGACCTGCCCGCCTGACCTGGCGTCCGGCGTGGCCGCCGCCTATCTGGCCGCCTGCCGGACGGAGTTGCGCGCGCTCAAACCCGGCAACGTCCACATCCACGCCGCCGGGCACGGCATGACGGTGGAGCAGTTCCTCGCCAGCGCCGAGGCGACGGCGCCGGTCCTGGCCCGCCCCGGACTGGGCGTCGGCGAACGCATTCTCGAAGCGGTCGCGGCGACGCGGGCGGCGGTGGGGTGCAACACCAACCTCGGCATCATCCTGCTGGCCGCCCCCCTGGCGCAGGCGGCGCTGTCGGGGAACGGGCCGTTGCGCGACCGGCTGCGCCGCGTGCTGGCGGGGCTCACCGTGGCCGACGCGGAGCTGGCGTTCCGCGCCATCGCGCTTGCCGCGCCGGCGGGGCTGGGGCGGGTCGCGGGGAACGACGTGCACGCCCCGGCGACGGTGACGCTGCTGGACGCGATGCGCGAGGCGGCGGAGCGCGACCGCATCGCCCGGCAATACGCGACGGACTACGCCGACGTGTTCGAAACCGGGGTGCCGCGCCTTCAACGGGCGATGGATGCTGGGGCGAGCTGCGAAGACGCGGCGGAGTCCCTGTACCTCGATCTCCTCGCCACCGTTCCCGACAGCCATGTCATCCGAAAATACGGGTGGGAAAAGGCCGAATGGCTTCGGCGGCGCGCCTGCGAATTCAGGGAAGACGCCCGATCCGACCGCGCTTTCAAACTAACGCGAACGCGCCTGGGGGAGTTGGACCGGGAACTCAAATACAATGGCATCAACCCAGGCACCACCGCCGATATTGTTGTGGGCTCGCTGTTTTCTTTTTGGTTGATGCGCCCGGCCTGAGCCGCCCGCTTGAGCCGCCCACAACGATCGACGCACCCAGAAGCAACACCATCAATGGAAGGGAGAGACGCTATGGCCATGTGGGGAGGATCATCCGCGAAGATCAACCGTGTCCTCGTCGGTGAGTCGCTGGTCGGCGACGGCAACGAGGTCGCGCACATCGACCTGATCATGGGGCCGCGCGGCAGCGCCGTGGAAACGGCGTTCTGCAACGCGCTGACCAACAACAAGGACGGCTTTACGTCCCTGCTGGCCGTGGTCGCCCCGAACCTGCAGTGCAAGCCCTCGACCATCCTGTTCAACAAGGTGACGATCAAGGGCGCCGAACAGGCGGTGCAGATGTTCGGCCCCGCCCAGCACGCGGTGGCCAAAGCGGTCACCGACTGCGTGTCGGAAGGCACCATCCCGCAGGACGAGGTGGACAACATCTTCATCTGCGTCGGCGTCTTCATCCATTGGGACGCCAAGGACAACGCCAAGATCCAGGACTACAACTACCGCGCCACGAAGGAAGCCATCGAACGCGCGGTCAGCGGCTTCCCCAACGCCCAGGACCTGATGAGCCAGAAGGACAAGGTCAAGCACCCCTTCGCCGCCTGACCAGCCCCGGCGCTCCTTCCGCCGTGGGGGGAGCGTCATCGGGCCAGGGCTTCCAGGTCGGCGCGGCCGATGCGGCCGTCATGCAGCGCCGTCGCCACCAGGGCGCCGGCGACGCCGCGCGCCGCGAGGCCGCGCAGGTCGCCGCC
>DASWVP010000501.1:0-7299 GCA_036401175.1 Azospirillum sp. | reverse complement strand
CCGGCCGCTCCACCCGCATGGGCGGCCCCAACAAGCTGCTGGCCGACCTGGACGGCCGCGCCCTGGTGGCGCGCACGGTGGACGCCGCCTTGGCGTCGCGGGCCCGGCCGGTGATCGTCGTCACCGGCCACCAGCAGGCCGAGGTGACCGCCGCGCTGGCCGGCCGGCCCGTGCAATTCGTCCACAACCCCAACTATGCGGACGGGCTCAGCACCTCGCTGCGCGCCGGCCTGGGCGCCGTGCCGGCCGACGCCGACGGCGCGCTGGTGTGCCTGGGCGACATGCCGGAGGTCGGCGGCGCCGTGCTCGACCGCCTGATATCCGCCTACGACCCCGCCGAGGGGCGCGCCATCTGCGTGCCGGTGGCCGGCGGCAAGCGCGGCAACCCGGTGCTGTGGGACCGCTCCTTCTTCGCGGAGATGGCGGGGGTGGCCGGCGACACCGGGGCCAGGCACCTGATCGGCGCCAACCCCGACCAGATGGTCGAGGTGCCGGTGGACGACGACGGCGTCCTGCGCGACGTCGACACCCCCGACGCCATCGCCGCCCTCACCACCCGGCGAACCTAGAAGCGGAGCTTCGTCGCCCGCCGGGTCTGGCGGCATTCGGCGTTGCACAGCATCGTGCAGTCGGGCCGCGCACACAGGGCGTCGCGCACGGCGCGCAGCCGTTCCAGAAGCCGCCGCTCGCCGTCGCTCGACGGGCCGGATACCAGGATGGCCCGGATGGCGTTTTCGATCAGTGTTGGGGACATCACGCCTCCTTTCCACAGCCCGGAGGCCGGTGTGGAAAGCCTAGGCCGTCGAGGACAGGCCCCGACTTGATTCAAGTCAGTTGGTTAAGCGAACATTACCGTTGCGCGTCGGCGCAAATGGTATACCCCCAACACGCCGAGCCGGCCCCTGCCGCCGTCCTGGTGCGCCGTCCTAGTGCGGCCGAGCGCCGCAGGCCTTCGCGGCGGCGACCGCGTGTTCGATGCGGTGCAGTCCGGGGCACGGACCGGTGAAGGGCACCGGGCACGCTTCGTGGTAGGTGGCCAGCGTGGCGCCGCAACGGTCGCAGATCACACCGCTCAGACCCCCCTCGATGGCTTTCCTGACCTGTTCATCCACGACTGTCTCCGCCCGTGGTGGTTGCGCACTTGCCAGCATGACTAAGGTTGGGCTTCGCCGGGTTTTGTGAAGCCCGCGCGGATCCGGTGCGCCAGAGGCGCGGACATCGTGTCGTCCACGGCAACGGCGGGTTGATCCGGCGCGGCGGCTCCGCTATACCCGGAAGGGATAGAACTTTTGTTTTCCTTCAGGCACCGGGCGCGACAACCGCTCTTGTCCGATGCTACGATGCCAACCAGGGATCCCAGCCAGGGGTTCCACGGGGACGGATGCGCTCCGTCGAGCCGGTCTTCAGGAAGCAGGAAGGGCCTTGTCCAATCGCACCGCGACCGAGACGGAGGAATCCGGGGAACTGCGCGACGTGAGCTTCGCGCACGCCCCGGGGTTCCTGGCATCGCTCGCCGCCAGCTTCCTCGACCAGGGTCACTTCGCCGTCGTCTACACCGACGGCGGGCAGCGCTGTCGGCATGCCGACGCGCGCTTCGGCCAGCTTGTCCGGACGCCGCCCGAGGCCATCATCGGCGGCGCCCTGGCCGACATCGACCACCCCTGCGTCGCCCCCATCGCCGAAGCCTTCGCCAAGGTCGCCGAGACGGGCGCCACGATGCCGGTGGACTGCGTGGTGGCACGCCCCGACGGCGGCCGCATTCTGCTGACCGGCTGCGTCATCCCGCACCGCGGGGACGGCGACGCCCCCGAAGGCTATCTCGGCGTCTTCCAGGACATCACCGACGAGGAGCGCATCGCCGAATTCCTGATGCGCCGCGACCCGTTTGTCAGCACGCTGCTGGACGCGGCGGTCGACGGCGTGGTCATCGCCGACCGGCGCGGCGTCATCCGCTCGATCAACCGGTCCTGCTGCGGCCAGTTCGGCTATGAGGAGGGGGAACTGGTCGGCCGCAACCTGACCGTCCTCATGCCGCCGCCGTTCTCGCGCGATCACGACCGTTTCATGCAGTCCTACCTGCAGACCGACCGCTCCAAGATCATCGGCATGGGCCGCGAGACGCTGGGCAAGCGCAAGGACGGCACGGTCTTCCCGGTGCACATCAGCGTCGGGCAGGCCCGCATGGGTGCGGAGGTGGCGTTCGTCGGCATCATTCGCGACATCTCCGACCGGCTGGCGGCGGAACAGCGCGCCTCCTATCTGGCGCGGCACGATCCGCTGACCGGCGTGCTGACCCGCACCGCCTTCCTGGAGGAGTGCGAGGCCGTGCTGGCCACCGCCCTGCGCGAGGGGGAGCCGCCGCCCTGCTTCGCGCTGTTCAGCCTGGACGTCGACCAGTTCAGCGACGTCAACGAGGCGTTCGGTTTCCACGTCGGCGACGCCGCGCTGAAGGCGCTGGTCAGCCGCGTGACCGAGGTGCTGCCCAAGGAAACCTACATCTGCCGAATCGCCGCCGACGAGTTCGCGGCGCTGTCGCGCGTGGACGGCCTGGACCACGCGCAGACGCTGTCGGAGGTGCTGCACGACCGGGTCACCGCCTCCATCTACGCGGACCGCCACTGGGTGCGGCTGCGCGTCTCGGTCGGGGCGGCGCTGCTCGACGACACGGTGCAGCGCGTCGAGGAGCTGAACGCCAAGGCCAAGCTGGCGCTGCAGGCGGTGCAGCACAACGGCGGCAACGCCGTGTGCTTCTACACGCCGGAAATGGCCGCCGCGGCGACGCGCCGCATGCTGCTGACCATGCACCTCGCCCACGCGATCGAGCGCAACGAGCTGCACCTCGTCTACCAGCCGATCGTCGAGTCGCGCAGCGGCAAGGTGACCAGCGCCGAAGCCCTGCTGCGCTGGACCCACCACACGCTGGGCGCCATCTCGCCGGGCGAGTTCATCCCGGTGGCGGAGGAAAGCGGACTCATCGTGCCGATTACCGACTGGGTGCTGACCTCGGTCGTGCGGCAGATGGTGGAATGGGAGACGCAGGGCGTCCTGCCCGGCCGGGTATTCATCAACATCTCCGGCCAGCAGTTCCTGCGCGGCAACCTGACGCACCGTCTGGCGGAACTGCTGGCGGAGCACCCCGACCTGAACGAGCGCCTGGGTCTGGAGATCACCGAACAGGCGGCCGTGCGCGACCTCAAGGCCGCGGTGCGCACGCTGAGCGAGCTGATGGGCATCGGCGTCCAGGTGGCGATCGACGATTTCGGCTCGGGCTATTCCTCGCTCAGCTACGTGCAGCAGTTGCCGGTGGCGAAGCTGAAGATCGACCGCGCCTTCATCATCGACGTGCCCGAGAACACCAAGAACGCGGCGCTGGTGCGCGCCGCCGTCGGCATGGCGCACGGCCTGGGCCTGATCACCGTCGCCGAGGGCGTGGAAACGGTGGAACAGCGCGATTTCCTGGTGTCGGTCGCCTGCATGCAGCTCCAGGGCTACCTGTTCGGCCGCCCGATGACCCCCGAAGCGCTGGCCGACATGGTGCGCGGCCAGCAGCAGGAGGGGATCTGACGGCCCTTTGCATGTGGGTGCAAGACGTTGGGTTTTCGCTGCGCTCAATCCAACGTCGTCCGGTCATCTCATACACCTTGGATTGACCGGAGTGCGTGGATAGCCGGGACAAGCCCCGCCAAGACGGTGGAAAAGTCCTGGCAGGTCGCGGTGTGTCAACATTTTGCGCTCGACGGCTTCACTCCCGCGCCAGGAGGCGGTCCACCACCGTGTTGGCCCATTCGCGCGAGCGGAAGCTCTGCTTGGCGGCGGGCGGGTCGTAGACGGTATCCACCCATTCCCAGAAGCCGATGGGGTGGCGCTCGTTGTAGGCGCGGTACAGGTCGAAGAAATAATCCAGGATGCCAGTCTTCGCCTGCTTGAAGTGGCCGTACTTCCAGTGCAACTGCTTGACCGCTTCGTCCAGCGGCACGTTCTCGTGGACGAACATGAACAGCGCCGCCATGAATCCGGCGCGGTCCGCCCCGGACTTGCAGTGCATCAGCGCCGGATACTCGATCGTCTCGAACATGCGCTTGGCGGCGTGCAGCGTCTCGCGCTTGGGCGTGTCGCGGGAGTTGACCGGGAAGTCCACCAGCGCCACCCCGTAACGCCGGCACGCCTCCGCCTCCAGGATGTAGGAGGCGCAGTCGCGCTTGCCGCGCAGGTTGATGATGGTCTTGACGCCCAGCTCCGCCGCCTTGCGCACGTGCGAGGGCGACACCTGGCTCGCCCGGTACATGCGCGGCGAAATGCGGTGACGGTTGTCGTAGATCAGGCGGAAGCAGGCGTGGTCGATGCACACCGCCTCGACATGGCCCAGCGCACGCTCCAGCGGCGTGCCCATGCGGGCCCGGCGCCGTTTGATCAGGTCGGCCAGATCGCTGAAGATCTGGCGCAGAAACCATTTTTTCGCCAAGGCTCGCTCGCTTCGCGTCTGCGACATCGTCGTCGCAACAAGGCCGCCAACATAGGTGCCCGGCGGCGCGCGTCAAGCCCGCTCAAGCCGGCGTGCGCGCCTGCAGGCGGTCGAAGACGCCGTATTCGGCGGCGATGCCCAGCACGATCTCCATATAGGCGTTGATCATGCCCACCACGTAGAAGGCCGGGCAGCCGGTGAAATGCCGTTCGCCCTCCTGGGCGATGGGCTTGATCACCTCCGTGTTCAGGCGGATGACCGGCTCGCCGTCCTGGTCGCCCAGCAGGAAGGCGGTCTGGTGCAGCGGCAGCACGTGCGTGGCCATATGATGGTCGGCCTCCATATGGCTTGCCTCGATGTAGTAGGACAGCATGCCGAGGCTGCCCATGGCGAGCGGCAGGACCTGCTTCAGGCTGCGCCGCACCATCGCCTCGTAGAAGGCGGCGTCGTGGCCGGGGGCGAGCATCGGCGCCGCCTCGATCAGGCTCCAGCAGACGTGCAGCGCGGTGTGGCTGCCGGTCTTGGTGATCGACAGCACGTCGTAGCCGTTGACGTTGTAGGCCGGCGAATCGTCCAGCAACTGCGCCAGCACGAAGTTGGCGGCGGCGCGCGCGGAAATCTCGCCGGTGCCGAGGTTGCGGTAATGCTCCTCCTCCGCCATCAGCTCGATCGCCCACTTCTTCACCAGGGCGTCCAGCAGATGGCAGGCGGTGTCGCGCAGGTAGGCGCAGAAATCCTCCGGCGACAGGGCCGCCAGCCCTTCGCGGTCGGCGGGGTCCAGGTCGAACAGCGCGTCCGGCGCGCGCAGCAGGATGATGTGCCCCGCGTCCGTCACCGGCAGACCGTTGATGATGTGCCGCAGCAGCGAATCGTACAGCGTCGCCAGCAGCGTGTTGATGGCGATCTTGTCGTAGTCGGTCTGGCGCGTGTCGGCGTGCGCCGGGCAATGGCCGGCCAGCTTCTTCAACTCCTCGTCGAAGATGTAGCCCGGTTCGTCGGCGATGCGGTGCAGCACCGACGACAGCAGGATGCGGTCCATCCCGGCTTCGGCGTGGGCGGCCAGATAGGCCTGGGCGAAGTCGTTCGGGCGGGCGGGCGGCGGACGGGTGGACATGGGCGGCGGACCTTGGGCGAGCTGACCTTGGGCGGGCGGGGACGCTATACCCTAGGCAGCCGCTTGCCGCGGCGCAATGGAGACGTTTTGTGACAAGTCCCGATCAACGCTCCAGCAGCCGGTCGTAGACGCCGTATTCGCGGGCGATGGTGGCCACGATGTCCAGGTAAAGGTTGATCAGACCCGGCGCGTAGAAGGCCGGGCAGCCGGTGTAGTACTGCTCGCCCTCCTTCTTGAACGGCGTGATCGCGGCCGGCGACAGGCAGATCAACCCCGACTCGTTCAGCGTGAAGGCCGTCTGGTCCTTGGGCAGCAGATGGATGGCGAGGCCGTCGTGCGGCTCGATCCCGCTGGCTTCCATGTAGTGCACCAGCATGCCCAGGCTGACCATCGCCAGCGGGATGACCTGCTTGATGCTGCGCCGGACGAGGTCGTCGTAGAAGGCGGCGTCGCGGCCGGGCACCAGCAGCGGTGCCGCCTCCACCAGCGCCCAGCCGATGTGGATGGCGGTGTGGCTGCCGGTCTTGGTGATCGACAGCCCGTCGTAGCCGGCGCGCTGGTAGAGCGGCGAATCCTCCAGATGCGTGCGCAGCAGGAAGCTGGCCGCCGCCACGGCGGAAATCTCGCCGCTGCCCTTGGCGCGGTAATGCTCCTCCACCGCCAGGAGGTCGGCCATCCAGCGGGTGATGATCTCGTCCAGCAGGTGGCAGGTGCAGTCGCGCAGGAAGCTGCACAGCACCTCCACCGGCACGCCTTCCAGCGACGGCCGGTCGGCCGGATCGAGCGCGTAGGAGGAGCGCGGCGGCGGCACCAGCCGGACACGCCCCTGGTCGTCCACCGGCAAGCCGGCCTCGACGTACGCCTTCAGCCCGTGGAAGAGGAAGGCCAGCAGCGTGTTGACGGTCGCCTTGTCCAGGTCGTCCTGCATGGTGTCGGCGTGCACCGGGCACTGGCCGCCGAGTTGCTTCAGCTCCGCCGAGAACAGGAAGGACGGGTCGTCGGCGATCGCCTGCAGGATCTGGTTGACCGGAACGCGCGTCAGCCCGGTCTCGGCGTGCGCGGCGGAAAAGGCCAGGGCGAAGTCGTTGGAGCGGGAGGCGGGGCGGGACATGCGGCGTGAACCCGGACAGTGGCGCTGAACGAGCGTAGGCGAGAGATCCTTTCGCCGCAACCGTGGATCGGCCGGACACTACGGCTTCGCCACCGTCCGCCCCTCCACCCTGGGCGCCACCGCGCCACGGGCCTGCACATGGTCCATGACGATGGTGGCGAGCAGCACCGCGCCCGACGGATCGACCAGCACCCGGCCGCGCGTCAGCGCCCGATACCCGTCGCCGCCGTTCAGCATGTAGTCGTTGGTCGCCACCCGGTAGGTCGCGGCCGCGTCGAGAGGCTTTCCGTCCACCGTCACCTCCACTACCCGCGCGCCCGGCGGCGCCTTGGGATCGTACACGGCGGTCAGGCCCGACACCTGCGGGAAGCGGCCGGCGCGCTCCTCGACCTTGGAAAAGCCGTTCTCCAGCGCCGCCAGCAGGTCGGCCCCCGTCAGTTCGGTGAGCACGCCGACGTTGCCGAACGGCATCTCGGCGAAGATGTCGCGGCGCCGGATCGGCGCGCCGGCGGGGTGCAGCGCGTCGGCGCGCAGGCCGCCGCCGTTGATCAGCGCGACGTCGGCCTTCAGCGTTTCGCGCAGCGCGTCGGCGATGAGGTTGCCCATGGTCGT
>DASWVP010000500.1:0-57301 GCA_036401175.1 Azospirillum sp. | reverse complement strand
CGGCCGGCCGAGCGCCATGTCGGCGCGGCCGCGCAGCACGCGCGCGCCACGCTCCACCTCCGGTGCGGCGTGGTGCGCGGGGAGCACGGTGAACACCTCCCGCGGGCGGCCGAGGTGAAGCAGGACGTCGCCGAGCGCCAGCGCGACCGCCGCATCGCCGGTACCGTCCAGCACGCGGCGCAGTTCCTTCTCCGCCGACTCGTAGTAGCCGCGGCGGTGCTGCACCTCGCCCAGCAGCCGGCGCGCCGCGAGATTGCCGCCATCGCGCAGCAGCGCCGTCTGAAGCTGCCGCACGGCGCCCTCCAGGTCGCCGGATTCCAGGCTCTGCCGGGCGGCGGCGTGGGACTGCTCCGACCGGGTCGCCCGGTCGGCGGCGGCCGGCGGCGCCAGGGCCAGCAGCAGGGCGGCGATCAGGGCGCCGCCGCCGGCGCGGGCGATCCGCGTCATGGCGTCCCCCCGCCGTCCGCGTTCCGGCCCAGGTCGTAGATGCGCACCACCGGCCCCTTGGTGTGGTCGACGGCGGGATCGACGACGAGGATGGGGACCAGCGCGCCAAGCTCGCGGAAGAACCGCTCGAACGACGGAAACGCCCGGCCGCGCTCGCTGCCCAGATAGATGTCGCGGGCGTGGTCGGTGGTGACGACGTAGCGGACCCCGGCGCGGCGGTAGTCCTCAAGGGATTGCGCGACGCGGGTGACCAGCGGGTTCCCCATCCTGCGGTGCCGCGGCCGGTCGCGCAGCTCCTGGGCGGAGGCTTCGCGCGGCAGCCACCACTGGTGCCCCAGCACCTCGACGTCGAAGCCGCCGGCCGGGGCGAAGCGGCTCAGCAGGTCCAGGCGGATGCGTTCGTGGTGCGTGAAGGTGTCGCCGGCCGGCAGCCCCGACAGCCGCCCCCGCAGCCGCTCGATGGCCGCCCGGTTCGGCTGGAGCACCGGCCCGGTGTCGTCCACGAGGATGCGGGCGTGGGGCGGCAGGTTCCGCACGATCCAGTGGTGGGCGGCCGTGCGGCTGTCCTGGCGGGTGATCCACAGGTCACGGGCGATCACGGCGGGCACCTGGGCCGCCGCGACGAGCAGCACGATCGCCGCCGCCGCGGCCGTCCGGCGATGCGGCGGAACCAGCCGGGCGAGCAGCAGCGCCCCCGGCGCCACCAGGACGCACAGCAGCGGATAGACGCCGTTCAGGTGGCGGTGGGCGGCGTGGAACGGCGCCAGCGTCGCCGAGGTGAGCGCGAAGACCGCGATGGGCGCCGCGACGATCACCGTTGCCGCGCGCGTCTCCCGGCCGGCCAGACCGCCGACGGTTCCCAGGGCGGCCAGCACGGCCAGTGGCACGCCCAGCGCATGCTCCCCGGCCATCACCAGGAAGAAATGGGCGAGCGCCGCCGGCACCGAGGCGAGGCCGGGCACGTAATGCAGGCGACGGTCCGGGTTGTAGGCCAGTTCGGCGGCGTCGCCGGAAAACTGGCCGAGCTTGCCCAGCACCCACTGCGCGAACGTCGGATCGAGGACGTGGTAGGGCGACCCGGCGAAGAACGCGGCGAACGCCACCACGCCGGCCAGCGCCACGCGCCGCAGCACCACGGGCCACGCGAACCGCGACCGGTCGGACAGCTCCGCCAGGACGTACACCGGCAGCAGCACGGCCCCGTAGTATTTGGTCGCCGCCGACAGCCCGGCCAGCGCCGCGGCGGCCAGCAGCGGCCACGCCGACCGGCTCTCGCGGCTCTCCAGGTAGCAGTACACCGAGGCCGCCAGGAAGAAGCCGCACGGCAGGTCTTCCTTGATGATCTGCGCGCCGATGACGGTCGGCATGAGCAGCGCGAAGATCAGCGCGGACGCCAGCCCGGCCAGTGTGCCGTAGGCCCGGCGGCCGATCAGGAAAACCACCCAGATGGTTCCCAGCGCGAAGCCGGTGACCAGCAGCCGCCCGATCAGCAGGAACGGGCCGACGTCGGACAGGAAGTGCGCGGCGAACGCATCGACCGAGGGAAAGATCCCCAGCAGCCAGCCCGCCACGAAATACAGGCCGTAGCAGACCGTCAGCATGTACATCAGCAGCGCGGGCTTGTTGAACCAATGGGGGTTCAGGTCCCCGGTCCCCATGGCCATCGCGCGCTTGACCAGATGCAGTTCGTCCCCGGTGTAGGAGAACGGCAGATCATGGAAGACGCCGGGCAGGCGGGCCGCCGCCGCGATCAGCAGGATCAGCCACAGCAGGTGCCGCCCGGAAACCCCGGTGACGGTCCATGAGAAGGCGCCCCGGGCCGGCCGGCCGTGTGCGCTGTCGAACATCGCCGATCCTCCGTCATGCCAGAGCCCGCACCAGGGTTCAGAAGGAGGTGGAGGCGTAGTCCTTGATCGAGATCGTCCGCCCGACGTAGCCGAGGATCTGCGAAACCGCGTGCGCGACGTCGGTCCGGCCGGTGTCCAGGGTCAGCTCGGGCGCGTCGGGCGGCTCGTAGGGCGACGAGATGCCGGTGAAGTCGGGAATCTCGCCGGCCCGCGCCTTGCGGTACAGGCCCTTGGGGTCGCGCGCCTCGCAGGTGGCGAGATCGGCCTTCACCCACACCTCGTGAAAGCAACGGCCCGCCGCCGCCCGCGCCCGCGCCCGGTCGGCGCGGTAGGGCGAGATGAAGGCGGTGATGACGATGAAGCCGGCGTCGGCGAACAGCGCCGCCGTCTCGCCCACCCGCCGGATGTTCTCCGCCCGATCCTGCGGCGAGAAGCCAAGGTCGGCGTTCAGGCCGCGCCGCACATTGTCGCCGTCCAGCACGTAGACCTGATAGCCCTGGTGGAAGAGTTGCCGCTCCACCTCCATGGCCAGCGTCGATTTGCCCGCCCCGGAAAGCCCGGTCAGCCAGATCACGGCCCCCCGGTGCCCGTTGCGCCACGACCGCGCCTCGTGCGTCAGCAGATGCGGCACGGCGTGCAGGTTGCTTGCGCGCCGCGTCAGCAGCGGCCGCTGATCCGGGTAGCCGGCCGTGCCGACCTCGCCGCCGCCCACCACGTCGTAGCCGTCGACGATCACCGCCCGGCCGGTCGCCGGAAAGGCCGCCGGCTCGTCGAGCGCGATCAGGGCCGGCGAGCGCATCACCACCTCCGCCACCTCGTTGCGCTCCACGCGGTCGCGCACACCGGGTTCCAGGGTCTGGGTGTCGATCACCCGCTCGATGGACTGGACGGTGACGCGGGCCTCGCGCGTCGCCAGCTTGACCGTGTAGGTCGCCCCCACCGTCAGCGGCCTGTCGGACAGCCAGAACAGGTTCAGGCGGAACACCGGCGTCAGCGTCGGCGGCTGATCGGCGTGGCTGGCGATGTCGCCGCGCTCGACGAAGATCGGCTCGTCCAGGGTGAAGGCCGCGCACTGGCCGGCCACCAGCTCCTCCGGAAGCGCCTGCGGGCCCCATGCCTCGACGGCGGCGACCCGCGCCGTGCGGTTGGACGGCGAGAACACCAGCGCGTCGCCGACCCGCAGCCGCCCGGTCTCGATGCGGCCGACGACGATGCGGCGGTCGCCGTGCCGGTACACGTCCTGCACCGGCAGGCGCAGCGGCCGGTTCACCGGGGGCGACGGCGGCTCGAACCGGTCGAGCAGGTCGAGCAGGCAGGGGCCGTCGTACCAGGGCATGCGCGCGGAACGGGCGGCGATGGTGTCGCCGTGCCGGGCCGAGATGGGCAGCACCGCCGCCGGGGTCAGGCCCAGCGCGGCCAGATATCGCGTCGCTTCCCCGGCAACCTCGCGGAAGCGGTGCGCGGAAAAGCCCACCATGTCCATCTTGTTGACGACCACCGCCACCTGCCGCAGGCCCAGCAGGTGCAGGAGGTAGGCGTGACGGCGCGTCTGTTCGCGCATGCCTTCGGCGGCGTCCACCACCAGCACGGCGGCGTCCGCCTGCGCCGCCCCGCTGATCATGTTCTTCAGGAACTCGCGGTGGCCGGGCGCGTCGATGACGACGACGTCGCGCGTGCGGGTGCGCAGCCAGATCTGCGTGGTGTCGATGGTCACCGCCTGATCGCGCTCGCTCTGGAAGGCGTCCAGCACGAAGGACCATTCCAGCGGCATGCCGCGGCGCTCGCTGACCGTCCTCAATTCCTCCAGCTTGCCTTCGGGAAGCGAGCCGGTGTCGTGCAGCAGCCGGCCGATCAGGGTCGACTTTCCGTGGTCGACATGGCCGATGACGACGAGGCGAAGCTGGCGGCGGGGGACGTCCATATCCATGATCCTGCTCACAGGTAGCCGCCGGAGCGCAGCCGCTCGAAGCTGTCCTCGGCCTCGTGGTCCATGGCGCGGCCGGCGCGCTCGGGCGTGCGCGTGGCCTCCAGTTCGGCGATGACCGCCTCGATGGTGGTCGCGTCGCTCGCGACCGGGAAGGTGATGTTCCTTTCACCCAGCGAGCGGTAGCGCAGGCCGTCGCGGGCTAGGTACAGCGGCACGATCGGGATGCCTTCGCGCAGCGTGTAGCGCCAGATGTCCAGCTCGGTCCAATGCAGCAGCGGGTGGATGCGCACGTGGGTGCCGTCCGGGAAATCGGTCTTGTACTGGTCCCAGAACTCCGGCGGCTGGTCCTTGAAGTCCCATCCGCCGTCTTCCGTGCGCGGCGAGAAGACGCGCTCCTTGGCGCGGGTCGACTGCTCGTCGCGGCGGATGCCGACGAAGACGCCGCGATAGCCCTCGCGGCGGATCAGGGCCTTCAGCCCTTCCGTCTTGCGCGCGGCGGCGCGGGTGGCCGGCGGCAGCGTGGGGTCCATGTCCTCTTCCGGCGGGCACATCTCGGCCCGCAGGTCCAGGTTCCACTCCGCGGCGATGCGGTCGCGGAACGCGTAGACCTCCGGCAGCTCCATACCCGTATCCAGCAGCACCATCGGAAACGGAATGCGGCCGAGGAAGGCCTTGCGCGCGATCCAGGCCAGCGTGGTGCTGTCCTTGCCGATCGACCACAGCATGGCGAGCGGCTCGATGCGGCTGTAGGCCTCGCGCAGGATGTGGATGCTGCGCGCTTCCAGTTCGTCGAGGTGACTGAGCATCTGTCGCAACTCCGTTCGGGAGTACGGCGTCTCGGACGCTTCCCAGATTAACGGCGCAGCCCGAGTTGACCATCGGCCCTGACGGCGGTGTGGGCGGAACGATGGGAGTATCCGCCCCGTGGCAGGGCTTATGCCCGTCCCGCGCCATCCGGGCGCGCATGGCACAAAGAGGTTACAGCCGGACGAGGGAAGGGTTCGGCGGGGATTCGGAGAACACTCGGCAAAAGTCCGCAAAATGTCCCTTTCACGAGGCGTCGCTTCGGCGAAAGCTCCGGCCACATCGAGCGACACAAACGAGAGAGTGACTGCAATGTCCAATGTGCTGTGGGTCGGATCCGGCGAGACGTACAAAACTCTGTCCGCCGCCGTGAAGGCGAGCGCCGCGGGCGACACCATCAACGTCCGCGCCGGCGTCTATGAGAACGACTTCTCGCAGGTGAGCCACGACCTGAAGATTGTCGGCGTCGATGGCATGGCGCACTTCAAGACCACCATCCATGCCCCGAACGGCAAGGGCGTGATCGTCAACAAGGGCAACCTGACCGTCGAGAACCTGGAGTTCTCCGGCGTCAAGAACTACTCCGGCAACGGCGTCGGCATCCGCCACGAGGGCGGCAGCCTGACCGTCGTCAACTCCTCGTTCCACGACAGCCAGGGCGGCATTCTGGCCGGCGGCAAGCTGTACGAATGGCCGGGCACCACGCTGACCGTCATCGGCAGCAAGTTCGACAACGTCGGCGCCCCCGGCGCGCACGGCATCTACGCCAACTCGTTCGAGAAGGTGGTCGTCCAGAACACCGAATTCTCGAACGTCCATTACCTGAACATGCTGAAGAGCCGCGCTCAGGAGACCACGGTCGAGGGCAGCACCTTCCGCGACGGGCCGACGGGCACCGCCAGCTACATGATCGACGTGCCGGAAGGCGGCGTCACCCGGATCTCCAACAACACCTTCGAGAAGGGCCCCCTGGCCGGCAACCCGGCCATCATCTCCTATGGTGCCGAGCAGTCGTACCAGCTTCAGGCCGTCAACAGCCTGCTGGTGCAGAACAACCACTTCTCGACCGACTTCACCAAGGTGGCGACGCTGGCGGTGAACAACTTCGTCGCCTCGGTGACGGCCCAACTGGTGAACAACGACTTCGGCGACGTGCAGAAGATCGCCAAGGGTGCCTATCAGGTGCTCGACACCGGCAACGCGGTTCCCAACGCGGTCGACGACGCGGTTGTGGCGGTCGCCGGCAAGACGACCGCCATCAACGTGCTGGCGAACGACACCGACGCCGACGGCGACGCGCTGAGCGTGGCGGCCTTCGCCCAGGCGGCGCACGGGACGGTCGGCACCGCCAGCGACGGCAGCCTGCGCTACACGCCGGACGCCGGCTACACCGGCGCCGACAGCTTCGCCTACACCGTGCGCGACGTGCACGGCGCCATCGACACCGCCACCGTGTCCATCACGGTGAAGACCGCCGACGGCACCACGCCGACCCCGACGCCGACGCCCACCCCGACGCCGACGCCGACGCCGACGCCCACCCCGACGAACTACGACGCGGTGCCGACCCTGTCGTCGGCGGTGCACAGCAGCACGTCGAAGACGCTCACCAGCACGCAGAACAACCTCGTGCTCGACGGCACGGCCGGCATCTCCGGGACGGGCAACGGCAACGCCAACATCATCGTCGGCAACGGCGGCAAGAACACGCTGGCCGGCCAGTACGGCGACGACACGATGTACGGCGGCGGCGGCAACGACCTGCTGAACGGTGGCCAGGGCGACGATGCCCTGTTCGGCGGCCTGGGCGGCGACCGCCTCATCGGCGGCCTGGGCAAGGACAAGCTGGCGGGCGGCAGCGGTGCCGACACGTTCGTCATCCAGACCACGGCGCAAAGCGCGCCGGACGCGGCCGACGTGATCATGGACTTCGTCCGTGCCCAGGGCGACCGGGTGGAACTGACCGGCATCGACGCGCAGGTGGCGGCCAGCGGCAACCAGGCATTCGCCTTCCTCGGCCTGGCCGCCTTCACCGGCCACGCCGGCGAGCTGCGTTACGCGACGACCAGCCAGGGCGTGGTGGTCCAGGGCGACACCAACGGCGACCGCGTCGCCGACCTGCAGTTCGACATGCTGGGGCTGACGTCGCTCCAGACGTCGGACTTCGCGCTCTGACGCGACCATGGTCCCGGCCCCGGCGGGGTCGGGACCATGCTTTTCCCACGCGCCGATGCCAGGGCGAAAACGGGCTCATCCTCCTGCGGCATGGGCGGGCCGCGGCGGCCCATCCTATAACGGTCCCGTCGGCGCGGCTCTCCGGCGCGCGTGGGGGGACCGATGAAGATCCTGTATCACCACCGCACGCAGGCCCAGGACGGCTGCATCGTCCACATCGGGGAGCTGATCGCCGCCCTTCGCGCGCTTGGCCACGAGGTGGTCGTCGTCGCCCCGCCGGACACCGAAGGCGGGCCGGCGGCCGCAGCCGGCCGCGCCACGCGGATCGACGGCCTGCGCCGGGCGCTTCCCAAAGCGGCGTTCGAGATGCTGGAGTTCCTGTACGCCTTCCACGCCTGCGCGCGGCTGTACCGCGCCGTCCGCCGGCACCGTCCGGACGTCCTCTACGAACGCTACAATCTCTACACCCCCACCGGCGCGTGGCTGAAGCGGCTGACCGGTCTGCCGGTGCTGCTGGAGGTCAACGCCCCCCTGGTCCACGAGCGCACGGCCCACGGCGGGCTGGCGCTCACCCGGCTCGCCCGCTGGACCGAGGGGCTGGCGTGGCGCTCCGCCGACCGGGTGCTGCCGGTCACCGACGTGCTGGCCGGCCATGTCCGGGCGGCCGGTGTGCCGGACGAGCGCATCACCGTGATTCCCAACGGCGTCGACCCGCGCCGCTTCGCCGCGGACGCCGAAGCCGCCGCCGCGGCCAAGGCGCGGCTGGGGCTGGAGGGGCGCCTCGTGCTCGGCTTCACCGGTTTCGTGCGCGACTGGCACCGGCTGGACCGGGTGGTGGACGTGCTGGCGGAGCCAGGGGGAAGTGCGCCCCCGCACCTGCTCCTCGTCGGCGACGGGCCGGCGCGCTCCGGCATCGAGGAGCACGCCCGGCGGCGTGGCGTCGCGGACCGGGTGACGGTCACCGGCGTGCTGCCGCACGACGCCATCGCCGGGCACGTCGCCGCCTTCGACGTCGCGCTCCAGCCGGCGGTGACGGCCTACGCCTCGCCGCTCAAGCTGTTCGAGTACATGCAGATGGGCCGCGCCGTCGTCGCCCCCGACACCCCGAACATCCGCGAGGTGCTGCGCGACGGCGACAACGCGCTGCTCTTCGACCCGACGGACCCCGCCGCCTTCGCCCTGGCCGTGCGCCGGCTGTGCCGCGACGGCGACCTGCGCGTCCGCCTGGGCGCGAGGGCGCGGGCCACCGTCGCCGAACGGCCGCTGACGTGGGACGGCAACGCGCGCCGCGTGGCGGCGCTGTTCCAGGACCTGCTTGCGGCCCGGTCCGTCGAGCCGGGCATTCCCGCCCAGTCCCGCACCCGGGCGTAACCCACCGGGGCATGATCCGTAGGCGATGCCGGCCGGGTCGTGCGGTGCGCGAAACGCGACGCCTCCTCCACCCTCGCCCGGAAGAGTGCGGGTCTCTCCTCGACTGGTCAGTGGACAGCCCCACGGCCGCATGTTTGCCTTCTTGTCCCCTGTCCGGAGGCAAACACCGATGTCAGCAAGCGAACCGGGACACTCTGACCGCGCCCGCGACGGTTCATCCGCGACCTCATGGAGGCACAATCGGCCAGCCCAAATCCTGGCGGCGGTATCGGCCGTCGCGATCATCGCCGCGGTCTGGGGCTGGTCGACCGCAAGCAGCCGCGGGCAGGCCCTGGATTAAGCCCGGCAAAGGACGCTCGCCGTCGAACAGGAGTTGACCGCCGCCAAGCAGGCCAACGAGGCGTTGACCGTGGATCTGGCCAAAGCCCGCACGGAAACCGACACGGCGAAGCAGAACCTGACCGGCCTGGGCACCAATCTCCAGCGGACCACCACCCAGCTCCAGGAGATCACCAAGCAGCGCGATACCCTGACGCAGGAGCGAGACCGGTTCCAGCAGCAATTCAGCGAACTCCAGAGCCAGGTCGGCGAGCGGGCTTCCGTTCAGGCGGACCTCGAACGGATCCGGGGCGACCTCGATCTGGCCCGCACCGAACTGAACGAGGTGCGGGGCCAACGGCAGCAAAGCGACGCCGAAGTCCAGCAAGCCCGCCAGCGCGCGGCCGATCTCCAGAACCAGACCCAGCAGGGCGAGCAGCGGCTGCAACAGCTTCAAGCGAACCTCGCGGACGCCGAGCGGCAGTTGGCCCAGGCTCAGGAGGCGCTGGCCAGCGCCCGGCGGACGGCCGAGGAGACGACGGGTCAGGTGGCGACGGCCGAGCGGAGGCTGGCCGAACTCCAGAACGCAGCGACGCAAGCGTCCCGGGAGCTTGGCCAGATCACCGCGGACATCGCCCAACAGACCAAAGTGCTGAGCGAGACCCGCGACAACTCCGCCGCGGCGGCCCAGCAGATCGCCCAACTGAACCAGGAAATCGCCCGCCTGCTGGCCGAGCGGAGCAATCTGCAGCCCGCGGATCGGGCGACCGGCAGCAGCCAGGAGCCGGCGCCTCAGAACCCCAGCGGGCAGTCCGACACCACGGACCAGTGAAGGGAACGTCCCGTGGTCGACCGGCGCGGCTGGACGATGCCGGCCTACACCCCGCCGCGCATGCCGAAGGGCCGCGCCGCCGGCTGATCCCCGTTCGGCCTTTGCAGCGGAACCGGCTGCAACGGAACCGGTCGGCCGCACTCCACGACCGTGAACGCGGCGCGGATCGGCGGCCCGAAATCGGGATGCGCCAGAAGACCCGCCTGCCGCTGCGCCGAAACATCGGACAGCAGCAGGCAGATGAGGGCGGCGATCTCTGGGGACGGCGTACTGGACGTCGCGCAGAACGTGGGCCCGGCACACCTGATGGGTCTCGGCGTCGCCCTGCTGGGCCGCCCCAGCGCTGGCCGAACAGCCGCACCCGCGTGACCACCGGCCGGAGCGGCGGCAGGGCGATGTGATCGTAAGCGTGGCGCAGCGTTTGGGTTTCAGCCGTCACCGCCGTGGCTTCTTGGGACGCGGTGGCCGGTTCGCCTTCTGGCCGCGTGAGGGTGGCAGGCTGGAATTGTCCGGGGTCTTGGGCGGCTGGTTCAGCTTCGCCTCCAGGACCGCGACCCGCTCGGGCAGCGCCAGGATCAGCGCGTCCTTCTCCTCCGAACTCAGGCGGGACAGCTCAATGCGAGTCATGGAGAGGTTGACTCACGTCCGAACCTTCAGCGCAACGCCTCGATGGCGGCCAATCCCTATGCCCCGCCAGCCCCTCCTTATCGCAGCACAGGCTCAGCCACCCCCGTAAGCAGTTACCCCTTATTCAGCTTTTCATTGAATTCGCGGGCGACGATGTGCTGGTACTGGCCGATATCGCCTGTCACCACCGGAACGATGAGGGGGCACGCGAAATAGCGGCGGATGACGTCCAGGATTTCGCACGCCCGTTGGGGCGCCATGTCGGCATCGTCCACCGGAAGGACCAGCAGTTCACAGTTCAGGGCGTGGCAGACCTCCCGGTATTAGCGGTGCAGGTGGCGCTGCAGTCCCAGGTCGTTGCGGCGCACCAGGATGCGTTCCATGCCCGGCGTCTGGTCCTTGCCCCCCAGCGCTTCCATGCCGTGGGAGACGGCCTCCAGCGCCTCGTAGTAGAAGGCACTGTGATCGGTGTGATGACGGTCGTGCCGCTCGGGCTTGCCGGAGCGCTGCTTGACCTCGTCGTGCAGCTTGGCGATCACGACGTTGAGGAAGCTTTCGCCCTTGTTCACGAGTGTCGGGTCGATCGGTTCGCAGAAATGGATCCGCTTGGCGTCGTCCTCGAAGACCTGGGATTTGAGGTTCAGGATGAAGGCCGTCTTGCCGGTCCCGCGCCCGCCCTCGATGAAGATCGCGTCGTGCACCCTGGGCAGTTCCCGGCCGTCCTTCCGTTCGGCCGACCGGCTGTCCCGATCCAGCACCGCCTGGGCATGGGTGAGGGACGTCGGCAGATAGGCGGCCACCTGCGCGTATGCGTGCATCTGCAGACGCTCGTTCGCGCCAAGCCGCTCCGCATGGTCACCGCGATCAACCGAAATGACGATCTCAACCATGTACTGCATTCCTGAACGCCGAAGCGACGCGACGATACAACTAGTAATGGAATATGTTCAACCAAGATGCAGCATCGCCCACCTCGCCGCCTGGCCTTCCGCCATCCCCGTTGCCCCGCCTCGGCGCGGCGCGGCGCGGCGCGGCGCGGAACCAATCCTTTGATTGCCGGCGCTCACATTGTTACACAACGCGCGCCGAAGAATCTTCGCATACGCCCGTATGCGAATAAATCTATTGGATGATGAGTCATTATCACCTCGCCATATCCAAAAGTCAATCTATGCAAAGCATCGGTTCAGCACTATAGTTGCGGATAAAAAAGCGGACACGCATCATCATGCATTATAACGGGGGGAAAGCCATGGAGGATATTGCCGACTCGATGTCGATGCGGGGGAGTCCGGTCAACACGCGGGGCGGTGACGGGCCGCTGAAGGAGAGCGCCGGATTGTGCCTGTCCGGTGGCGGCTACCGTGCCATGCTCTTCCACGCAGGCGTCCTGTGGCGGCTGTACGAGGTGGACCGGCTGAAGACGCTCGCGCGCGTGTCCAGCGTCTCCGGCGGGTCGATCACCGCCGGGATGCTCGCCCTGCGCTGGCGACGGCTGAGCTTCGTCCCCGCGAACGTCCGGACGGACTTCGAGGCCCTGGTGGTGGCGCCCCTGCGCGAACTGGCGAGCCGCACCCTCGACGCCAACGCCGTCATCGGCGGCATCTTCCTGCCCGGCACCATCGCCGAGCACATCGCCCGCAACTACGACGATGCCCTTTACGGCGGCGCCACGCTCCAGGACCTGCCGGACGACCTCGCGCCCCGCTTCGTGATCAACGCCACCAACGTGCAGACCGGTTCGCTCTGGCGCTTTTCGCGGCCCTACATGGGGGATTGGCAGGTCGGCCGCGTGCTCAACCCCACGCTGGCGCTGTCCACCGCGGTCGCCGCCTCGTCGGCCTTCCCGCCGGTTCTGTCGCCGCTGGTGCTGAACATCGATCCCTCGACGGTCCAGCCGGACCCGGAGGCACCGCTGCGGCGGAAACCCTATACCTCGCGGGTGGTGCTCACCGACGGCGGCGTCTATGACAACCTGGGTCTGGAGACGGTCTGGAAGCGGTACGAGACGGTTTTCGTGAGCGATGGCGGGCAGAAGATGGCGCCCGAACCCGAACCGCACGAGGATTGGGCGCGGCACTCCCTCCGGATCTTCAGCCTGACCGACAACCAGGTCCGCGCCCTGCGCAAGCGGCAGGTCGTCGGCTCCTTTCGCGACAAGACGCGCAAGGGCGCCTACTGGGGCATCCGCAGTCTCGCCACGGATTTCCCCGCGGCCACGCCGCTCGCCTGCCCGGGCCAACGGACGCAGGAACTCGCGGCGGTGCCGACCCGGCTGGCGCGCATGGACGACAGGCTGCAGGAGCGCCTCATCAACTGGGGCTATGCGGTGTGCGACCTGGCCTTGCGCTCCTATCACGAGCCGGACCTGCCGGCACCGGGCGGCTTCCCGTATCCCGAAAGCGGCGTCTGAAAAGCCGGACCGCCGTTCCGAACCGCCGCACCTCCGTCGGAGTGAGACGCCATGAGCACCGATTCCAGCCGGCTGTCGCTTCTGGTCCGCATGCGCCCGCTCCGGTCGGAGCTGGGCTTCTCGGTGCGCGCGGGCGGGATCGACCTCACCATCGAACCGCTGTTCAACAGCATTCCTCCCACCCCGCCTTCCGGTGATCAGGCGTTCACCGGCGATTCGGCGGCCACGGCATGGCACCTCCTGCGCGCCGCGCGTGCCGACGTGGACGCCAATGCCTGGGACGTCTGCTATGCCCTGCTGCGCGACGGGCTGGGCATCGCCGGCGCTGGCGGGATCGCGTTTGCCGAACCGGATCTCGAACAGCGCTGGCTGACCGAGGAGGAGCCGCCGCGGGGCTTCGGCGCGGCGAAGGACTGCACGCAGGCGCAGCCGAACACGGACTATCCGGTCGGCCAGCCCGGCGACTGGTACCGCAACGCCCGGCACGCGCAGTTCGACGACGCCATCGCGGCCGCCCGGCAGGTGGACGACACGCCGCGCGTGCGGATCGCCCACCTGGATTCCGGCTACGACCCGCGGCACAGGACAGTCCCGCCGACGCTGCTGCGCGAGCTTGAGCGCAACTATGTCGACGCGGACTTTCCGCGCGATGCGACCGACCGCACCAACGGACTGCTCACCAACCTCGGCCACGGCACCGGAACGCTGAGCATCCTCGCCGCCGCGGCACCCCTTGCCGAAATCGTGCCGATCCGCATCGCCGACCGGGTGGTCCTGTTCCGCAACAGCGCCGTCGCCAAGGCGCTGGACTACGTCCACGAGTTGACGCGCAGGCCGGAAACGCGCATCGACGTCGTCACCATGAGCCTGGGCGGCCTGCCGTCGCAGGCCTGGGCCGACGCGATCAACGCGCTGTACGACCGGGGCGTATTCGTCGTCACCGCGGCGGGCAACAATTTCGGCAACCTGCCGACGCGCCACATCGTCTATCCCGCACGCTTCGGCCGAGTCACCGCCGCCTGCGGCATCATGGCCGACCTCCAGCCCTATGCCGATCTTGGAGACAGGCGGATGGCCGGCAACTACGGCCCGGACTGGAAGATGGCGACCGCCGTGGCGGCCTTCACGCCCAACGTGCCCTGGGCCAGAATCGGTTGTCCGGAGGTCGTGGACCTTGATGGCGCCGGCACCTCGGCGGCGACGCCGCAGGTCGCGGCGGCTGCCGCGCTGTGGCTGCACACGCACATGGACGCGCTGAAGGCGTATTCCGACGACCAGCCGTGGCTGCGCGTGGAGGCCGTACGCAGGGCGCTGTTCGAGAAGGCCGAGCAACGGGACCCGCGCTGCGGGCGCGGGGCGCTGCGCGCCGCCGATGCGCTCTCCGTGCCGCCGGCACCGGCCTCGAGCCTTCAGCCGGTCAAGCCGGATACGGTGAGCTTTCCGCTCCTGCGCATCCTGACCGGCCTCGGCGTCGCCGCGATACCGGCGACGCAGCAGCGCATGCTGGAACTGGAGGCGCTCCAGCTTTCGCAGAGCAAGGAGGTCGAGGAACTGCTGCCGGATCCGTCCGATCCGCCGTCCGATCCGCGGGAGGCCTGCCGGGTGGCCGAGGCGCTGCTGGCGCAATCCGGCATCTCGCGCGCGTTGCGGGACAGGCTGCACATGGCGCTGTTGCGGGACATGTCCCCCGGCGGGTCGCCGGAGGCCCGGCAAGCGCCTCCAGGCGCCCCACCGCCCCCACTGCCCGGCGGCGATCAGCTTGGCCCCCCGGCGAAAGCTCCGCCCCCGTCACCGGCGCAACCCAACCCGGTGCAGCGGATGCTTCTCGAGCATGCGCTGCACCCGCCGGTGCGCCCGCCTGCGCGGCGGTACCTGCGCGTCTACGCCCAGGATCCGTCGGCCGGCACCGATCTCGCCACGCTGGCCGTCAACGAGACCTGCATCGACGTGCGTTGGGAAAAGCTGGAGCCCGGCCCGGTCGGCGAATACATCGAGATGGTCGACATCGATCCGGCCAGCCGGCACTGCTACGCGCCGGTGGACCTCGACCACCCGTTCCTGCTGCCGCAGAACGGCTTGGCGCCGTCCGAGGCCAACCCGCAGTTCCATCAACAGATGGTCTACGCCGTGGCCATGCGCACGATCGAGCATTTCGAGCGTGCGCTGGGACGCGTCGCGCTGTGGGCGCCGCGGTGGACAGCCGTCAACGGCCGGCCGCGCGAGGAGTTCGTGCGCCGCCTGCGCATCTACCCGCATGCGCTGCGCACCGCCAACGCCTTCTACAGCCCGGACCGCAAGGCCCTGCTGTTCGGGTATTTCCCGGAATCCGAAAGGAACCCCAACGGCCTGCTGCCGGGCGGCCTGGTGTTCGCCTGCCTGTCGCACGACATCGTCGCGCACGAGACCTCGCACGCGCTGCTGGACGGGCTGCACCGGCGCTTCAGGAAGCCGAGCAACCCGGACGTGCTGGCCTTCCACGAGGCGTTCGCCGACATCGTGGCGCTGTTCCAGCACTTCACCCTGCCCGACGCGCTGCGCGAGGAGATTGCCCGCACCGGCGGCGACCTGCGGCGCGAGAACGCACTGGCCAAGCTGGCGGTGCAGTTCGGCCGCTCGACGCGTGGCTACGGCGCGTTGCGCGATGCGATCGGCAGGGTCGTCGACGGCAAATGGGAACCCGCGCCGCCCGAAAGGCGCGTCTACAAGGAGACCATGGAGGCGCACGATCGCGGCGCGGTGCTGGTCGGCGCGGTCTTCGACGCCTTCCTGAAGATCTACGACATGCGGGCGGCGGAGTTCATCCGGCTCGCCACCGGTGGTTCCGGGGTGCTGCCGGAGGGAGCGCTGCCCGCCGGGCTGGTCGACAAGCTGGCGACGGAAGCCGCGAAGATCGCCAGGCACTGGCTGGACATCTGCATTCGCGCCCTCGACTACTGCCCGCCCGTGGACATCACCTTCGGCGACTACCTGCGTGCCCTCATCACCGCCGACCGGGATCTGGTGCCCGAGGACAAGCGCTCCTACCGCGTCGCCCTGGTTTCGGCGTTCCGCGACCGCGGGATCTTCGCCGAAGGGGTGCGCCACCTGTCGCCCGACGCCGTCGTCTGGGAACCGCCGCCGCAGCCGCTGCGCAATGTCGCGAACGTCGTGAAGGCGATGAACCAGGATTGGGACCTCACCGCCAACCGGCGCGCCGCCTTCGACGCGTCGCGGGAAAACGCCACCATCTTCCATAACTGGTTGATGTCGCCCGACGAGGTGACGGACAGCGAGATCCAAACGCTCGGCCTTGTCCGTGCGCCGGGAGCGACGGGAAGCATCGGCAAAATTTCCGGTACGTATCGCGGCATCGAGGTGCATTCCGTACGGCCGGCGCGGCGCATCGGGCCGGATGGGCAGAGCCGCGCCGACCTCGTGGTCGAGATCACCCAAGCCTGGAAGCCCGCCGGGACTTGGCGCAGCACGATCCGCGGCGGCTGCACCCTGCTGATCGATCTCAAGACGGGGGCCGTGCGCTACTTCATCCGCAAGAAGCTCAATCACGAGATCCGCGTGGAACGGCAACTCGACTTTGCGGGACTGGGCGAGATCTCGCTGTCCGGCAACTATTACGAACGCGGCGCCGAAAGCGAACCGTTCGCCATGCTCCACAGCGCGCGTTGTTGAGGGAGGGACGAGATGGCCAGAAACAGGAACGCCGCATCGCCCACGGAAACGATTGCGGCGCCAGCGGTCGAGACCGCGGCCGACCATTATCGCGCCAAGATCCGCATGTACTGCCACGGGCTGGGCGACTGCTTCCTTGTCACGCTGCCGCGCCAAAACCCCGTGGATGGCCGCGAGCAGGCGTTCATCCTCATCGACTGCGGGCTGATCCTCGGAACCAGGGACGCCAAGGAGCAGATGCTGGACGTGGTGTCGGACATCGCCGCGATGACCAAGGGGTTCGTCGACCTCCTGGTGGTGACCCATGAGCATTGGGACCACGTGTCCGGCTTCGCCCTGGCGCAGGAGGAATTCCAGAAGATCAAGTTCGGCAGCGTCTGGTTCGGCTGGACCGAAAACCCCGAGGACGAAAAGGCGCGGGCCCTCGTCACCCGCCGCAGCGCCGCGGTGAAGGCCCTGGTGGACAGTGGTGTCCGGATGCGCGGGTTCGGTATCGACGGTGCCGCCGATACGGTAAAGGAGTTCCTCAGCTTTTTCGGCGAGGACATCGACACCCGGAACCTTCTGGGGGCCGCCGGGAACCACTCCACGCGCGGAGCCCTGGAGGTCGCGCGCGCCCTCGTCGATAAGCCCCGCTACTGCAAGCCGACGGATGCCCCCGAACCGATGCCGGGCACGCAGGCACGACTTTACGTCCTCGGTCCGCCGGAAGACGAGACGCTGCTGAAGACGTCGCTCCCTTCGAAGCGTGATCCGGAAACCTACGGGATCATGGGGGCGGACGACCTGGCGGCCCTGTTCCTCGATGATCTCTCGGGTGATACCGCCGCCGATGCCGCACCGTTCGGGCCTCAGTCCGCCATTCCCCTGGACGTGGCCCGAACGGTGCAGTTCTTCAGCGAGCGTTACTGGGGCGGCGGCGAGGAGGCCGGCGCATGGCGGCGCATCGACGGCGATTGGCTGGCGGCGTCGACCGATCTTGCGTTGCGCCTCGACAGCGACACCAACAACACCAGCTTGGTCCTCGCCATCGAACTCGACGGTGGGGAGGTGCTGCTGTTCGCTGCCGACGCGCAGGTGGGAAACTGGCTGTCGTGGCAGGGCCTGAAATGGGCGGTGGACGGACGCACGGTGACCGGGCCGGACCTGCTGAAGCGGACGGTCTTCTACAAGGTCGGCCACCACGGCAGCCACAACGCCACGCTGCGCCAGAAAGGCCTGGAGCAGATGGAGAAGCTCCGGCTGGCGATGATCCCGGTCGACCAGGAAATGGCTCGCAAGAAGAAGTGGAATCGCATGCCGCTGCCCGAGCTGGTCGAGGCGCTGACCGCCAGGACCGGGGGGCACCTCGTCCGCTCCGACGCTCCACCGCCGGCCGGCCTGGACGCCGTTCTGAAGGAAGGACGCACGGCGTCCCCCGGCAGACGCAAGCTGTACTACGAATACACGCTCTGATCCGCCGCTGTCGGCGCGGCGGTTGTTAGCGATAAGAGGCCGGTGATCGGTGCGGCGGTCCAGTCGACCGCGTCGACGGCCGTGTCATGCAATAGTATGATGACCGGTATGAGGCGACCATGAAAGTGACGATGCAAAATTAATTTGGAAGATATGGGCATAGTGCTAAAGGAACAGTTGCTGCTTCCATTTTTTCGCCATACCATTAGAAGCAGCCGCTAGCAATCGAAAATGCCAGATCGGCCGTCCTGGTCGATTATGAATCTTTCGTCTCTGTTTCATCTGTCGCTGAAAGCCTGGAGTGCTCGGGAGAGAACGCATGGGCGGATCGGCGTGGGCTATCCCGTTCTTCATCATTCTGCTGCTGGCCGTTGTCGTGTTTCGGCAAATGTACGTCGGCGCGATCAACACCAAAGGGCTTCTGTCGGAAAGAACAGGAGCGGCATACAGCTTTGCCCGCCTGCAGCTCATGCTGACGACCTTCTTCGTCGCCGGCGTGGTGTTCATGGACATGACCAGTGGTTCGGGCTGGGCAGGGCGACACTCTTCGCTGATCGAGACACTCGCGCTGCTGTTCGGCGGCAGCAACCTCGGTGTCCTGGCCAACAAGACCTGGCTGCCCTTCCGACGTCCTTAACGCACCTTCCGCGCGACGCAACACAACCCAGGGGGGGGGGAACGGCTATGGCGAGCGACAATCGGATCGTTGTGGATGTCGCCCCGGGAGACAATCCGCCCCTGAAGCTGAACGTTACGGCCATAAGCCAGTTCGGCGAGGGCGTGCAACCGATACCCCAGATCTTTACCATCGACACCGCGCAGACCAAGGACGGCAGGTCCTACGCCGCGACCTCGGTGGAGATCGAATTCGGCAGCGTGGCGCGGTCCGTGTCCGTGTTCAAGCCCAGCGCGTGGGGGATGGCGGATGTCCTCGGCTGGATGGTCGGCGGCGTAATCCTCGCCGTGCTGGGCGTCTACGGCTTCGTCGTGATCCGCCGCATGTGGAACGGGGACATCGACCTGCGCTACCTGATCAGCGAACCGGATGGCAAGGCCAGCATCTCGCGCTTCCAGTTCCTGGTCTTCACTTTCGTGGTGGCCGGCAGCCTGCTGGCGGTGACGCTCACCCGGGGGGCCTTCCCGACCGCCATGCCGCAGGAGGTGCTCTGGCTGCTGGGCATCAGCACGCTCGGCTACATCGGCGGCAAGGCGGTGCAGACGTTCGGCAACGCGCCGGCAGACGGGGCGAGCGCGCCGGCCGGCGGCGGCATGCTGGCCTTCGTGCAGGGCAATCCGGCGGGTGGCACCCCGGTGCTGCCGCCTCACGCCGCCGTGGACGCCGCCAGCACGACGCCGCGCCCCTTCCGCATGACGTCAGGCACCAAGGACTGGTCGCACTGGCTGGAGCTGACCGGCTTCGCCGGCCAGGTCAGCTTCACGCTGTCGGTTCCCCAGGTCAGGTCCGGCGAACTGGATGGAGAGGTCCGGTACACGGACCAGAACGGTCCAGCGACCATCGACTTGGCGACCACCAGGACCTTCACCACCAACAACCTGATCGGCACCGTCGAGATCCGATTCAGGAGCCACGCCACGGCGGTGGAGGTCAACGGCACCATCACGCCCTGACCCACGGCCAGCAGACACGCAGCGTAAAATCAAAGGGAGGAGCGGCCATGTCGGCCACGGACATCATCGACACCTGCGAGAACGTGTGGGACGCCAACAAGTCCGACTGCAACGCCTTCGTGAAGGCGGTCGCCTCGCGCTATGGGGTCATGCTCACCGGCCAGGCGAACGACATCGTCGACCAGATCGCCGACTCCGCCAAAGGCTGGACCCCACTGTCCAATGGGGGCGCCGCGAAGCAGAAGGCTGCCGAAGGCGCGCTCGTCATCGGCGGGCTGAAGGGGAGCGGGATGACGCCGCCGGAGGCGCACGGGCACGTCGTGGTGGTGGTGGACGGACCGCTCGCCCATGACGCCTACCCGACCGCGTATTGGGGAACGCTGAACAGCGTCGGCAAGAAGAAGACCACCGTCAACTGGGCTTGGAAGAAGGCCGACCGGGACAAGGTCTTCTACGCATGGCGGAACGTCGCAACCTCGTGAGCGGCAGCGGCCATGCGGTGGCTCGCGTTCTGCGCATGGCTGGCCGCCGCGCTCGCGCCGTGCATGGCGGTGGCCGGCTACATCCCGGCCGCGCCGCAGCCCGGTCCCGACGGATGGACGGTAGATGCCGGTGGGCACGTCATCGACGTCGGGAATGCCGACGATCCGGCGGCACCCCGGCTCTGGCAAGGGGATCCGATGGTCATCCGCCACCGTGCCGGCGGTTCGTGCCGGATCGACGGGCTCGGCCCCGTGGCTTCCATCCACGTGGAGGAGGGGAGCGGCCGCGCGCTGGTCAGTTCCATCAGCGGCTCCTACTCCACGGTCTGGGTGCTTCAACTCGCCGATTGCGCGGTGTTGGACCGGCTGTCGGCCTTCACCGCGGGCGTGCGGGTGGACGGCGACGAGGTACTGATCGCGCCCGGCTGCGAGTGCGGCGACGACCGTTCGCGCTGCGTGTGCGAGGCCGCCCGCGTCATCACGGTCTCGCCGGAGGGCAAGCTGCTGAACCATCCCGACGGCACCCGCGCGGAGCGGCTCACGCGCGATGCGCTGGGCGTCGGCTTCGCCGGGCGGGCCCTGATCGACAGCCCGCGTACAGCCGGCGCGCGTGTCGTCGAACGCCTGCCCTGAACCCGCGCGACACGGCGCCCCAGCGGCGCATCCCAAGGAGGCTGGCCCAAAGGAGGCTGGCCCAAAGGAGGCTGGAATGACGAGGACGCTGAACGTCGTGCGCGCCGGGGCGCCGGACACCCCCTTTCTCCAGATCGACTGCCAAGCCGGGAGCGGTGCCGACCGCGCGGCGCAGGTGTCGGCGCTCCGCTTCCCCGGCGCCCCCGGCGGCGTCGCCCCGTTCCTGGAAATCCCCACCAGCCCGACGCAGGTCGATGATTCCGGAATGGGCGGGGAATCGTACGTGCAATGGTCCACCGGACAACTGGTCGGCGACACGCTGACGCTGCCGGCCGGAGCCAAGCTCACCATCCTGGCGCACTGCCCCTGCCCGCTCACCCCGTACGGGAGCGGCGTATGGGTGTTTGCAGAACTCGGCGACAGCCGCTATGCACAGTCGCCGCAGCCCTATGGGATGCGCCGGCTGAGGTACTGGTTCCAGGCACACGACAACAGCGGCAGGCTGGAGTGGCGGCGGAACGACGCCTTGGACGAAGGCGACCCCTCCCGAGCCCACCTGCCGGTCCACGCGCCGGACTTCGCCGGGAAGCTCAGGAACCTGCGCTTCGCACCATCGCCGATCAACGACGTGAGTTCCCGATACCGGAAGCGGATCTGGAACAGCCCGCTTCTCAGCCGGCGGGACACGGAGGGGCAGGCCGAATGGGGCCACGCCGCCATCACGCTCGGCCCCTACGCCGTGTCCGCCGTCTACCAATTCTGGTACCGGGAGCCGCAGAGCCAGGACGGGCGGCGCGTGTCCGGCCGGGTCGGCGTGTCGTTCCAGCCGCTGATGGCGAAGGACGATGAGGAGGAGTTCCGCCCCGGCCTCGCGTCGGGCCGCTTCCCCCTGCGGGATGACGAGATGCTCCACCAACGCGGCGCCATGCAGCTGGCCGTCCTGCCGGCACCGCCGCCGGCCCCGGCCGGAAACAGGGAAAACCCGCTCGACCGCGCGGAATGGATCGCCGCGCTCCTGTGGACGTCCGAGAAGAACCGGCCGGCGGCCGACGATGGAACCGCCGTGTCGCCCGGCCGCTTATGGCGGCGCTGGATCGAGGGAATGCACCTCGTCGGCGTGCGCACCTTCCGCGGCGGCCGGCCGATCAGCACCGTGCCGATGCTGGACGACGAATTCGACGCGATCCCCGGCCGCTGGTGGCTGCGCTACCGCGTGCGTATCATGGACGACCGGTCCATCCGCACCGACTTCGACGCTTTGGTCGGCCCCGCCGGGACGGCCACCGTCGAGGCCGGCTTTCCGCTGTTCGTCGATCGCGCGGGCAGGCCGCTGCGGCGCCGGATCGCCATCTCCTTCATCGACACCGACCCCTGGCTGCCCCGGCACTGGAACAGGGGGCTGCGGCCACCAGGTGAGCCGCTGGCACTGCAGATGGATCTGCGTGACGTCCTGCTCGACGGCTCGCCCCCGGACGGGGCGGCGACGGCGCAGACCGTGCACCTGGGCGCCCTCGACCTGCATTTCCCGGCGTCCGCGCCTCCGGCCCCTCCGCCCGGTTCCGGTGGGGCGGCCCTGATCGGGCGCTGCGTCGTGTCGATGGCGCCGCGTGGCACCTACGTGGGCGACCGGCCGACCACGCTGCTCGACCTGCGCTGGTGCCTCGCCGTCGGGTATGCCGCGTTCGGCGACCAGGACCCCGAACTCGGCATGGAAGCGCTGACCGCGACCCTCAAGCGCGATCGCCCCATCACCATCCCGCTGATGGACGAACACCCGATTCCCGGTCCGCTGCTCCTGCGGGTTCAGGAGGTCACGGCGCTCGACGCCTCGCGCAGCCTGGAGATGACGCTCGGCACCGCCAGCGCGCAGCCCGAACGCGCCAGGACGCTGGACGCGGTGGTGCTGGACAGCCAGCCCTTCGCCGTGGCGCGCGTGGTGGCGGAGATGGAGGCGCCCGATCCCGCCGGCGTCATCGCCCTCTACCGCGAGGCGCAGGACCTTCCCGGCTCGTGGGAGCTGAAGACGAACACCAGCCGCATCGCCCTGCTGCTGCCGCCGCAGACGGTCGGCGAGACCATGATCAAGGGCGCGGAGGGATTGACGCCCGGCGAGCCCTTCGACTTCCGTTTCAGCCCGCCAGCCCGCGTCCTGTTGCGCGGCGCCGAGTTCACGGTGGCCCGCAGCATCGCACCCTGGAACCTGCGCCGCTTGCTCGGCCCCCAGCGCCTGGGCGGGGCCGGCGCGATGGTCGAGGCTCTCGACCTGGAACTGCTGTACGGAATGCCCTTCTTCGCCAAGGACCCGAAGGTCCGGCTGGCCGAGATCGAAGCGCTCGTGGGCCGCATGCCGGTCGGCCAGGAGATCCTGGACCTCGCACGGGCACGGCCGACGAACGGCGGCGACCGGGAAGCCCTGCGCATCGAGGCGGCCAGGACACACCTGCGGTGGTTCGCGGCGTTGCTCGCACGCAGCGCCGCGTGGCCGGTCTACGAGCGCTTCGGCGACCGTTCGACCGTCGTGTTGAAGGAAGGGGTGGAGCACCGCCTCCGCCCGACGCGTGACTGCGCCGACCCGTTCTCTCCGGCCGAACGCGCCACCGAACGCGCGACCGGCGGCACCGGCGGCGGCCACCCGGGGGGAACGCGACCGCCGCTGCGCGGCGGCGTGGACTGGGGCTTCGAATCCGAGCGGGTCTACGTTGAGGTCCTCGGCACCCCCGCGCGCTCGCTGGAAAGCCGGGTGTCCGGCCTGATTCTGGGGCCACTTGGTGGCAGCGGCGATCAGCAGGCGGTTTTCGCCGGCGGCAAGTCGATCATCGCCTCGGTCACCCGCAACGGCCGGGTGGAAACGGTGACCATTGTGCGCGTCGGGCGCATCGCGCGGCTCTACAACGCGGCCAAGCACGTCATCGTCTACGCGCGCACCGTCCGTCGTCCGGCGAAGTACGCCGACGACCAGCCCGACGGCTTCGACGGCCTGGCGGCCCTGCGCAAGGTGCGGGAGTACGTGCAGATCACCCAGCCGCGGCGCGCCTACCCGGACATCGCGGTGGAGGAAACGCCGCCCAGCTGCCTGCTGGAGAGCGCCTTCGAGACCATCGAGATCGAGGTGCGGTCGCGGTGGGGGTACGACGTCGCCGACGGCTTCGTCCTGCCGCTGTGGGGGCCGGCGGAAGGCCTGACCCCGGACGCGTTCGCCCGCTATTACCCCAAGCCCCGCATCCTCCTGAAGATGGCGCGCGCACCGGAGAAGGGCGGCGGCGGCATCTGGCACCCGCTGGCCGATCCGGCCGAGCTGTGCTTCTTCAGTTCGACCCGCCGGGAGGACGGCGGCGACCCGGATCAGTGGCCCTCCTTCCCGGACGTGGACAAGCCGCTGCGCTGCGAACCCACGCCGCCGGCCCTGGACGCGGTGGCGGCCGGCGACCGCTCCGCCAGGATGCCGCCGGCCCCGGTGGAGCATCCGGGGCTCGAGCGCTTCACCATCACGCTGGAGCGCGTGGAGGAGGCGGTCGACCTGGTGCACGGGCGGGCCGGCAGGGCCATCGAGGCGCGGCTCGACAACGTCGTGCTGGTGCGCGCCAATCCAGCCCCGCAGGCGGCGGGCCCGATCGAGGCGGCGCTGGATGCCGGTACGGGGGCCATGGCCGTCGGCATGGACCGGCTGGCGCAGTTCGAGGGCCTGGCGCACCGCGTGCTGGCCGGCAAGCCGGGCGCCACCGTCGCCGACGCGGCGGCCGAGATCACCGGGCTGCTCGATCGCGCGGTCGACGAACTGGGCAAGGCCCGCGCGGTGATCGACCCGGACAACCCCGCGCTGAAGCGCATCGCCGTCGACTGGAAGACCGAGCAGGACGCCTTGACCCAGCGCTGGAAGGCGCGCCTCGACCAGGACATCGAGGAAGCCAAGATCTTCGTCCTGAAGGAACTCGCCCTCGCGGTGGGAGAGCCGGGCGAAGTGCGGGCAAGGCTGCGGCGGATGGCGGAGGAGCAATGCACACGGATGCGCGCCTCGGTGCAGGCGCTGGACTCCGTGCCCGAGCGTGTCGTAACGGCGGTGGATGCGGGCCTCCGCACGGCGGAGCAGCGCCTGGACGAAGCGGACGCCGCCGTCGCGGCGGCCATCGACGCGGACCTCCGCCGCTGGGAAGCGGAACTTGAGCGGATCGGCTCCGCCCAGCAGGCGTTGTTCGATGCCCGCGTCAAAGCGGCCAGGACAAACCTGCGCCAAGCGATGCGTGACGCCGCGCAACGGGTGGATGCGATCCTGGCGCAGGTGGAAAGCGCCGTGGTCGTCCGCGCGTCCCGCCTCGCGAGCGTGGTCAAGGGCGGCGGTGCCGACCTGTCCACCACAGTGACGGAGATGCGCAACGACGTGTCCGTTCTCGCCGCCGCGCTGGAAAAGGCGGTGGACGAAGCGCTCCGTACCCTGCACGACGCCGACGGCATAGCGACAGCCTTCGAGACGCTGCGGCAGGCCGTCAAGACGCAGCGCGAAACGGCGGCCGGATCGGTGGCGGCCGTGAAGGCGGCGGTCCGAACCGCGCTCACCGGCTTCCGCGCGCACGTCCTCGCCGTCGCGAAAGCCGGCGGCACCGATCTTGACACCCTGCGCAACACCGCGGACGACGGGATCGAGGGGGCCTGCCGAACGCTGCTCGCCGCGATCGACACGATCACGATCGGCGAGGACGCAGCGGCGGCGGTCACGGATTTCTTCAACGGCGTCCACACAGTCAAGGACACATTCTTCGCCAACGTCGGCGCGGCCGTCACGAGCGCCGTGGAGGGCGGCATCCTGGCGGATGTGGCGAAAAAGGCTGAAGACGTCGCCGGGGATTTCCGAGGGAGACTGGATCAGCTCGGCCAATTCGTCGACTCCCTGAAGGACGGAAAAGCCGCGCTGGAGGACGTGCGGAACGAACTGGCGAGGCACATCCGCGAGGTGGATGCCGCGTGGAAGCCGGTGACCGGGCTGGTCGAGGAGGCCGTGCGCGGCGAGTACCTGACCCGCGGCACGCTGCCGGAGCGGGTGGACAACACCATGCGCATGGTGCGCGCTTTCGGCGACGCGCCGGTGGCGCAGGCGCTGGAGGTGACCCGGGACAAGCTTGGCTACTATCTCGACGCGGTGAGCGGCGCGGTGAACGTCACGCCGGCGGCGGCCGTCTTCAACCGCGCCGACAGCCGGGCGCTGTCGGCGCTGAGCATCTGCCAGCCCTTCCAGGCGCTGGCCGAACGGCTGGTACCGACCAGCATGCGTGGCCTGCGGCTGGGTGAGCTGCTGCCCCGCTTCGGCGGGCTCGACCTGTCGCACCTCCTGCCGTCGGTCCCCGTGCCCGACGAGGGGACTCTGCCGAAGTGGATCCAGATCAGCCACGGCTTCGACAAGCACGCGCTGAAGGCCTGGGCGGTGTGCGAGGTCCACAAGGACCTGACGGGCAAGCCGAGCCTGTTCGACTTCGGCCCGGTGTCGATGACCATCGGCACGCCGCGTTTCGACGCCCACAGCCGAATCGAGGTGACGGCGGACGGCACGGCGCAGGACGTGCGCGCCGTGCTGGCTGGCGACTGGGCGGTGACGCTGGGCGGCCAGACCGTGCTGACCATCGAGAAGGCGCGGCTGCTCTACGACAACTCCGGTAAGCTGACGTTCGACATCAAGGCGCAGAACTTTCGGCTGGCGCCGGCGCTGGACTTCCTGTCGAAGCTCCTGAGCAAGGCCGCGCCCGCTGAATCCGGCGTGACCATCGCGGCGCTTCCCAACGGCGTCGGCGCGCGGATCAACCTGCCACTGCCCGACCTCACGGGCGGCGCCTTCTCGATCACCGGACTGCAGCTCTCCAGCTACCTGGACCTGTTGATCGACGATGACTTCACGCTCGCCACCGGGCTTTGGCTGGCCAAGCCGACGCAGCCCTTCAACCTCAGCATCCTGTGCCTCGGCGGAGGCGGCTGGTTCGGCGTGGACGTGTTCTACCGGCCGCCACGGGCGCTCACCACCCGGCTGAGCATCGGCGTGTCGGCGGGCGCCACGCTGGCCATCAATCTGGCGGTGGCCAGCGGCGTCGCCACCGTGCAGTTCCAGGTCGCGGCGGAATACTTCACCTCCGGGAAGGAAACGACCGGGCCGGTGATCCGCATCGGCCTGCTGGCCATGGGCGAGCTGCGTTTGCTGGGCGTGGCATCGATCTACATCGCCGTGGGCTTCGACGTGGTGTACGAGCCGGACAGCGGTTCACTGATCGGCACCGGCTGGCTGTCGGCTTCCATCCGGATCTGCTGGTGCGTGACCATCTCGGTCAGCCGCCAGGTGAACATGACCTTCAGCAAGGGTGAGGGCGGGCGCAGCGCCGGTGCCGCCAGCGTGCTGGCGGTCCCGGCCGGCCCGGCCGTGCATGCGCACCTCGCCACGCTGATCTTCGACGAGACGGAGTAGGACCGATGCCGGCCACCACCTTCCGAATCATCGCCAACCTGCTGCCCGTCGGCCCGCATGTCGACCCGCGAACCGCCGACACCGCGACGCTCGCCCTTCAGCTCGCCGGGTCCTACGACGCCGAGCCCGATGCCGGGTCGTTCGACGGGCTGGCCCACGCCGCCTGCCCCTGGAACTTCATCGCCGACGACGTGCGGCTCACGCTTGCCTGCAACGTCACCGCAGCGGGCGCCACGCAGACGGACGTCCGGACGGTCGCACCCCTGCCGCTGATGGCGCGGCAGATGGCCGAGCCGCTGGCGTCCCGCTTCGAGCGACGCTACTGCATCGGCCCGCAGGCTGAGACGGCGGTGGACCTCGCCTACGCGGTGTCCGACCCGTCGGCGCCCGCGCCCGGCCCGGCCGGCACCGAGCAGGAGGTCTACCGCCTCGCGGAGCTGCTGTTCTACCTGTCCACGCTGCCCGGCCGCGTGGCCAACAGCCTGCGCGCCACGCTCTACGTCACGGTGGACCTCGCGGTGCTGCGCCAGGCGCACTGGGACATGGGGCCACTGGTGCTGCTGCCGGCGGTGGTCCGCCGCGGCGCCGTCGGCACGGAGACGGCCACCCCGCGGACGCCGCCGGGACCGCTGACTGCGGCACCGACGGTGTTCGGCTACGACGGCACACTCGGCGGGCTGAACGTCGAGTTGGTGACGCTGCCTTGCCAACTTACCACGCAGGAGCCGCCGAAGAACGGCCTGGAGGACTTCAGCTTCAAGAGCTACTGGCTGGAGGCGCCCAAGGTGTTGGAAGACAGCTGGCTGGACGCTCTGGACCACCGGCTGCGCGGCGCGCTCGATCCCCCGAGCGTGGTGACCAGCGTCAGCTTTGACGAGCCTTCGGGGAACGCCGATCCGGCGACCCTGGACGCGGCGTGGGGCACGGCGGCGCTGGCGAGCCTGCTGGTCGATACGCTGCCCTGGCCTTCGACCGACGTCGGGGAGAGTCCGATCCTGCTGGACCATCTGAGCGGTGCGGCCGCCCGTCTCGCGGGACTCCTCCAGACCGCCGATGGTCCGTTCGGTGTCGGCGCGGCCGACGTCCTGGCGGCGGCGTTCGACGAGCTGAACGCGGGGCTGACGCTCGACGCGTGGCACGAGGCGCTGCTGCGCCACGCCGGCATGCCCATCCCCGGCGACCGCTTTCCGGGAGGGGCGGCGGTTTCGGCGTGGCAACGGTCGCGTCTGACGGTCGCCAAGCAGGTGCGCGGCGACACCCGGCTGTACCACGGTCTGCCATACCTGTTGTGGCGCATGGCGCTGGCGCAGGCGCACACCACCGATCCGCAGATGACGGCGCGGCGGCGGCGCATGCTGCAGGCACTCGACAGCCTCCCGGCCGAGACCGCGAGGACTGCGGTGAGCTATGGCGTGCCTCTGCCGGAGCGCCGCCGCGTCGCCCGGCAGCACCGGCTGCTGTCAGCCATCGGCCAGGACGCCAATCCCTCGACCACGGCCCGCGGCAAGGTCCGCGCTGCGGTGGCCCATCTGCTCGGGCGGGTGGAGAGCGCGCTGGTCCGGCTGGGCGCCGCATCGCGGGACCTCGAAATGGTGCGGCCGGTCCTGTCGCGGCTGCCCGACGATTATCTCGGCCGCGTGTGGCCCCAAGCGGCTGCCGCCGCGGCACCGGACCCGGTGCGCGACCTCGACCGACTGCCGCGCGGCATCCGCATCCAGCTTGGCGATCCCCGCGCGGAGGACGCGCCCGGCGCCGCCGCGGACGAGGCGCTGCGGCAGCTGGCCGGCCTGGGTCTGGCTGTGCGGCGGCACAGCGGCGACGGGATCCGCACGGGCGAATGGCGCATCGTCACCAGTGGCTCGTTGTGGACCGCAGACGACAGGGCAGGCGGCGAGGAACCGGGCGTGCGCCTGGCGGACCGGGTCGTCGTGCCGTACCGCCTCGCCCATCTCGGCGGCCTGACCCGGCCGGAGATAGTGTACCGCGGCGCTCTCGTCGGCATCGACGACCCGCTGGCCGGCGCGGTCTCCGCCTACCGGCTGCACGAAGCCGAGCGTGCCGCGCCCGGCGCTGGCGGGCTGACGGACGAGCGTCAGTTGATCCACTACCGGCAGCCACTGAGGACGGCCGCGGGCACGTTCGATGTCATGCGCGCCCCGCCCCTGCGCTACGGCGACCGGTACGAGCTGGCCGTGTTCGGCATCGGCAGCGCCGGAGGCCTCCCCCCGGAGATCGCCGACCGCGACGCGCCCTACGAGCCGTCGCCGGCCAAGGGCTGGGCGCCGCGCGCCGAAGCGGTGGTGGAGGATATCTACCAGCGGACGGTCGCCGTCGGCCCAGTGAGCTTCAACCCGGAGCAGGCGGCGAACGCCGAGTTCTGGCCGAAGCCCCCGGACGGGGTAAGCCTGCGCCTCTACGAAATCCTGCGCGAGACGCCAGCGGATGGCGCCGGCGTGGCCGCCGGCCGGCCACCGGTCGCCTTTCTCACGCCCGGCACCGCGGAGTTCCGCACCGACCTCAAGCCGGACTTCCGGTTTCTCCTGACGGCACCGGGCATTGATCCACGGACGCTGCAGGAATGGTGCACACCGCCGCTCCCCACCGATCCGGCCGGGCAGGCGGCGGTCGCGGGCTTTGTGAAGCGGCTCGAACAGGCGCTGACGCTCCATTTCGACTGCCTCAACGCGGCGGAGGCCAATCTGGCCGCGCCTTTGGACAGGATCGCCGGCGACGGCGTCCCGCTCCTCGCCGATCCCGCGGTGGCCGCCATCGGGGTGCGCGCGTGGCTGTGGAACGAGAGCACCCACAGCTTCGTCCTGCATCCGGAAGGCGCGGTGCTTCCGCTGACCTACGCCACCGGCGCGGACGACCGACGCACCGCCTTCACCGCCCTGCCCGTCCCGGCCGAAATCCGTTGCGCCGCCACCGCCACACCGCTGTCGCTCGACGACGGAGGAGGCACCCGCCTGTCGATCCGCGTGGCTCCAGGGCGGATCGTCCGCATCGAGTGCCACGCGCTGCTCCGCGCCGAAGACCGTGGGCGCTTCACCGACAAGGCCTTGGCCGCCCTCCGGCCGCCGACGGCGGACGACGATGTGCTGCGCGAATGGGAGCGGCAGGGCTATACGGCGCTTCCCGGGTCGGCCTTCGCGGTGGAAACGGCGCGGGCGGTGAGCGTCGATGCCCTGACGTTGTGGAAGGCCCTGCGAGTGGAGGAGAAAGGCGACTTCGTGGAGTTGTCGGTCGGCCGCGCCTACAACGGCGCGCCGCTGTTTGGCGCCGACCCGACGGAGGCGGCGGAGACGCTGGCTCTCTTCTCCCGCTACGAGATCGAGGTGGAGCGCTGGGTCTGGCGGGGCCAGCCGGTGATCGTGCCGCCCAGAAAGGACAAGCCGACGATCGGCGGCGCGTTCGGCGAGCCGCCGCCCGCGGTCTACCGGATCCGCACCGGCGGCAGACGGAGCCCGATGCCGCAGGAGGAACGCGACGGGGACGGTGACATCCTGCTGTGGGAGGCGGTCGCTGCCGTCGGCGGCCGTTTCCTTGGGCGACCGACGATCGCCGGCCTCTTGCCGCGCGGCACGGCCGGCGGCGAAGGGCCCATCGTGCTCGCCTTGGATCCGCAGGAGAATTTCCGCGGGCGTTCCTACCGGCGCTACGCGCTTCGGCTGGAATCCCGCTACCGGGGGGCGCTTGCCCGCCCGGCGGAGGGCATCAGCAGGATGGACGGGGCGGCGGGGCTCGAACGCTGGCGGCGCATCATCACGGCGCACCGCGCCGGCCGGCCGCAGCCGCCCAAGATCCTCGCCGTCCTACCGCTCACCCGCGGACTCGACGAATTCCCGGCAAGGCCGCGCGAGAACCTCGCCGCCGCGGCGCCGCAGCTGGTCATCGTCGACGAGATTCCCTACCGCGAGCACGGCATCGGCGACGCCGTGCTCGCCCATGTGGTGGAGGATCGCGTGAACATGGTCCCCGGTGGCGCACCTGCCGGGGACGCACCCTGGCTGATCGGTCCCGCTCCCGACTCCTACTGGTCGGCGGACAACGTCGGCCCGCTCGATCCGGACACGGTGTTCCCGCGCCGGGCGGGCGATCCGCCGCCGGCCCTCAAGGTGGTGGGCCCGTTCGGGCATACGTTCGACACCTCCGACGTCGATCCGGGAATCAACGCGGCGAGCTATGTGGTGCTGCCGCCGGATGGCATCGGGCCGCGCTGGTTTGCGGCGGTGTCCTTTTTCCGCGCCGTGCGGACCTGCGAGGCCGATCCGGTCAGCGGCACGGTGGGATACCAGCCCCAGGACGGCAAGACCAGCGAAGGCACCGCGCCCATGCCGCTGTTCTTTACCGGCGGCGCCTTCGAGCTTCCGGCGGGTGCCGACGGCACGCCCGTGCGCCTGACCGAGCCCCGGCTGAACCGGCAACACCAGCGCATCGAGTACGATCCGACGGCGTTCTTCGTCCTGCACCCAACCGCAAGCGCGGCGGGGCTGGCCCGCATTCCGGCCGGCCGGGATCCCGCGGCCGCCACGCACCGCTACTTCATCCTGCTGACCCAGGTGGTTGCCGACCAGACTGGGGAATGGTTCGACCCGCGCGGCCAGGAGGCAACGCCGGAACGAGCGCTGGCCATCTTCCGGATCGACCCGGCGACCGGCAGCGCAACGACCGCCGACCCGCTGGAGGGCTTCGACGCGGAGATGCCGTTGCGCGGGCGCGTGATCGAAGTGGAGTTGAACGGCCGCTACACACAGACGCACCTTGGCGAAAATCCCCTGCTCGCTACCGCGCCGCCCGCCATGCGAGTGTTCTGGCGGGCTTTGATGCCCAATTCCGAGGCGGGCGGGACGGACCAGATCCTGGAAGCCAAGCCGCTTGCGTTTCCCGACGCGCATGGCACGGTGCGGAGGGTTTCAGAATCCTTTGCCGTCGTGCCATAGCGGTTCTGCGGTGGAATGGGCAAGCCGCACTGGAGAGCATGGCGAGGAGGTACGGATCAGGCGGCGCGCCCACGGATGGCCTGACCCAGGGCAGAAGCGCATTGTGGTCGGTGAGGTCGCGGTCGCGCCCGATTGCCCCCGGGACGCGGGTCGGCCAAAGGCGCGGGTTGTGGCCGTTGCCCTTGGCGGTCCGGTATTCGGTAGCAAACACACCCACGGCAAAACCCGCGGTGGCCGCGTTCCAGCCCGGCAGCACCGCCGTGCCGCAGGAACACCGCGCCTTCCGGCGTCAGCGCAACGCCGCGCCCGCCGCGCACCAGCAGCGGCCCGCCCAGGTCCTCTTCCAGCCGGCGCACCGCGGCGCTGACCGCCGGCTGCGCGATGCCCAGCCGTTCGGCCGCCGCGATCATGGAATAACCGTTTCGTTATCGGATGGCGGTGGCGGCGCGCCAGGCGCTTGAGGCGGAGGAGGAGCCGAAGCCGGTCCTGGAGATGGAGGGCGCGGATCTCGGCCCGGGCCCTTTCCGGTTCGTGCTCAAGCTGGAGCTGACGCAGCACTCCGGGTCGTTCAAGGCGTGTGGCGCCTTCGATCCAGAGCCGGCGGTTCGCCCGTGACCTGTCGGTCAGGACGGTCGCCGGCCGTGCGTCCGGAAGAACCCATTAAGCGCGTCGAACGGTTCGGCCTCGCCGAGGGCGTCGAAGCGTCCCTGCTCGGCCAGCATCCGCGCCGCCCGCAGGAAGCCGCCCCACGCGGCGCGGTTGAGCCCGCTGCCCAGGCTGATGCGCCTTACCCCCAACTCGGCGAGCTGCTCCACCGACAGGCCGACCGGTGAGGAGACCAGCAGGTTGAGCGGCTTCGGGTGCACGGCATCGACCGCCGCCTTGATGCCATCCGGGCTCCGCAAGCCCGGCGCGTAGAGGACGTCCGCTCCCGCCGCGGCGTAGGCCGGCAGCCGGCGCAATGCCTCGTCGATCGCCGCCGAATGGTTCACCAGCACGGCCTCGCAACGGGCGGTCAGGAGAACGCCGGTCCCCCGCAGCGCCTCCGCCGCAGCCGCCACGCGCTCGACGGCATGATTGAAATCATAGAGCGGCTTTGACGGATCACCCGTGGCATCCTCGACGGACAGGCCGGCCACGCCGGTGTCGGCGCAGAGCCGTACGTTGCGGGCCAGCCCCTCGCAATCATGGGCATAACCCGACTCGAAGTCAGCGTTCACCGGCAGGTCGGTTGCCTGAACGATGTCGGCGATATGGGCCAGCATGTCCGCGCACGACACCGCCCAATCAGCATCCGGACGCCCCCGCGAGAAGGCATACCCCGCCGAGGTGGAAGCCAGCGCGCGGAATCCAAGATGCTTCAGCAGCAGAGCACTTCCGACATCCCACGGGTTGGGGATGACGAAGCAGCCATCTCGGTGGAGGTCGGCAAAAGCGACGCGGGCTTGGCGGTAATCGGCCATCACGGTCTCCCTCTGAAGCGATAGCGCAGTCTCGGCGGGCTGATCGCCACAAGGTACGCCTCCGCTCCTGCATCGTCCAATAACTAGGCTCCAACCTTGGCTGTCCCCCGTTCACCCTTTGCCCGTTCGAGCGCGGCGCTCCCGAAGCGCGCGATAGTCGGCGCCGTGCAGCCGTTCTGCGTGCGTGACGGCCGAAAGGGACAGAGGCCGCCCGCGGCCGGCCTAGAACCGCGTGCGCGCGCTCGGCGGACGGTCGCGCAGGACGCGGATGCAGACGGTGGTGTCGACCATGCAGCGCGGCATCACACCCCGCGCGGCCCGTCCGCCCGCTTTCAGCTGCGTCAGGACCAGACGCGAGCAATCGATGGCGGACGCATCGCCTGCGGCTTCCGCCCGTTCGAGCGATTGCTTCGCGATGAGCAGGCCGTCATGCCCGGCACGGCGCCACAGGGACAGCTGAAAACGGCGATGTCGTCCGCGAGATTACCCACAAGGCCCTCCTGTGCTGCATTGCAGCATAAAGGGTCTTTGCGACAGTCGGGTAACAGGTGGCGCGGCCGATCACCGCACTGCTCATTTTTTCGCCTGCGACGGCGGGAACGAGAGCTGCAACACGACCGTCGCGGTACCGTCATCAAGCTGTCGCGGACTTGCGGCATCAACGGGCCAGTGCCAACCGATCGAACTGGACATGACCGTGAGGACACAGCACGCCGCCGCTCCGGCCGTACCGGTGAAGCCCAGCTCACTGGAGGTCCGGCTCGCCGCCGACGCGCGCGAGATCGACGCCGCGCAGGCGCTGCGCTACCGCGTGTTCCACGACGAGATGGGCGCGACGCTGGCCAGCGGCGTTGCCGGCCGCGACGTCGACGCGTTCGACGCGGCCTGCGATCATCTGGTGATCCTCGACCACGAGGCCGCCCCCGGCGGCGCGGTGGTCGGCACCTACCGGCTGATGCGCCGCTCCATGGCGGAGCGTTGCGGCGGCTTCTACACGGCCACCGAGTTCGACATCGCGCCGCTGCTGGCCTACCCCGGCGAACTGCTGGAACTGGGGCGCTCCTGCGTCGATCCGGTGTACCGCACCGGCGCCACCATGCAGCTTCTGTGGCAGGGCATCTCCGCCTACGTCCTGCGGCACGGCGTGGGGCTGATGTTCGGCTGCGCCAGCCTGCCCGGCACCGACCTGGACGCCCTGGCCCCGGCGCTCGCCTACCTGCACCGCAACCATCTGGCGCCGCCGGCCCTGCGGGCCCGCGCCCTGTCCGGCCGCCGGGTGGATCTCGATCCGCTGGCGGTGCGCGCCGCCTCGGGCGACGAGGTGGCGGCGCGCTTCGAGCCGCGCGCGGGCACGGCCGGGCTGCCACCGCTGCTCAAGGGCTATCTGCGGGTCGGCGGCTTCATCGGCGACGGCGCCGTGGTCGACCACGCCTTCAACACCACGGACGTCTGCCTGATCGTGCCGATGAACGCGCTGTCGGGCAAATATGCCCGCCATTTCCTGCAGCGCGTCGGCTGAGGGAGCCGGCCGGTGCTCGACGCCCCCGTGTCCGTCACCATCCGCGCCTCCACCGAGGCGGACGTGCCGGCGATGCTGGAGATCTACAGCTATCACATCCAGCACGGCCTCGGTCCCTTCGACGTCGAGCCGCTGCACCCGGAGGAGCTGAAGCGCCGCCGCAAGGCGATGCTGAAGCGCCGCCTGCCGCACCTCGTGGCCGAGGTGGACGGGGCGGTCGCCGGCTATGCCTTCGCGGCGCCGTTCCGCAAGCGCCCGGCCTACCGCTACACGGTCGAGCACTCGATCTACCTTCATAAGGACTTCCAGGGCCGGGGCATCGGCCGGCGCCTGCTGCCGGCGCTGATCGAGGCCTGCACCGCCGCCGGCTGCCGGCAGATGGTCGCGGTGGTGGACAGCGCCAACGTGCCCTCGCTGCGCCTGCACGAGGCGTGTGGGTTCGTCCAGGCCGGCGTGCTGCGCTCGGTCGGCTTCAAGTTCGGCCGCTGGGCCGACAGCGTCTTCCTGCAGCGCGCCCTCGGCGCCGCCGATAGCGAACCGCCCGACGACCATCGCGGCGGCACCGTCCAGGCCGGCGACTGACCGGCCCCTCCCGCGTCTTCTTCTTCCGTCTTTTCCCCTTGGAGTTCCAGCATGGACTTTTTCCGACGCTTTTCCTTCCTGGTCTGCGCCCCCGCCTTCGACGCCGACGAGCTGGAAGGCGTGCGCTTGCAGCAGATCGTCGCGGAGGTCGAGCGGCTGGGCTTCGAGGTGGTGCGGACGCGCCGTGTCGAGGACGCCGAGCTGGCCATCCGCACGGACGCCGCCATCGGCTGCATGATCGTCGATTGGGGCAAGCGCGGGCTGGAGGGCAAGCCGGCCTCGCTGATCGCGCTGGCGCGCAAGCGGGGCATCGAGATGCCCATCATCCTGCTGGTGCGCCGGCAGCGGCTGGAGAACATCCCAGTGGACGTGCTGAACCAGGTGGACGGCTACGTCTTCCTGGCCGAAGAGACGCCGGAGTTCATCGCCAAGAACCTGGTCAGCCGCCTCAAGCAGTACGCCGAGACGCTGAAGACGCCCTTCTTCGGCAAATTGGTCGATTACGCCGAGGAGGGCAACCAGTTGTGGACCTGCCCCGGCCACAACGGCGGCATCTTCTACAGCCGCAGCCCGATCGGCCGCATCTTCGTCGAGCACCTGGGCGAGGCGGTGTTCCGCGACGACATCGACAACTCGGTGCTGGAGATGGGCGACCTTCTGGTCCATGAGGGGCCGGCGCTGAAGGCGCAGAAGGAGGCGGCGAAGATCTTCGGCGCCGAGCGCACCTACTTCGTGCTGAACGGCACCTCGGCGTCCAACAAGATCGTGCTGTCGGCGCTGGTGGCCGAGGACGACTTGGTGCTGTTCGACCGCAACAACCACAAGGCGGCGCACCACGGCGGCCTGTTCCTCGGCGGCGGCATCCCGGTGTTCCTGGAAACCGACCGCAACGCCTACGGCCTGATCGGCCCCATCGACCACGAGGCGCTGGACGAGGAGCGCATCCGCGAAAAGATCCGCACCAACCCGCTGGTCAAGGATCCCGACGCCTGGAAGCGCGAGCGGCCGTTCCGCGCCGCGGTCATCCAGCAGTGCAGCTACGACGGCACCATCTACAACGCTCAAGAGATCCTGGCGAAGATCGGTCACCTCTGCGATTACATTCTGTTCGACGAGGCGTGGGCCGGCTTTTTGAAGTTCCATCCGCTGTTCAAGGGCCGCTTCGCCATGGGGCTGGACGGGCTGCACGACGGCCACCCGGGCATTATCGCCACCCAGTCCACCCACAAGCAGCTGGCCAGCTTCTCGCAGGCCTCGCAGATCCACGTGAAGGACAGCCACATCCGCGGCCAGCGCCGCCGGGTGGAGCACCGCCGCTTCAACGAGACGTTCCTGCTGCACGCCTCGACCTCGCCCTTCTACCCGCTGTTCGCCTCGCTGGACGTCGGCGCGCAGATGATGAAGGGGCGCTCGGGCGAGGTGCTGTGGGACGACACGATCCGCCTGGGCATCGAGCTGCGCAAGAAGATCCGCGCCATCCGCCGCGAGTTCGAGGAGCGCGAGAGCGATCCCGCGCGCCGCTGGTTCTTCGACCCCTTCGTGCCCGACCGCGTCGATTTCGGCGGCGCGGAGACCGCGTGGGAAGAGGTGCCGACCGACGCGCTGGCCTCCGACGTGCGGCACTGGGAGTTCGCGCCGGGCGCGGACTGGCACGGCTTCCGCCACGTCGCGGCCGGCTACGCGATGACCGATCCGAACAAGCTGACGCTGCTCACCCCCGGCTTCGACCGGCGGACGGGAGCCTACGAGGAGCACGGCATCCCCGCCCCGGTGGTGGCGCAGTACCTGCGCGAGAACCGCATCGTGCCGGAGAAGAACGACCTGAACTCCATCCTCTTCCTGCTCACCCCAGGCGTGGAATCGAGCAAGGCCGGCACGCTGCTGAGCGCGCTGGTGGCCTTCAAGCGGCTGCACGACGACAACGCGCTCCTGGAAGACGTCATCCCCGAGTTCGTCGCCCGCCGCCCGGCCCGCTACGCCGGCCGCCGGCTGCGCGACCTGTGCGCCGAGATGCACGCCTTCTACCGCGAGCGCCGCACCAACGAGCTGCAGCGCCGCATGTTCCGCCCCGACCACCTGCCGGCGATGGCGATTCCCCCGCGCGAGGCGGTGCGGCACCTGGTGCGCAACGACGTCGACTACCTGCCCATCGACCGGATATCCGGGCGCATCGCCACCACGCTGTTCGTCGTCTACCCGCCGGGCATCGCCACCATCGTGCCGGGCGAGCGCCTGGACGAGCGTGCCCGCCCGATGATCGAATACCTCCAGGTCTTCCAGGAGGGCGCCAACCGCTTCCCCGGCTTCGACAACGAGATCCAGGGCCTCTACCGCGAAACCGAGCCGGACGGCTCGGTGCGCTTCTACACCTACGTGATGCGGGAGGACGGCGCGGATACCCGCCGGTAGCGCCGCTCTCGCCCGGGCTCCCCGCCCTCGTCCGACGCCCGCCACACCAGCACGCCGGCCCGCCACCGGATGGCCGAGCCCCGTGACGAAGCAGCCAAGGCGCGCGGCGGCGCGGGTGCCGGCGCGCATCCGGTTGCCGACCACCAGCACGGGCGTGTGGCCCTTGGCGGGGTGGATTCAGGATACGTGTAAAAATCGGTCATACCGGCGGCGCTTGATCGCTTCCATCGAGCGCCGCCGGTCAAACCCGACAGATCAATGCCATAGCATTGATCGAAAGGGTGATACGGACGACGCCTTCAGGCGCCCTCCGTATTATACCGCTCAGCACCGGCTGGGACGCGCCTGCCACGAACAAGCTCTCAGCCTTGCTCACCGGACACTTGCCGCACAGTTCTCTTCCCGGCCGCCGGCGGCAAGCGCCGCCGCATGGCGGCGACGATGCCGCGTTCCAGGTCCTTGCGGGCGAACGGCTTGCGGAGAATCTCCGGAGAGCCGAGCACGTCGGCGAGTTCGGCGGGCAGCTCGTTGTAGCCCGACATGAGCACGATGGCCGGTTCCGGGACGAGCCGCCGGGCCTCCTGCGCCAGCACCGCGCCGGAAATGCCGTGCGGCAGGACCACGTCCGTCAGCAGCAGGTCGAAATCCTCGTCCGTCAGACAGCGCAGGGCGTCGAGGCCGTCCGCCACCGCCGTGACCGCGTGCCCGTCCGGACCGAGCATCGCCAGAACCGCCAGCCGGACCTGCGGGTCGTCTTCGACCACCAGGATGCGGAGCTTCGGCAGGGCCTTCCATTCCGGGCCGTCGAGCGGGTCGGCGGACGCGGGCGGCGGCTGAGCGTCCTGGGCGAGCTTCAGGCGGATCACGGCCGTCGTGCCGTCCCCGGGCGTGCTTTCAAGATGGAAGCCGCCGCCGGACTGCCGCGCGAATCCGGCCACCATGCTGAGTCCAAGGCCGGTGCCGCGGCCGGCCCCCTTGGTCGTGAAGAACGGCTCGCAGGCGCGGTCGAGAACCTCCGGCGCCATGCCCACGCCGTTGTCCGACACCTCGATCCGGCAGAATCCCGCGACCGCGTCCTCGGCGATGCGGATGACGACACGGCCGCCGTGGGGCATCGCGTCACGGGCGTTGATCAGCAGGTTGAGGATCCCGTTCTGAAGCTGCGTCCGGTCGGCGTGCACGGACACGCCCCTGGTCGCGCACTCCACGTCGAACGCCACGTTCGCGCCGAGCGACGGCACGGCCAGGCGCAGGGTGTCGGCGATGACGGTGTCGAGCGCCATCGGCTCCGGCCGAAGCGACCGCTTGCGGGCGAACGACAGCAGGCCGTCGGTCAGGCTTCGCCCGCGGTCCACCGCGGTGACGATCTCCGTGGCCAGTTCGCAGACGTCCGGCTCGCCCGGAAGGTGCTGAAGCAACTCCGCGTTGGCCCGGACGACCATCAGCAGGTTGTTGAACTCGTGGGCGATGCCGCCGGTCAGCTCGCCCAGCGACTGGAGCCGTTGCGACCGGCGCAGCTCCTCCTCGGCCTGCTTGCGTTCGGTCACGTCGCGGATGAACAGCGTGTGATAGCGCAGGCCGTTGCTGATCCAGCCGCCAAGGGAGATTTCGGCATCGAACGGCCGCCCCCCGGCGCCGAGCGCCCGCGTCGCGACCAGCGGCCCGCCCAGGCGGCCGACGTCGCCGACGTCCGGAAGCAGCAGGGCCACCGGCAGGCCCAGGGCATCGGCCTGCGTCACGCCGAATTTGGCCTCGGTGGCCGGGTTCATGCCCTGGATGAGGCCGTCCTCGTCCACGGTGACGAAGCAGTCCTGGGCGGCCTCGACGATGGCGTGGTAGCGGGCGTTGCGCTGCGTGCGCAGCTTGCGCTCGCGCTCGATGGCGTCGGTCTGGTCGTAGACCTGGATCAGGCAGCCCGTCGTCCCGCGTATCTGCACGGGACGCACCAGGATCGACTGCGCCACCGGCTCCTCGGAGAGGCCGTCGCGCCGCATCAGGGGGAAGAGGTCGGCGTTGACGTGGTGGGAGATGACCGCCGACAGGCCGGTGCAGAGAGCGTCCTCGACCGCCGAGGCGAGCCGGCCGCCTTCCATCTCCGGAAACAGGGCGAACAGGTCCGTGGCGACGGCTTCGCGCCGCGGAATGCCGGAATGCCGGCTCATCCACGAGTTCCAATGGACGATCCGGCGGGCGCCGTCGACGATGATGATCCCCATGTCGAGCCCCTCCAGGCAATGGAGAAGCTCGGCCGCGTTCGGCTGTCCGGCGCCGCTGGCCGTCATCGGCGTTCCCCCATTACGGGCCTTTGGAGGCGGTGTCGCGGAGTTCCGCCACGTAGCGCGCTATGGCGTGCCGGAGGTTCGAGATGGCGTTGAGGTCGAGCAGGAGCACGATGTAGCCGCCGATGTCGCGTTCGCGGATGTTGAAATCGATCGACATGATCAGGATGCCGCTCTCGTCGCCGTCGCGGATGGTGCGCTTGAAGATCTGTTCCCCGGTCCCCTGGTAGCAGGACGGCAGCGTCGCCTCGATGCGGCAGCGCAGCATGTTGGCGATTCCCGACAGGCAACTGTTCAGGATCACGTTGCCGACCTCGGTCATCGCCTCGCCGGGAAGCTCGGCGATCTCCTCCAGCGAGGTCTGTTCGCCGATGATCGCCTGCACCAGACGCAGGCTGCGCGCCTCCGGGAAGACCAGGAGGGCGCTGCCCGAGAACGGCCCGCTGAACTGCTCGCCGACGGCGACCAGCGGCGAGGGCCGGTCACCGTCGATGGCGGCCAGCGCCTGCGCGCGCGGCATCATGCGCACGACCGGAACCGACATCGACACCGGCCGGCCGACCATCCGGCTGAGCGCCACGGCGGAGCGACTGACCGCGACGTTCAGCAGTTCGGTCATGGCGTCCCGTTCCAGCTCGTCGAGGAACATCGGGGCCTCATGATCCTTGCAGGAAAAGGGCGACGTCCTGCCGCCGGACGGGCTTGGGAATGAAGCGCACGCGCAGGCGCTCCGCCTCGGCCAGGATGCCGTCCTGGGCGTTCGCCGTGACCAGAGCGATGGCCGCGTCTGGGCAGCGCGCGCGGAACACCGTCGCCGCCGAGAGCCCGTCGACGCCCGGCATGTTGTAGTCCATGAAGACGATGTCGAACGCGCCCACGTCCAGCATGGCGAGCGCCGCCTCGGCGTCGGCGGCTTCCCGCATGTCGGCGTCGGTGCCGATGTCGGCCAGCACGGCCAGAAGCGCCATCCGCGCCAGCTTGCTGTCGTCGACCACGAGTATCTGCTTTCGTTCTACCATATCCGATGTCCTCAAAGGAAGGCGTGCGGCGCCGGGTGTGTGTTGCGCAGGACAACGACCGTCTGGTCGTCGACGCGGGTGCCGCCGTCGCGCAGCAGCACCGCCGCGGCCAACGCGGGGTCGACGTGCCGCAGGCGCCGCTCGACGAACAGGTCGACCACGCGCGAGCAGCCGTCGCTGTGTAGGATCACGTGCTCGCCCGCTCCCCAGGGCGCCGTGGTGGACGCCGGGGGAACGGCGTTGTAGCCGATGACGCCCCAGCGTTCCGGCAGCGAGGTGGTGCCGTCCCGCCGCACGATGGTGGCCACGATGTTGCCGACGCAGGCGTAGTCGATCCGCCCATGGCCGACACGCAGAGCGGCGGCGACGGCCCCGCGCGTGCCGCGCAGGGCCTCGTGCATCGCGCTCAGCACGGCTTGCGGGTCGTGGTGGGCCGTCGTCCGGCGCGCGACATCCTCCGCCCGCCGGGCAGCCAGCGACGCGGCCTCGCCATGGCCCAGGCCGTCCACGACCATGACGAGCCCGTCCGGCCGGATCAGCCAGCCGTCGCCGCAATGGTCATCGCCGGCCATCGGCAGCATCACCGCCCCCCATTCGAACGCCCATCCGGGCCTCGGCCCGTCGGCGGTGTCCGCTGGAACCGGGGCGGCGGCATGGACGCGGGCCAGGACGGCGGTGCCGGTTCCCGGAATGGAATGGATGTCGAAGCCGTCGGACAGGCGCCGCACGGCGCCCAGGCCATAGCCGAGCCCCCGGCCGGCGACGGGTTCCGGGTCGTGCCGGTCGGCCAGCGCCCGGCCCAGATCCTCGATGCCCGGCCCCTGGTCCAGGGCGATGCACTCGAAGCCCTCCGACGCCTCGCCCGGCAGGCCGAGCTGGCGCATCAGGATCACGCCGCCGCCCCGCGCATGGCGCAGCAGGTTGGTTGCGAGTTCACAGACGACGAGCTGAACCCGGCCCGCCGCCTCGTCGCCCAGCGCGGCGGCCGCCGCGAGGTCGGCAGCGGTGCAGCGGACGGCGCTCAGGTCGGCCTGCTCGGTCACGCGGACACGCCGGTGGCAGTGGGACGGCAGCATCAGCGCCTCCACAGGACGAAGACGATGCGGGTCCCGACGCCGGGCGCCGAATCGATCGAAAACTCGTGCGCGAGCCGCTTGGCGCCCGGCAGGCCCAGGCCCATCCCCTTGCCGGTGCTGTAGCCGTCCTGCATGGCGCGGCCAATGTCGGGTATGCCCGGCCCGCGGTCCTCGAAGACCAGCCGCAGGCCGCAGCGCCCCACGCCCGCCAGCTCCTCCACGGTGATCGAACCGGTGCCGGCGTAGAGAGCGATGTTGCGGGCCAGCTCGCTGGCCGCCGTGATCAGTTTGGTGTGGTCGACCAGCCCGAACCCCATGAGCCGCCCGGCCTCGTCCACGGCGCGGTGCACGGCCGGAAGCGATGCCTCGCCGTCGACGCGCACGGTGGTTGCGATCGGCCGGCAGGCCGCGCTCAAGCCCGCCCGCCCGCCCGGGCGCGGAGATCCGCGAGGCCGTGCTCGATCGTGAGGGCAGTCGGGACGCCGCCCAGGTCCATTCCAAGCTCGACCATGGTCATTGCCACCTCGGGACGCATGCCGACGACGATCGGCTCGGAGCCCAGCAGTTTCGCGGTGCAGGCCACGCCCGCGATGACGCGGCCCATGAAGGAATCGATCATCCGCGCGTTGGAAACGTCGATGAGCACGCCGCGCGCGCCGAACGCGACCAGCTTCTGCGCCGCCTCGTCGGCGAGCCGCTCGGCCGTTCCATCGTCCAGCACGCTCGGAAAGGTGATCAGAACGAAGCCGTCGACCGACAGGATGTGCACTTCCGTCATTCCGTCAGGCCCCGCGCACCACGGAGTAGTTGAGCTTGGCGAAGCAGTGGCGGAGCCCCTCGGCCAGTGAGAACCGGGTCTCGATGGTCGACAGGTTGATGCCGAGGGCGACCATGACCTGGGCGATCGCCGGACGGATGCCGGTGATGACGCACTCGGCCCCCATCAGGCGCGCCGCGGCCACCGTCTTGGCAAGGTGCTGGGCGGTCTGCGTGTCCACCGTCGGCACGCCGCTGATGTCGAGGATGGCGTAGCGCGAGCCCGTGCGGGCGATCTCGAAGAGCAGCTTCTCGGTGATCGCCTGCGCGCGGTTGCTGTCCAGCGTTCCGATGATCGGCAGCGACAGGATGCCTTCCCACAGCGGCACCACCGGCACGGAGAGGTCCAGCAGCTCCTGGCTCTGCCGGCGGATGATCTGCTCGCGCCGCCCGATGAACGCGTCCATGGAGTGCAGCCCCATGGCGTCCACCAGCCTGTGCATGTTGATGGTGGCCGGCGAGGGGCCTTCGAACGCCTCGGCAAGGACGTGCTTGAGGCTGAAGACGAACGTCGCCGTCTGGGACGGCGTCAGCCCGCGGTCGGCGAATTCGATGGACAGGGCCGAGAGAAGGCTGGTCAGCCGGTGGGTCAACGCCTGCGCATCGTCCTGCAGCGCTTCGACGAACGCGTCGTAGAGCCCGGAGCAGAACTCCCCGACGACGCGGCTGTCGATCTGCGGGGTCGGCAGCGTGCGGGCGAGATAGGCGTGCCACGCCGCCAGGACGCGGGCGCGCTCGTGCCGAAGGCCGTCCGGGGACAGGGGGCCTTCCATGATTTCGGCCGTGTTGACGGTTGTCATAGGGAACTCCGCTGGCTGGCGCCCGCCACGAGGTCGTTGACGGCGCCGAGGATTTCGTCGCGTTCGAAGGGCTTGAACAGGATGCGGTCGGCGCCGAAGCTCTCGCCCTGGAGCCGGTCGGCGGTGACGGTGCCGTTCGGCGACCCGCCGGTGATGGCCAGGAAGCGCGTGTCCGGCGCCACCCTGCGGCCTTCGGCGATGACGGCGGCGCCGTCCGTGCCCGGCATCCAGATGTCCGTCACCACCAGATCGAAGCGGCCCTCCTTCAGCAGGGCCAGCCCCTGCGCGCCGTTGGCGGCGGTGGTGACCTGATGGCCGCCGACTTGCAGCACCATGCGGAGCGAGAACAGCACCGCCGGGATGTCCTCAACCACGAGTATGTTCGCCATGTCCGTTCTCTCCTCGGGCTTCCGGCAGCAGAACGACCACCCGGGTGCCACGCCCGGGCGCGCTTTCCAGGGTGATGTCGCCCCCCATGTCCTTGACGAGTCCGTAGGCGACCGACAGGCCGAGCCCGGTCCCCTGGCCCACGGGGTTGGTGGTGAAGAAGGGCTCGAAGGCGCGCTCCAGCGTCGCCCGGTCCATGCCGCAGCCGCTGTCGGCGACGTCGATCCGCACGCGGCGCCGGCCGCGCCCGGCGGGTTCGCCGCACAGCGCGATGGCGACCGTTCCGGCACCGCCCATGGCGGCGGCGGCGTTGACCGCGAGATTGAGCACGACCTGGGTGAAGGTGGTCTTGTCGGCCTTGACCGGTATCTCCCCGTCGCGCACGGCGACGGTGACGTCGATGCCCGGACCGACCGCCTTGCGCACGAGCGCCAGCGCGTCGCCCAGCAATTGCCCGGCGGCGACGCACTCCGACACGCGCCCGCTCGGCCGGGAGAAGGCCAGCAGGTCGCCGATGATGCGGCGGGCCTTGCGCGTGCAGTCCAGCACCATGTCCAGGTACTCGCCGTCGGCGTCCGCTGCGTGGTGATCGAGCAGTTCCTGCGTGAGCAGGGCCACGGGCTGCAGCAGGTTGTTGATCTCGTGGGCGACGCCGCCCATCATCCGCCCCAGCGCCTCGACGCGCTGGCGCTGGCGTTCGGATTCCTCGCGCCGGGCCGTGTCGGTGACGTCGCTCTGCAACCCGAGATAGGCGGCGACCACGCCGGAGCCGTCCCTGATGGGGGCAAGCACGAGACGGTTGAGGAAGGCCGTGCCGTCCTTGCGGTAGTTCAACAGGCGGATTTCCGCCTGGGTTCCCGCCGCGACGGCGTCGCGGATCGCGTCGACGGCGGCGGGATCGGTCGCCGGCCCCTGCAGGAACCGGCAGTTGGTGCCGAGCACCTCGGCGGGGTCGTACCCGGTCAGCGTCCCGAAGGTCTGGTTGGCGTAGATGAGGGGGGTGTCGGGCGCGCGGGCGTCGGCCACGGTGATGCTGATCGGGCAGGCGTCGATGACGGAGAGCAGCATCTCCTTCTGGCGCAGCGTTTCGGACAGCGCCTCATCGAAGCGGTGGCGGTCGGTGACGTCCTGCAGGGTGCCGAAGACGCGCCGGGGCAGCCCGTCCGCGCCAAGCTCCAGGCTGGCGTCGCAATAGAGGAAGACGACGCGCCCCTGGCCGCCGTCCACGCGGAACTCGCCGGCGCGCGCGTTGCCGCCGTTCGGGCCGAACACCGTCAGCAGGCTGTCGCGGTCGCTGTGGACGACTGCGGCGAGCAGCGCGTTCAGGCCGCCCGCGGCGTCATGGCGGATGCCGAAGCGGCAGCCGGTCCATTCGAGACGGCCGTCCATGCCGCGCGGATCGCGCCGCCAGTCCGGTTCGTGACTGAAGAAGGCCAGGCGGGCGCTTTGCAGGGCAAGGTCGAGGCGACTGGGATCAGGCGGCATCGCCCCGTTCCACCACCGCCGAATGGACCTGCCGCTGCACATCGGACACGTACAGCCCGGACAGCCCCTCGACGTCGATACCGTCGGGCAGCAGGGACAGCGCGCGGGTGACCACGCCCATCATCTGGCGGATGATGTCGTGTTCCTGCGCCTGGACGAGCAGCAGGCCGTCCAGCGCGCTCTGGAGCGTCGGCGCCTCGCGCGCCGCCGCGTCCCCCTCGTCGGACAGCAGGGCGTCGAGGCGGTCGAGCGTGGCCATCAGTTCGCCGCTGGACGTTTCGAAGCGGGCCTGCACCTCGGCGAGCTGGGCGGCCAGGACACGACAGACCCCGGCGCAATCCTTGTGGTCCTGCATGGCTGCCTCAGGCGGGCAGAAGTTGCTTCAGGGTGGCGATCAGCTCTTCGGGCTGCGTCGGCTTGGTCAGCCAGCCCGATGCGCCCGCCGTCCGCGCCTCGTCGCGCTTTCCGGCGACGGATTCCGTGGTCAGCACGACGATGGGCGTGAAGCGGGTCGCGGTGTGCCTGCGGGCCTCCTTGATGAAGGCGATGCCGTCCATGACGGGCATGTTGAGGTCGGTCAGGATCAGGTTCGGCTTCATGCCCGCCCGCAGCTTGTCCATCCCGTCCTTGCCGTTGGCCGCCGTCTCGACGGTGTACCCGGACTTGGAAAGGATGCGGGACAGGCTCATCACCATGGTGGGGGAGTCGTCGAGCACGAGGATGGTGTTCATGGCTGAAGGTTTCCTGTGGGCGTCCGTGGGTTCAGGCCGTCGGGATGATGTGTGAGAACGCGTCGGCCGCCATTCCGGAGCCGACCTGTTGCAGGCGGTCGCGCAGGTCGTTCATGTGCGTGTCCACCTCGTTGGCGGTGTCGAGCACGAGTTCGGAGAGCATGCCGCTGTTGGCGGCGATCTGCGCCGCCTCGCGGATCTCGCGCGACAGGCTGAAGACGGCGTCGTGCATCTGGCCGAGGCTGCCGGAAACGTCGCGGGCCAGCACCTCCTGCTCGCGCACGGCGAAGGCGATGCGCTGGCTGGCCTCGTCCGCCTTGGTGATGGTGGCGACCAGTTCGCGCAGGGCATCGACCGAGGCGTCCGTCGTCTCGCGCATGGAGGCGATCCGCCCGTTGATCGTCTGCGTGGCCTGCGCCGTCTGGTGGGCGAGTTGCTTGACCTCGTCGGCGACGACGGCGAAACCCTTGCCCATCTCGCCGGCCCGCGCCGCCTCGATGGTGGCGTTGAGCGCCAGCATCCGCGTCTGGCGGGCGATGTCGCCGATGAGCCCGATGGTCGCCGCGACGTCCTGGGCCAGCGCGGACATGGTGTCGACGCACTGGCGCGTGGTGTCGGCGCGCTCGGTGGCGTTGCGGACGACCCGCACCGTGCCTTCGACCTCGGCGGCGATGACGCCGATGGCGCCGGTCAACCCTTCGCCGACCCGTCCCAGGCGCTCGATGCAGTCCTCGGCGGCGGCGGCGCCGGCCATGGACCGCTTGAACTGGTCGTTGGCCTGGTTGGCGGCCGTCGCCATTTCGGACGCCATGTCGCGCATCTGGCTGTTCTCCTGAACGACCGCGGCGACGGAGGTTTCCACCTGCTCGACGATGACGGAGCTGAACAGGCTCATGGCGGTTCGCAGGTCCTGGGGCGTGCCGGCCGGGCCGGGGGCGTCCGCGGCGGTGTCCGCAATGGGCGGGGTCGCCTCCCGCCCGCGCGGCGCCGGGACGGGGGCGTCCATGCTCCGGTGAAGCGCCAGGGCGCCGAGCGACGCGGCGGCCATGGCCCCCAGCGAGCGGGCGAGCCAATGGATGTCGGCGCCGGCCAGCACCCCCAGGCAGAGCACGCCCAGCGCCACGAGCAGGACCCGGCGGGCGTGCCTTGGCCGCGCCGTCGGGTGGTCCGTCATGTCGAAGTCGGCGGTCACCGCCATCGTCTTGCCCTTGCCTGCTGGATTGGATTCACGGTGGCAGCATCGAATGCGGGGCGCCAGTTAGGGTGAACCCTAATCGGCCGACCCCATCTTCGGCCCCGTTCTCAGTCCCCGGTCGATTGCCGCGCGCCCGCCAGGGACGCATGGCCGCATCCGGTCTCCCGATCGGCGATTTCCCATAGCCGCACCAGCTCGACGATGGACGACGCCCCCGTCTTCTCCATGACGCGGGCGCGGTGGACCTCGACGGTCTTGATGCTGATGTTGAGATCCCAGGCGATCGACTTGTTCTGCTTGCCGTCGATGACCAGACGCAGAACCTGCGCCTCGCGGTGGGAAAGCGAGGACAGCCGGAGGCCGGCGTTGCGCCGGCGCTCGCGGCGGCGCGCCCGCAGTTGCTCCACCGCCAGACAGGCGCGCACCTTCTCGGCGAACACGTCGCTGGCGAACGGCTTGGCCAGGAAATCGACCGCGCCGGCCTTCATGGCGCGCACGGCGAGGTCGATGTCGGCGTGGCCGGTCATCACCAGGACCGGGCAGTCGATGCGGCGGCTCTCCATGGTCTCGACCAGCGTGATCCCGTCCATGTCCGGCAGGTGGATGTCGGCCACGACGCACCCGTTCGCATCGTCCGCCGCCGACAGGAACTCTTCGGCGGTGGAGTACGTCCGGCAATCGACACCCATCACCCCCAGCATGCGCTGGAGAGCGACCCTCATCGATTCCTCGTCATCGACGACATGAACTGTTGCCATGGAGCTCATGCGGAAACCTCTTTACGCGCATACAAGCACGACGTTCCGTACGACCAACGACGCGAACGCATATGCAAAACCGCATATTGAGGTGATTTCGTTAAGTAGAAGTTAAGCGCATCACTCTGTATTGATGCTGCTTTGTTCTCGCTTTTGGCGGGAATGGGAAGGTGATTTTTTATAAGAAATCAAAAACACACGCATGGCCAGCGTCGTTTTCGACCTTTACAGCGAAACAATGCGCCTCCCGCGGAGGCTCAAAAGAACCGAGGGAGCCTAACAATCTTAATTGATTGAGGTGATATAGCAAACCTCCTCCCAAGGTTGCCATCGAGGCCGGCCGTCAGCGGCGCGGGGCACCCCTTCGTTCGGCGAGGAAGACGGCGATGTCCCGGTCCAGGGTGGTGAGGTGGCGTTCGAGCCACTTCGGCAGGATCGCCACGGTCGCCCCGAAGACGTCGCCCGCCGAGCGCACCGAGGCGCGCAGGGTGCGGATGGTGCCCCGCATCGTGTCGTGGTCCGCCTTGTGGGCGGCGTGGTCCGGGTATCCGCACGCCAGCATCTGGCGCTCCTCCTCGGCGAAGTGCTCGTCCACATAGGCCGTCAGCGCGTCCAGCGCGGCGAACGTCGCGTCCCGTCCGGCCTGTCTGGTCGAACAGGCGACCAGCCGGTTGATCAGGTCGATCAGGCGCCGGTGCTGTTCATCGACGCCGTCGTGCCCGACCGACATGTCCCCAGACCATTCGAGGGGTGCCTTGCCCATGGAGTTCTCCGGAAATAGGCCACAGTGGCAGGCCATCGCTCGGCGACCTTGACCTGGATCAAACCGGACGCCGACGGCCGCTGCGGCCGTTCGCCCCCCGCGCCGCACCGGTTTACGCCGATGCCCGCCGTCGGGCGATCAGGGTGAACCCTAATAGGGTCGCCCCCAACTACACCGCCCCCCCGGCACGGTGCCAGTGTGGCGCGCCGCCAAGCGTTGGCGAGTCGATCGAACGGAGCAGCACATGGCACTGGTGAAGAAGGCGGAGGTCGGCCATCCGGCGGCCGCGAACAACGGCGTCGTCCCCACCGGGACGCGGAGCAGCACGGCGGCCGACGCGCAGCGCAAGCGCGCCCGCACCTTCGCCCGCCAGCAGAAGGTGGCCGAGCGCGTCGCCTCGGCCACCTCGCAGATGGCCAGCGGCATTTCGGAATCCGCCTCGGCCTCCGAACAGCTCCGCAAGTCGATGGAGCAGATCGCCGCCGGCGCCCAGGAAGCCTCGGGCGCCGCCCAGCAATCGATGACCGCGGTCACCGCCATCACCCGGACCATCCAGGACGCCAAGGAGCGCGCGGAGGCCAGCCGCCAGAAGTCCGACGCCCTCCAGACGCTGCTCGGCGAAGTCGGCGCGCAGATCGGCGCCTCGGTGACCAGCATCGGCGCCAACGCCGAGCGTCAGGTCGCCTCGGTGGCCATGGTCAACGAACTGGAGAAGCAGGCTGCCAGCATCGGCGAGATCGTCAAGGCGGTGGCGCGCATCGCCGACCAGACCAACCTGCTGGCGCTGAACGCCGCCATCGAGGCGGCCCGCGCCGGCCAGCACGGCAAGGGCTTCGCCGTCGTCGCCGACGAGGTCCGCACGCTCGCCGAAACCTCGGAGAAGAGCGCCCGCGACATCCAGGATCTGGTCGGCCAGATCCAGGGCGAGGTCAAGGTCATCGCCCAGGGCATCAACACCGCGGCCGACGCCGCCCGGAACGAGGTCGAAAAGGGCAGGACCGTCGCCGCCCAGCTCGGGCAGATGCGCACGGACATGGCCGCCCTGGTCAGGGGCGCTTCCGACATTTCCGCGGCCTCCGTCGAGGCGGAGCGCGCCGCCCGCGAAGCCCAGAAGGGATCGGAGAGCATCGCCGCCGCCGCCGAGGAGCAGTCGGCCGCCTGCGACGAGGCCCTGCGCACGGTGGACCAGCAGACCGCCGCGCTCAGCCAGTCGCAGACCGCGTCCAGCGAGCTGCAGACGATCGCCGAAGAGCTGAAGAACTCGACCGACATCACCAAGAGCGCCGAGGAGGTGGCCTCCGCCGCCGAGGAGCTGTCGGCCGCCGTCCAGGAGATTTCCAGCGCCGCCACCCAGATCATGGCGGCCATCGAGCAGATCTCCAAGGGCGCGCAGCAGTCCTCGGCCGCCACCCAGCAGTCGTCCGCCGCCATCGTCCAGATCGAGAAGAGCGCCCGGATCTCCCAGGTCAACGCCAAGGCGGCGCTCGACGGGGCAAGGGGCATGTCGGCTCTGCTGGGCGACAGCAACAAAGCCATCGAGGAGCTGATCGCCGGTGTCGTGCAGGCCCTGGACGACACCCGCCGGTCCAACCAGATGATCACCAACCTGGAACAGGTCAGCCGCCGCATCGACAAGATCGTCGACGCCATCTCGACCGTGGCGGTGCAGACCAACATGCTGGCCGTCAACGGCTCCATCGAGGCGGCCCGCGCCGGCGAGTTCGGCAAGGGCTTCGCGGTGGTGTCGACCGACATCCGCAACCTCGCCCGCGACAGCGCCGAGAACGCCGACCGCATCAAGGACGTGGTCAAGGCCACCCAGGACCAGATCGTCGCCGTGCGCGGCGACCTGGAGCAGATCTCCGCGTCGGCGATGGCCGAGGTCGAGAAGAACAAGGCGATCACCGTCAACATCGCCAGCGCGACCCGCGAAATGTCGGTCGTCCTCGACGGCAACGACATCATCCTCAAGGGCGCCGACACCATCCTGAACGCGCTTGAAGAAGCCAAGAAGGGCGTCGAGCAGATTTCCGCCGCCGCCGAGGAGGCGTCGCGCGCCTCGTCCGAAGCGTCGGCCGCCGCCAAGCAGCAGGCCCGCGGGTCCGAGGAGCTGGCCGCCGCCGTCGAGGAGATCGCCAGCCTGGCCGACGAACTCCAGAACTCAGCCGACTGAGGGCACCCGTGAACAGGAGGGTTGACCCATGACCATGGTGAGCGCCGCCGATGGCGGCGGCGAAACGGGGATCGGCGGGGATACGCGGCAGTACGTGACCTTCTACGTCCAGGACGAGATGTTCGCGGTGCCGCTGGCCGAGGTCCAGGAGATCATCCGGATGCCCGACGTGGTCGGCGTCCCGAAAAGCCCGGACAGCCTGGAAGGACTGGCCAACCTGCGCGGCACCGTGATGTCGGTGACGAGCCTGCGGCGGATCTTCCGGTTCGAGGACCGGCCGCACGACGACGCCACGCGCGTCGTCGTGATCAACCGGGGCGTTCCGATCGGCTTCGTGGTCGACCGGATGGCCGCTGTCGTCACCGCCGACCCCGACCAGATCGAGCCCGCGGAAGCCCTGACGGCGACCGTGGAGACCGACCTGCTGCGCGGGATGATCAAGGGGGTGAACGGGCACGCGATGATCATGATCATCGACCCGGCCCGCCTCATCCGCGCCGAGGACGGCGCCGTCCGGGAGCGCAAGCGCTCGACCGGCGCCGGCGCGGCGATCCACGGCAAGGACGGCGGGGCGGAAGCCAGCGACGAACTCCAGCTCGTCAGCTTCGAGGTGGCCCGGCAGGAATACGCGCTGGGCATCGAAAGCGTGCAGGAAATCGTGCAGGTGCCGGACCAGATCAGCCGGATCCCCTGCACGGACCGCCACGTGCTGGGCGTGATGACCCTGCGCAACCGCCTGCTGCCGCTGGTCAGCCTGCGCTCGATGTTCCGCCTGCCGGACGCCGAGCTGGACGAGCGCAGCAAGATCGTCGTGGTGCCGCTGGACGAGCGCAATTCGGTGGGCGTGGTGATGGACACCGTGCGCGAGGTCCTGCGGGTCCGCAAGGAGGTCGTCGATCCGCTGCCGGCCATGCTGGGCGACGGGCGCGGCGAGATCCAGTCGATCTGCCGCCTGAACGGCGGCAAGCGGCTGGTGTCGATCCTGTCGGCCGAACGGTTGTTCCAGCACGACGCCGTGCGCTCGGCGCTCGCCGCGGCGGGCAGGATGGAGGAGGGCGAGGAAATGGCCGAAACCCAGGCGGCGGCCCGATCCGCCACGGTGGACGAGGAGGAGCAATTCGTCGTCTTCCGTCTCGGCAACGAGGAGTACGGCGCGCCCATCGACAGCGTGAACGAGATCGTCCGCGTGCCCGACGAACTGACGCGGGTTCCGAAGACGGCCTCGTTCATCGAGGGCGTCGTCAACCTGCGCGGGTCGGTGCTGCCGGTCATCGACCAGCGGCGGCGCTTCGACCTGCCCGACGTCGAGCGCAGCGACCGCCAGCGCATCATGGTCTTCACCATCGGCGGCAAGCGCACCGGCTTCATCGTCGACAGCGTGTCGGAGGTGCTGAAGATCGCGCGCTCGGCGATCGGCCCGACGCCGTCGCTGTCGGACGAGCAGGCACGGCTCATCAGCCGGGTGGCCAACCTGGAAACGAGCAAGCGCATGATCCTGCTGCTGGACGTCGCCAACCTGCTCGACGCGGGCGAGATGAGCGCCGTCGGCGAGGCCGGCGCGACCGCCGTCCATTGAGGGCGCGGGCGTGCCGGCGGCAAGCGGCCGGCACGTCCCACCCCTTCGGACACTTCCTTCCCTAGGCCTTCGGTGGTTGGGACGATGATCAAGCTCCTCGTTGTCGATGATTCCGCCCTGATGCGGCGGCACCTCGGCCGGATCTTCGAGGCGCAGGGGGACTTCGCGGTGTCCTTCGCGCGCAACGGCGCCGAGGCGCTGGCCATGGTGCGCGAACAGGCGCCCGACGTGGTGACGCTGGACGTCAACATGCCGGAGATGGACGGGCTGACCTGCCTCAGCCACATCATGGCCGAGAGCCCGCGCCCGGTGGTGATGGTGTCGTCGCTGACCTCCAAGGGGGCGATGGCGACGCTGGAGGCGCTGGAACTCGGCGCCGTCGACTTCATCCCGAAGCCGGACGGCACCGTGTCGCTGAACATCGACAGGATCGAGGCCGATCTGGTCGCCAAGGTGCGCGCCGCCTCCCGCGCCCGGATGCGCACCCGCAATCTGGCCCAGCGCCTGCGCCGGCAGCACGCCGCGGTCGAGGAGCCGCCCCGCAAGGCCCCGCCGCCGCCGGCCGGCGACGTGAAGGGGCTGGTGCTGATCGGCGTGTCGACGGGCGGCCCCGGCGCCCTGGACTGCGTGCTGCCGCTGCTGCCCGCCGATTTCCGCTGGCCGGTCCTGGTCTGCCAGCACATGCCGGCGAACTTCACCGGCGTCCTGGCGCGGCGGCTCGACGCGGCGTGCCGGGTGCATGTCGTGGAGGTCGACGCGCCGACGCCCCTGCGGGCGGGCACCGTCTACATCGCCAAGGGCGACGCCGACATGCTGATCGCCCGCCGGCCGAACGGGCTGGTGGCGCTTCCCGCCCCGGCTTCGGCCAAGCACATCTGGCACCCGAGCGCCGACCGCATGGTCCAGAGCGCCATGGAGCACGTCGATCCCGCCCGCCTCGTCGGCGTGCTTCTCACCGGCATGGGCAACGACGGGGCCGAGGCGATGGCCGAGCTGCGCGCGCGGCGGGGCCGCACCATCGCCGAAGCCGAGGAGACCGCCGTGGTCTGGGGCATGCCCCAGGACCTGATCCGCCGCGGCGGCGCGGACATCGTCCTTCCCGTTCACCGCGTCGCCGAGCAACTCGAAAAATGGGTCCGCTGACATGCCCCTCGTGAAGCCATCCGCCACGAACCCGCCGCCCACCCACCGGACCGCCGACCGGGCCGCCATCCTGGCGGCGCTGAACGGCGCCGATCCGGACGCCCGGCGCTCGGCCGCCCGCGCCTGCCGGGCCTTCCCGGACGGGATCGAGGTCATCGCGCGCCGGCTCGCCGAGGAAACCGATCCGCGCGTCGTCGAGGTGCTGGTGCTCAACCTCGTGGCCATCGGCGGGCCGGCGGCGGCGGCGGCGCTGGCGCCGCTGCTGCGCTCCGACGACGCCGGGTGCCGCTTCGCCGCCACCGAGGCGCTGCAGGACCTGGGCTCCGACGCGCTGCCCTTCTTCGACATCCTGGTGCGCGACCCCGATCCGCAGGTGCGCATCCTCGCGGCGGAGATCGCGCGCGGACACGCCGGCGGCGCCGCGGCCCAGACGCTCGAATCCCTGCTGGCCGAGGAAGCCGACGTCAACGTGTGCTGCGCCTACGTCGACGTGCTGGCCGACATCGGGTCCGTCCAGTCGGCCGCCGCCCTGCGAGCCGTCAAGGCGCGCCTGCCCGGCAACGCCTTCCTGACGTTCTCGGTGGACGCCGCGCTGGCCCAACTTCCGACCGATTGAGCGGCGGCCGCACATGGCAACGACCAGGACCGACCAGACTGTGCCCGACATCGTCACGGACGAGGAGTTCAGCCGTTTCTGCGAATTCATCTACCGCCGCACCGGCCTGGCGTACGGCGAGGCGAAACGCTACTTCATCGACCGTCGCATCCTCGAACGGGTGGAAAGGGTGGGCGTCAGCAGCGTGCAGTCGTACCTGTCGCTGCTGCGCTTCGACACCAGCGGCCGGGAACTGGAGGAGATCGTCAACAGCCTGACGGTCAACGAAACCTATTTCTGGCGCGAGGAGCACCAGTTCTCCTGTCTGGCCGACGCGATCCTGCCCGAAGTCGTCCGCCGCAAGCGCCACGGCCAGTCGGTGCGGATCTGGTCGCTGCCCTGCTCGACCGGCGAGGAGCCGTACTCCATCGCCATCTGGCTTCTGGAGAACTGGGCGGACGTCGACCATTACAACGTCGAGATCCTGGCATCGGACATCGACACCAAGGTGCTCGCGGCGGCCCGCGAAGGCGTCTACGACGCGCGTTCCGTGCAGAAGCTGCCGAAACGGGTGCTGGACCGCTATTTCCAGCGCCTTCCCGACGACCGCTGGCGCATCGCCGAATCGCTGCGCGGGTCGATCGAGTTCACCCGCCTCAACGCCTCCGACAAGGCGCAGATGGCCGCGATGACCGACATCGACGTCATCTTCTGCCGGAACATGCTGATCTATTTCGACGACGTGTCGCGGCGCGAAACGGCGGAAAGCATGTTCGAGAGCCTGTCGCCCGGCGGGTTCGTCTGCCTGGGGCATTCCGAATCCATGAGCCGCATCTCCCCGCTGTTCGATGTCCGGCGCTTCCCGGACGCGATCGTCTATCAGAGGCCCCCAAAATGAGCGAAGGCAACGTGACCCCGATCCGGCCGGTCCGGGCCAAGCGCCTGCTGGTCATCGACGACGCCGCGCTGGTCCGCGCCTACTACCGCCAGGCCCTGGAGTCGAACGGCTTCGCCGTCGTCGAGGCGTTCAACGGAATCGAGGGGCTGGAGAAGGCGCTGACGGAGCCGTTCGACCTCGTCATCGTCGACGTCAACATGCCGAAGATGGACGGGCTCAGCTTCGTGCACAAACTCCGCACGATCGACGAGATCGCCTGCCTGCCCGTGCTGATGACCAGCACGCTGAACCGGGACAAGGACATCGCGGCGGGGCGCGCGGCGGGGGTGAACCTCTACCTCGTCAAGCCGATCAGCCAGGACGACCTGCGCCTGTTCGCGGGCATCATGACGGGAGCAGCCGAGCGATGAATCCGCTTCTCGCCCAATTCCTCGTCGAGGCCCGCGAGCAGATCGCCGCCACGACCGACGGCCTGCTGGGGCTGGAGCGCGCGCCCCGCAGCGCGGAGCTGCTGAACGGGGTGTTCCGCTCCGTCCACACGCTGAAGGGGTCTTCCGGCCTGTTCGACTTTCCGGCGCTGACGGCGGTCCTGCACGCCGGCGAAGACCTGCTGGTGACCCTGCGCGAGCTGCGGCTCATGCTGGAGCCGGCGATGCTCGACCAGATTCTGGCCGCGCTCGACCTCGTCGGCGGCTGGCTCGACCGCATCGAGGACACCGGCGCGCTTCCCGACGACGCGGCCGAGCGGGGGGCGCCGGTCATCGCCGCCCTGCGCGCGTGGCTCGGCGGCCCGCAGCCGGGCGTGCACGCCGAGGTGATCGTGGCGCCGCCGCCGCGCCTGCCCGACTGGCTGGGCCTGCTTCCCGAACCGGTCCTGCTGGACGCCGTCGAGCGCACCGCGCTGACCGGCGCGCCCATCGTCGCCGTGTCCTACCGGCCGGAACCGCAGTGCTTCTTCAAGGGCGACGACCCGCTGGCCCTGGTCCGCCAAGTGCCCGAGCGGCTGCATCTGGAGGTGGAGGCGCCCGACGCCTGGCCGCCGCTGGCGGAGTGCGACCCGTTCTCCTGCACCATCGGCTTCCGCGCGCTGAGTTCGGCGCCGAAGGGCGAGGTGCAGCACCTGATGCGCTACGTCGCCAGCCAGTCGGAGGTCGTCGAGGTCGCGGCGGAGCACCTGATCCAGTTCGCCGGGCCGCCGTCCGGCGATCCGGCGGCGCGGGAGGTGGCGGACGCGCTGGTCGTGCACCACGAGCGCGGCGACCGGGCGGCGCTGGCCGACGCCGCGTCGGCGCTGCTGGAGAGCCTTGAGGACGCCGGCGACGGCGCGATGCTGCGCTGGATCGTCCGGCTGGCGCCGAACGCGTCGGTCGGCGACCGGCTGGTCGGCAGTCTGGTGACGGCCTTCGCCACCGGATCGCGGCCGGTGGCGCCCGAACCCGCGCCGCCGCCCGTCGCCGTGGCCCCCGCCGCCTCCGTGGACCTGCCCCCGGCCGTCGTCACGCTGCTGCGCGAACAGCAGGAGATGCTGCGCACGGTGCGCAGCGAGGCATGGATCGGCGGCTGCATCGGCGCCGCCGCCAAGGTGGCGGTCAACGCCCTGCGCTACGCCGGACGGGCCGGCGAGGCCGA
>DASWVP010000499.1:0-1801 GCA_036401175.1 Azospirillum sp. | reverse complement strand
CGGGCGCGGCGCGGCGCCCACGGCGGTGCGGGCCGAGGCGGCGATGTCGCGCCAGCGCGCCCACAGGTTCTCCAACGCCCGATCGAGCAGGCCGGGCGGCGGAGCGCCCTGCGGTTCCACCGCCGGCCCGGCGGGCATGGTGCTGTCGGTCTCGCTCATGCATGGAAGTCTGCCGTTCGTGCCACGCTCGGGCAAGTGGGAAGGCGGGCCTAGGCCCTCCAGACAGGCGCATCGCCGGACGGTTACCCCAAACGGCCGGACAGGTGCCGGCGCGGGCGGTTCGGCCGGAAGGCGAAGGCGGCACCTCCCCCGGAGGACTCAATCCAACTGGCTGCCGACCGGCGGCGGTCCTATCTCCCTTGTGAGGATTGCCCGAAGAGGCCGATCGCGCGACATTGGTCGGACAAGACCGATGGCGCAATCCCCGCCATAGCGCGGCGCCGGAACGCTCTTTCGCATAGACGACGCTCTTACGCATAGACGTGGTATGAAGATCTCGACGCCCGATCATACTTCTGGCGGATGCCCTACGGCTTGACCACAATCGGTCCATGGGCAATCATCTTGAAGACGGCGGCGTTTTGTCTGATCCGTACTGTGTGAATGCGCAATAACATTTGCGTCAAATCTGTAACAAATTCACTCCGCGGCGCGATCGCGGCGGTGCAGGGCGACCCTAACCGGGAGGACGTGGCATGCTGAAGCAGGACGGGCGGACCCAGAACGGGCGGACCATGGTGGAACACCTGCTGGACGATCCGATCGTCGACCTGCTCCTCGCGCGCGACGGGCTGACGCGCGCCGACGTCCGGCGCGTCATGGAGACGGCGCGCCGCAGCCGGCGCGCCCGCATGGCCGAACCGGTCCTCGAACCGCGCCTCGACCGTGCCGCCTGAGCGACCGACCGTCCCCTCCGTAGCTTCGACCTGCCGGCGCGCCCCGTCGGCACAAGGAGACAGCTCGTGCCTCTGCAATCCAACCCGGCCGCCTTTTCCATCACCGCGCTGCTCGCCGATCAGGTCGCGTTGATCGCCCGGCACGAGGGGGTGTCCCCCGGCGCCGCGGCCCTGCTGCTCCGCCAGTGCATGGACGGGCGCGGCGGGCGCCGCCGCCTGCTGACGATGTTCGAGCGGGAGATGCGGCGCGAGGTCGACCCGACTGAGGCGGCCAAGATCGCCGTCGTCCACACCGAGACGGCGGCCTGGCTCGCCGCCATGGAAGACCGGTCCGGGCGGTAACCCCGTCCGGTCTACGAACGGCCCCCGCCCCGCAGGCGCCGCAGCACGGCCGGCAGCGCATCCGGCAAATCCTCGGCGATCAGCCCCGGCCCGACCTCCGTGCCGGTCGCGCCATGCAGCCAGACGGCGGCGCAGGCGGCCTCGAACGCCGGCATGCCCTGCGCCAGCAGGCCCAGCACGAACCCCGCCAGCACATCCCCGGCACCGGCCGTGGCAAGGTCGGGCGGGGCGTTGGCGTTGACGGCGGCGCGGCCGTCGGGCGCCGCGATCACCGTGTCCGCCCCTTTCAACAGCACCACCGCGCCGCTTCGCGCCGCCGCGGCGCGGACGCGGGCCAGCTTGTCGCCCGGCGCGTCGAAGAGGCGGGCGAACTCGCCGTCGTGCGGGGTGAGCACCCAGCGCCCGTCCAGGCGCCCCTTTAGGCGGTCAAGCAGGTCGGCCGGCGCGTCGGCGAAGGAGGTCAGCGCGTCGGCGTCGAGCACCCCGGACTTGCCCGCCGCCAGCGCCGCCAGCACGCGGGCGCGGGTGTGCACGCCGATTCCCGCGCCGGGACCCAGCAGGAC
>DASWVP010000498.1:0-6339 GCA_036401175.1 Azospirillum sp. | reverse complement strand
GGCGCGCTCGCCGCCCCGCAGGCGGCCAAGCCCGCCGCATCGGGCGGCGCGGGCGGCTTTCGCATCCAGCTCGCCTCGGTGCGCAGCGAGGCGGAGGCGCAGTCGGAATGGAAGCGCCTCGCCGGCCGGTACGCCGACGCGCTGGGCGGGCTCAGCCTCAACGTCGCCAAGGCGGATCTGGGCGAGAAGGGGATCTTCTACCGCGTCCAGGGCGGCAGCGTGGATGAAGCGCGGGCCAGGGCGATCTGCGCCCAGCTCAAGGCGCAGAACGTGGGGTGCGTGCTTGTCCGTCCCTAAAGCGCCGCGGCCGCGCGCCGCCATCCTCGGCTGTGCCGGCCCGGTCCTGTCGGCCGACGAGCGCGCCTTCCTGCGCCGGGCCGACCCGCTGGGGTTCATCCTCTTCCGCCGCAACTGCGAGACGCCCGAACAGGTGCGTGCGCTGGTCGCCGACCTGCGGGCGTCGGTCGGGCGCCCCGATGCGCCCGTGCTGATCGACCAGGAAGGCGGGCGCGTCGCCCGCCTGCGCCCGCCGCACTGGCCGGCCTTTCCGCCGGCCCGCGCCATCGGCCGGCTGGCCGAGCGCGACGCCGTGGCGGGCCGCGAGGCGGCATGGCTGGACGGGCGCCTGCTGGCGCACATGCTGCACGACGTGGGCATCACGGTGGATTGCGCGCCGGTGTGCGACGTGCCGGTGGAAGGGGCGCACGACGTGATCGGCGACCGCGCCTTCGCCCGCGATCCGGCGCTGGTGGCCGAGCTGGCCCGCGCCGCGTGCGAGGGGATGATGGCCGGCGGCGTGCTGCCGGTGATCAAGCACATCCCCGGCCACGGCCGCGCCTTCGCCGACAGCCATGCGGAACTGCCGGTGGTCGATGCCCCGCGCGAGGCGCTGGAGACGACCGACTTCGCGCCCTTCCGCGACCTTGCCGACATGCCGCTGGGCATGGTGGCGCACGTGGTGCTGAAGACGCTGGACCCGACGCAGCCGGCCAGCACCTCGGCCACCATCATCAGGGACGTGGTGCGCGGGCCGGCCATCGGATTCGACGGGCTGCTGTTCAGCGACGATCTGTCGATGGGCGCCCTGTCGGGCGACGCGGGCGAGCGCACGCGGGCCGTCCTGGCGGCCGGCTGCGACGTCGCGCTGCACTGCAACGGCGACATGGCGGAGATGGAGCTGGTGGCGCAGGCCGCCCCGCCGCTGAGCTACGCGGCGGCGCAGCGCTGGGCGCGCGCGCAGGCGGTGCGACAGGTGCCGGCCCCGGTGGACGCCGCCGCGCTGCGCGCACGCTTCGACGCCTTGCTTGCCGACCTGACGGTGTAACGGGAAAGCCGCTATGGAAGACAGTCTGGTCCGCCTCACCACCATCGTCCTTCCGGTGGTGATCGCCATCACCATGCACGAGGCCGCGCACGGCTTCGTCGCCTGGCGACTGGGCGACGACACGGCGCTGCGCCTGGGGCGGGTCAGCTTCAACCCGCTGCGCCACGTCGACCTGTTCGGCACCATCATCGTGCCGGCGCTGATGTACCTGACCAGCGGTTTCCTGTTCGGCTGGGCCAAGCCGGTACCGGTGAACTTCGGCCGCCTGCACCACCCCAGGCGCGACATGGTGTGGGTGGCGCTGGCCGGTCCCGGCACCAACATCGCGCTGGCCGTCGTCTCGGCGCTGCTCATCCATCTGGCCCCGGCGGTGCCGGCGATCGGTCAGGAATGGTTCCTGGCGAACCTGGAAATCTCCGTCCTCATCAACCTGATCCTGGCGGTCTTCAACATGATCCCGCTGCCGCCGCTGGACGGCGGGCGGGTGGCGGTGGGGGTGCTGCCGGACGCGCTGGCCTTCCCGCTGGCGCGGCTGGAGCGATTCGGCCTGCTGATCCTGATCGGCGCGCTGTTCCTGCTGCCGCTGCTGGGGCGGGAGATGGGCTACAACCTGGACGTCTTCCGTTGGATCATCTGGCCGCCGGTCGAGGCGCTGTTCAAGATCATCCTGGAGATCACCGGGCATGGCTGAGGACGGGTTCGCCGAGGACCCGCCGCGCGAACTCACCGCCGCCGAGCATCTGGTCCTGGCGCTGGACGGCTTCGAGGGGCCGATCGACATGCTGCTCATGCTGGCGCGCGAGCAGAAGGTCGATCTGGCGAAGATCTCCATCCTCGATCTGGCCGACCAGTACCTCGCCTTCATCGCCGAGGTGCGCAAGGTGCGGCTGGAGCTGGCGGCCGACTATCTGGTCATGGCGGCGTGGCTGGCCTACCTCAAGTCGCGCCTGCTGATCCCCGAGCCGGAGGAGGACGAGCCCTCCGGCCAGGAGATGGCGGAAGCGCTGGCCTTCCAGCTCCGCCGCCTGGAGGCGATGAAGGAGGCGTCGGTCAAGCTGCTGGCGCGGCCGCGCCTGGGGGTGGAGGTGTTCGCCCGCGGCGCCCCGGAGGACATCGACATCCTGCGCAAGTCGGTGTTCCAGGTGACGCTCTATGATCTGCTGAAGGCCTATGGCGAGCACAAGCGGCGCAAGGAAACCTCGGTGCTGCACGTCGAGCCGATGCGGCTCTACTCCATCGAGGACGCGGTCAACCGCCTGTCCGGGATGCTGGGCCGCATGCCGGACTGGACGACCCTGGCAAGCTTCCTGCCGGGCGGGATGCAGGGCACCCTGATGGGGCGTTCCGCGCTGGCCGCGCACTTCGCGGCGACGCTGGAACTGGCCAAGGCGGGGCAGGTGGAACTGCGGCAGGACGGCGCCTTCGCGCCGATCTGGGTGCGCCGCGCCCGCCCGAGGGACGAGGAATGATCGAAGAGGTCAAAAACTCCGAAGAGGTCGAGGCGAAGGTGCAGAAGCTGCGCCTGCTGGAGGCGCTGCTGTTCGCCTCCGCCGACCCGGTCGACGAGGAGACGCTGGGCGGCCGGCTCGGCCCCGGCGCCAACGTGGCAGCGTTGCTGGACGACCTGCGCCGGCACTACGCGCCGCGCGGCGTCAACCTCGTGCGCACCGGCGGGGGCTGGGCGTTCCGTACGGCGGCCGATCTGGCGCCCATGCTGCGCCAGGAGGAGGAGGTTTCCCGCAAGCTCTCCCGCGCGGCCATCGAGACGCTGGCGATCATCGCCTACCACCAGCCGGTCACCCGCGCCGAGATCGAGCAGATCCGCGGCGTGGCGACCAGCAAGGGCACGCTCGACATCCTGATGGAGCACGGCTGGATTCGCCCCGGACGGCGCCGCGAGACGCCGGGCCGGCCGCTGACCTGGATCAGCACCGACCACTTCCTCGACCATTTCGGCCTCGAATCGCTGCGCGACCTGCCGGGTGTCGAAGAGCTGCGCGCCGCCGGCCTGCTCGATTCGCGCCCGGTTCTGTACGGCGTGGGGGCAGCGAGCGGCGAAGCGGAGCTGCCGGTGGCCGAAGAACGCGACGACGTCGAGGATTAGCGTTTTTTGATGGATGGGGCTACGCACTTTCAGTCAGAATACCTACCTGATTCGTAAGGCATCCCGGCCCCCCATCGTTGCGTCGGGGATGCGCTTTCTGCCATAGTGCCGCCCCGTATGGGAGGCCTCCGCTCAGGAAAAGGGTGTCATGGGTAGCTTCAGTATTTGGCATTGGCTTGTGGTTCTGGTCATCGTCCTGCTGCTGTTCGGCGCCGGAAAGCTGCCGAAGGTGGCGGGTGACCTCGCCAAGGGCATCAAGAACTTCAAGGCCGGCCTCAAGGACGAGGACGAGACGGCGGCGCCGGGCGCCGACGCCAAGGTCCTGCCGAACCAGCCCGCGCCGCCGGCCGATGCCGGCGTGAAGGATGCGGGCGTGAAGAAGGACGAGGCGGCCCGCACCTGATACGGGCCGTATCCCGCGCCGCGCCCGCACCCGTAGGGGTGTGGCGGCGCGGCGCCGCGAGACTTGAGGACGCATGTTCGACATCGGCTGGTCGGAAATAATGGTCATCGCGGCGGTGGCCCTGGTCATCATCGGCCCGAAGGACCTGCCCTCGGCCATCTACACGCTCGGCAAGTGGGTGCGGAAGGCGCGCTTCGTGGCGCGCGATTTCCAGTCCCACATCGACGACATGATGCGCGAGGCGGAATTGGACGACCTGAAGAAGCAGGCGCTGAAAGCGCGCGACTTCAACATCGCCCGCGAGGTCGAGAAGACCATTGATCCCACCGGCGACGTGAAGGCGGCGTTCGAGCTGCCGCCCGAAGCCAGCGGGGTCGCCGGCTATGCCGGCAGCCCGCCGGAAGAGGAGCAGCCGAAGCCGGCCACCGAACCGCCGGTGACCGCGCCCGAACCGGTGACCGCCCCTGAACCGGTGACCGCTGCGGCGGCGCCGCCCGCCACGCCTGACAAGACCGTGTGACCGCCGTGGCTACGGAAACCCCGACCGAACTTCCCGACGACCTCAACGACAGCAAGATGCCGCTGATCGATCATCTGATCGAGCTGCGCAACCGGCTGATGTATTCCGTGGGCGCGCTGCTGCTGGCGTTCCTGCTGTGCTACGCGGTGTCGGACAAAATTTACAATTTCCTGGTGCAGCCGCTCGCCGACATCCTGGCGGGGCAGGGGCGCCGGATGATCTACACCGGCCTGACCGAGGCGTTCTTCACCTATGTCAAGGTCGGGTTCTGGGCCGGCTGCTTCCTGTCCTTCCCGATCATCGCCAGCCAGATCTGGATGTTCGTGGCGCCCGGCCTGTACAAGCACGAGCGCAAGGCCTTCCTGCCCTTCCTGGCGGCGACGCCGTTCCTGTTCTTCCTGGGCGGGGCGATGGTCTACTACTTCGTGTTCCCGATGGCCTGGAGGTTCTTCCTGGGCTTCGAGTTCCAGCCGACCGGGCCGGGCGAACTGCCCATCGAGTTCGAGGCGCGCGTCGGCGAGTACCTGTCGCTGGTCATGGCGCTGATCTTCGCCTTCGGCATCGCCTTCCAGCTTCCCGTGCTGCTGACCCTGCTGATCCGCGCCGGGCTGCTGAGCACGAAGGCGCTGCGGGAAAAGCGGCGTTACGCGATCGTCTTCGTCTTCGTCGCCGCCGCCATCCTGACGCCGCCCGACGTGATCAGCCAAGTCAGCCTCGCCATACCGATGCTGGCGCTGTACGAGATTTCCATCTGGATCGGCTATTCCATCGAGAAGCGCCGCGCCCAGCGCGAAGCCGAGGACGCGTAGGACACGCGTCCCGGCCGGCGGGGGCGAGGTCCCGCCGGCACCTGACCCGACCTATGGACCCGACCTATGGGCCCGACCTATGGGGAAGTGTGCCGGGCGATCTCGATGGTGCCGACCACGGTGTTGCCGCAGCCGAGGTATTGCAGGTCGTCGAAGCTGACGCCACGCGCCAGCGCGATGCCGCGGCCGTGCGTTTCCCGCGCGCGGCCGGCGTTCCTGTCGAGGAAGGGCCGCCAGTCGAAGCCCCGGCCCTGGTCGGTGATGGTGTAGGTGATGCGCGCGGCGTCGCGCTCGAACCGCACGGTGGCGTGCTTGTCGCGGTTGGCGGTGAGCGACAGCCGCGCTTCGATTTCGCGGGTCAGCATGTTCGACGCCTTCAGCCGGCTCTTGGTCGCGAAGCCGATGCCGAGGTTGCCGTGCTCGACGGCGTTCATCAGCAGTTCCATCAGACCGAAGGCCAGCTTGCGCGCGTTCGGGCTGGCGGCGGCCAGGGTGATCGCCAGGTTGTGCGCGTCGCGCGGCGTGCGGAAGCTGAAGCAGCCGGACTGCAGCAGGCCCATCGCATCGGTGCGCGAGCGCACGTCGCCCTCCAGGCGCCGCAGGCGCGTGTAATCCTCCACCGCCGCGGACGCCACGGAGCGCAGCAGCTCGCCGTCGTACGGCTTGGTCAGGTAATAGAAGACGCCGGCCTGGATCGCTTCCGCCACGTCGCTGGAGGAATCGGCATTGGTCTGCATGATCACCGGAATCCGCGCGAGTTCGGGATCGCCGCGCAGCAGCTCCAGGAATGCCATGCCGTCCAGGCCCGGCATGCGCCGGTCGAGCAGGACGACGTGGACGTCCTGGCGCCGCGACTTCAGGATTCGCCACGCCTCCGCGCCGTCGGCGGCGTCGATGGTGGCGTAGCCCAGCCGCGCCAGATGGCCGGCGACGACGGCCCGGTTCATCGCCTCGTCATCGACCACGAGGGCCGTTACGGCACCTGCCATGGCACGGCTCCCTGCGGCACGGCTTCCTGGGGTTCCGTCGCGTCGGGCGGGGCGTACTGCTGGCGCATGCGCTCCAGCGCGGCGGCCAGCGCGTCCACGGAATCGGCGCCGACTCCCGCCGCGTCGCCGCGCCGCGCCGCCGCCACGATGCGGCCGGCGGCCTCGGCCACCTCGCGGAAGCCGACGCTGC
>DASWVP010000497.1:0-8843 GCA_036401175.1 Azospirillum sp. | reverse complement strand
CGCGTCTCGGCGCGCCGGCGCAGCAGGCGGCCGATGCGGGTGTCGTCGGGCGCGCGGTCCATGCCCCCATCCTACACGTTCAGCAGCAGGTTTTCCCGTTCCCACGAGCTGATAACGCGCTGATACGCCACGTACTCCGCCTCCTTCACACAGGTGAAGGCGGCGATGAACTTCTCGCCGAAGACCTCCTTCACCGGCTTGCAGCCGTTGAACTTGGCCAGGGCGTCACTCTGGTGGCGGGCCAGCGTGAAGGCGAGGCGGTAGGCCGAGCCCTTCACCGGGTCGTTCGGCTCCAGCCCCTGCACCATGCCCAGGTACCCGCACGCCAGCGACGCGGCGATGGCGAGGTAGGGGTTGGCGTCGGCGCCGGCCACGCGGTTCTCCACCCGGCGGGAATCGGGGGCCGACACCGGCACGCGCAGGCCGGTCGTGCGGTTGTCACGGCCCCAGTGCACGTTGATCGGCGCGTCCGAGTTGGGCACCAGCCGGCGGTAGGAGTTCACGTTGGGCGCCAGCAGCGGCATCACGTACGGCAGGTACTTCTGCATGCCGGCGATGTGCGCCATGAACAGGGCGCTGTCGCTGCCGTCGGGGTTGGCGAACAGGTTGCGCCCGTTCTCCACGTCGACGACGGACTGGTGGATGTGCATGGCGCTGCCCGGCTCGTTCTGCATGGGCTTGGCCATGAAGGTGGCGTAGATCTGGTGGCGCATCGCCGCTTCGCGCGCCGTGCGCTTGAACAGGAACGCCTGATCGGCCAGTTCCAGCGCGTCGCCGTGGTTGAAGTTGATCTCGATCTGCGCGGCGCCGGCCTCGTGCGTCAGCGTGTCGATGTCGATGTCCTGCGCTTCGCAATAATCGTAGACGTCCTCGAACACCGGATCGAACTCGTTGACGGCGTCGATGCCGAAGGCCTGCCGGCCACTTTCCACCCGGCCGTTGCGCCCCACCGGCGGCAGCAGCGGATAGTCGGGGTCCTTGTTGACCTGGACCAGGAAGAACTCCAGCTCCGGCGCCACGATGGGCTTCCAGCCGCGCTCCTCGTACAGCGACAGCACGCGCTTCAGCACGTGGCGCGGCGAGAAATCCACCGGCTTGCCGTCGGCGTAGACGCAGTCGGTGATGACCTGCGCCGTCGGCTCCTCGTACCAGGGGACGAAGCGGATCGTGCGCTCGTCCGGGATCATGTAGATGTCGGAGTTCTCGTCCGAGGTGACGTCCTCGTCCTCGGGATAGTCGCCGGTCACCGTCTGCACGAAGATCGCCTCGGGCAGGCGCAGGCCGCGATCGCGCAGGATGCGCAGGAACTTCTCGGCCGGCACGATCTTGCCGCGCGCGATTCCCGACATGTCGGGCACCAGACACTCGACCTCGGTAATGCGGTTCTTCTTGATGAAATCATCCATGAACGCCATGAACCAATCGATCCGCGCCGGACGCGGACGCCTCCGAATGTGGGCTCCGCCTTCAATATGGGTTGTGACGGGGGGCGGACGCCAGTGGGAATGAGAGACGGTTTTAAGACATCCTCGAAGGATGCCGGCCAAAGCCTGAAAGCAAAGCCTGAAAACCAGCCATGCCCAAGCCGCCGTTGACGCCCGCGCGTCCGCCCCGTATCCCCAGCGCATGACGGCCCGGCGCCACGCCCGTTCCTGGTACGCCGCGAGCGCCAACCCGCATCCTCCGCACCCCGCCCTGGAGGGCACGGTCGGCTGCGACGTGTGCGTGGTCGGCGGCGGCTACACCGGCCTGATGACCGCGCTCGAACTGGCCGAGCGCGGCATGGACGTCGTGCTGCTGGAGGCTGAGCGGGTCGGCTGGGGCGCCTCGGGCCGCAACGGCGGGCAGATCATCACCGGCTACAACAAGCCGATGGCCGACGTCGAGCGCTGGATGGGCCGCGACGACGCGCGCCTGCTCTGGCAACTGGCCGAGGAAGCCACGGCGCAGCTGTGGGAACGGGTGGAGAAGCACGGCATCCGCTGCGACCTGACCCGCGGCTTCGTCCTGGCGGCGGTCAAGGAACGCCACCTCGCCGAGCTGGACGCGGTCGTGCGCGAGATGCGCGACGCCTACGGCTACCCGCACCTGAAGCGGCTCGACCGCGACGGCGTCGCCGCCATGGTGGGCAGCCCGTGCTACGTCGGCGGGCTGTTCGACGAGGGCAGCGGCCACCTGCACCCGCTCAACTACGCCCTCGGCCTCGCCGACGCCTGCGTCGCGGCGGGCGTGCGGGTGTTCGAGGACTCGCGCGTCGTGGCGCTGGACACCGGCGCGCGGCCGGCGGCGGCGACGGCGCGGGGGCGCGTGCAGGCGCGGTTCCTGGTGCTGGCCGGCAACGCCTATCTGGGCGGGCTGGTGCCGGAGATGGCCGGCATGATCATGCCCGTCGCCACGCAGATCATCGCCACCGAGCCCCTGGGGGCGGAGCGCGCCCGCGCGCTGCTGCCCAACGACGCGGCGGTGGCCGATATGAACTTCGTGCTCGACTACTTCCGCCGCACCAGCGACCACCGGCTGCTGTTCGGCGGCGGCGCCAATTACTCCGGCCGCGACACGCCGGGCAGCCGGGAGGTGCTGCGCCTCAAGATGCTGCGCGTCTTCCCCCAGCTGAAGGACGTGGCGGTGGCCTTCCACTGGTCGGGCCGGGTCGCCATCACCATGAACCGCATGCCCCAACTGGGCCGGCTGGACCCCCGCGTCTACTACGCGCACGGCTACTCTGGGCACGGGGTGGCGCTGGCCGGCCTCGCCGGGCGCCTGATCGCCGAGGCGGTGGCCGGCGCCGCCGGCCGTTTCGACGTGTTCGCGCGCATCCCCCACACGCCGTTCCCCGGCGGCCAGCGTCTGCGCACGCCCGCCCTCGTCCTGGCGATGCTGTGGTTCCGCCTGCGCGACCTGCTGTAGGGGCAGCGACACAGCACCGCAACGACGTTGCACCCCATGTGGTTTATCTGTACGGATATGACGTCTTCACGACCGCCGGATTCATGACCGACCTGTCCAACATCGCCGCCGCCGCCGCCGACCCGCAGAGCGACGACGCTCCGCCGATGCGGGAGACGCATTTCGACTTCCAGCACAAGGTGTTCAGCCTGCCGGCCGCGTTTTTCGCGGTCGAGTCGAACAGCAAGGAACCGGTGCTGAACATCCTGCTGGGCGACTTGAAGGCGACGTTGCCCTTCAACACGCTGAAGGAATCCTTCCAGATCGCCGAGGATTCGCACGACGCCCGGCTGCTGGAAACCGTGGCGAAGGGCCTGCACTACGTGAAGCAGATCCGCCCGGGCGAGAAGATCCCCGGCGAGCTGCTGGACGGCACCGCCTCGTGGTCGGTCGAGGACAAGCACCGGATGATCGCGCGCGGGCGGCTGACGGTGCAGCTCGTCTCCTGGATCACCGGCTCCGAAATGATCGTCGTCGACCTGGAGGAGCTGGAGCAGATCGTCGAGGATCCGCAGACCAAGCAGCGCCTGAAGGCCGCGTTCAAGCAGATCGCCGAGAAGCTGGGCATCGAGGATGCCAACGCCGAGCAGTACATCAACGACCGCATCGACGACCTGACGCAGGAGCTGTCGTACATCGAGGCGCTGCGCGACCGCTTCAAGCACATCCGCGCCATCGGCGACGCGCTGACGAAGATGACTCAGATCTACCGGACCGACCGCACCTTCTGTTCGGAATTGCAGCGCATGCAGGGGCTGATCAAGCGGCCGTTGCGGGAGTTCGACTCCATCTTCGATCAGGCCGACGCGCAGACCGGCGAGATCGTCGGCGCGCTGAAGGACTTCCAGACGACGGTCACCTTCATCCGCAAGATCCGCGACGACCTGCGCGGCCGCCTGATCGAGTGGGAGGATCTGCTCCAGGCCTGGGACGGCGTGCCGGTCGAACGCTCGCAGCAGATCGAGCAGCTCCAGAAGATGACCTACCGCTTCCTCGCCAGCCGCTACATCGAGACGAAGGTCTGGGAGCGGAAGTAGGGCCGGTCCTTCGCGGCGGCCAACGAAGAAACGGAATCGAGATGCAGGACCAGGACGACGTCTTCGACTCGCCGCTGACGCGGCAACCGACGATCCTGTCGGTCTACAACCAGAAGGGCGGCGTCGGCAAGACGACCACGGCGGTCAACCTCGCCATCGGTCTGGCCGCGCTGGGCAAGAGCGTCGTCCTCATCGACTTCGATCCGCAGAGCAGCGCCACCAGCAACTTCCTCCTGGCCGGCAAGGCCAAGGTCGGGATCAACGACCTGCTGAACAACGAGGTCTTCGTCGAGGACGCGGTGACGCCGACCGCCTTCGACGGGCTGTCGATGATCGTCGGCGCGCGCAAGCTGTACTCCCTGGAACACGCCCTGGACGTCCCGCGCGGCGGGTCGCAGCGCGGTCTGCGGCGGGCCCTGCACTTCTCGAACGACCCGCCCGACTACATCGTGATCGATTGCCCGCCCGCGTTGGGTCATCTGGCGGCCGGCGCACTCGCCGCGTCCGACCGGCTGGTCCTGCCGGTGTTCCCCGGCCGCTACGCGCTGGACGGCCTGCAGCGCACGATGTCCGTGGTCGAGCACATCCAGAAGGGCATGAACCCCAACCTCCAGGTCGCCGGCATCCTGATGATGTCGATCACCAACGACGAGGTCGGGCGGGAATCGCTGAGCCAGTTGCGCGCCTCCTACGCCAACCTGATGTTCCGCACCGCCATCCCCTACGACGTGGACGTGGTGAAGGCGACGTACCGGCGCATGCCGGCCACCATCTTCAACCCCGACGGGCGGACGGCCGGGCGCTTCCTGGCCCTGGCGGCGGAGATCGTCGGAGGGCGCGGCCATGCCCCGTCCGATGCCGAACTGAAGCCCGCCCTGGATCGCATCCGCACCTGGCATGCCGACACCGACGCCTCCTACGCCGGCGCGCAGCGGCCCGGCCCGGCCGGCGCGGCAGACGACGCGTCCGACTATGGCGCGTCGTCGGGCCGCCGGTCCCGGACGGGCATCGGGCTGGCCATGGCGGCGCTGGGGCTGGCCGTCGGCTTCGCCCTGGGCACCGTCGCCGGCCCGCCGCTCCTCGGCGCCGTCATGGCCGCCCTGAACGGCTGAGCGGCTTTTCGCCGAACAGCGCCAAGCGAAGCGCGGCCCAACATCACGCACGTCCGCCTACGCGATGCCCCGCAGCACCGTCGCCAGCGTGCCGACCAGCTCGTCGATGTGCTCCTTCTCGATGATCAGGGGCGGCGACAGGGCGATGATGTCGCCGGTGGTGCGCACCAGGATGCCCTTCTCGTACGCCTTCACGAACGTCTCGTAGGCGCGCTTGCCGGGCTCGCCCGGCCGCGGCTCCAGCTCCACCGCGCCGACGAGGCCGATGTTGCGCAGGTCCACCACGTGCGGCAGGCCCTTCAGGCTGTGGAGCGCGTCGGCCCAGTACTCCTCCAGCCCGCAGGCGCGCTCGAACAGGCCCTCCTCCTCATAGGTGTCCAGCGTCGCCTCGGCCGCCGCGCAGGCCAGCGGGTGGCCGGAGTAGGTGTAGCCGTGGAACAGTTCGATCACATGCTCCGGCCCGGTCATCAGCGCGTCGTGCACGGCGCCGCGCACGAACACCGCGCCCATCGGCACCACGCCGTTGGTGATGCCCTTGGCGACCGTCACCATGTCCGGCACCACGCCGAAGCGCTCCACGGCGAAGGAGGATCCCAGACGGCCGAAGCCGGTGATGACCTCGTCGAAGATCAGGAGGATGCCGTGCCGGTCGCAGATGGCCCGCAGCTTCTCCAGATAGCCCTTGGGCGGCAGCAGCACGCCGGTGGAGCCGGCCACCGGCTCGACGATCACCGCAGCGATGGTGGAGGCGTCGTGCAGCGCCACGATGCGCTCCAGCTCATCGGCGAGGTGGGCGCCCCATTCCGGCTGGCCGCGGGTGAACGCCTGCTTCTCCCGATCGTGGGTGTGCGGCAGGTGGTCGACGCCCGGCAGCATGGCCGGGGCGAAGGCCTTGCGGTTGCCGACGATGCCGCCCACCGACAGGCCGCCGAAGCCGACCCCGTGGTAGCCGCGCTCGCGCCCGATGAAGCGGAAGCGCGTCCCCTCCCCCCGCGCGCGGTGGTAGGCCAGCGCGATCTTCAGCGCCGTGTCCACCGATTCCGAACCGGAGTTGGTGTAGAACACATGGTCGAGGTCGCCAGGCATCAGCCGCGTCAGGCGGTTGGCCAGCGAGAACTGGCGCGGGTGGCCCATCTGGAAGGGCGGCGCGTAGTCCAGTTCGGCGACCTGCCTCTGCACGGCCTCCACGATCCTCGGCCGCGCGTGGCCGGCGTTGCAGCACCACAGCCCGGCCGTGCCGTCCAGCACGCGGCGCCCGTCGTGCGTGGTGTAGTGCATGCCCTCCGCGCTCACCAGCAGGCGGGGGGCGGCCTTGAACTGGCGGTTCGCGGTGAACGGCATCCAGTAGGCGGCGAGGTCGTTCGGCCGCATCTCCGCCGCGGGGCCCGTGCTCCCATCCATGATGTCTCTTCCCTTCCGCGTTGTGATCCGGCCGTTGCCGGCGTGGTTTTGCCGGAAGCGTAGCCCCATGCCGTGAACCGCTCAAGCGGCCGAACGGCGCAGGGCAAAGGTCACAGCCCGGGTGTGGGCCCGTTAACGGTGGCGAAAGTCCATGACGATTACCGTTCCCGACAACCCGCCACGCGGCACCGGCGGGGATCGCGGCGAAAGGTCTCTGGGCGATGGTGCGGTGGTTGGCTTTCCCGGTGCTGGGCGCGCTTCTGGCGGCGGCGCCGTTCGGGGCGGCGCCGGCAACGGCGGCGGAGCCCTGGAGCGTGGAATGCACCGGCAGCGGCCCGGCCCGCCGTTGCAGCGCCAGCACCGTGCAGGGCTACGCCAACAACCGCGGCGGCCATGGCGAGGTGGTGGTCAGCCTGGTGCGCGACGCCGCCTGCACGACGCTGCACGTGGTGTTCGACGGCCCGGTGGACCTCGACCGGCCGGTGACCCTGGCGGTGGACGGCGGCGCCCGGCAGGAGTTCTACACGTCGGCCGACCTGTCGCTGCTCGCCCAGGCGCTGGACGAGGGATGGACGCTGCGCGACGCGCCGGTGGAGTTCGTGCGCTTCCTGGACGACGCCCACGGCGGCGCCCTGACGGCGGCCGAGCCCAGCGAGGAGATGCTCAACCGCTTCGCCGCGGTGAAGGAATCGCGCCGCGCCGGGGTGGCCTGCGCGCCGATGCGGCGGCTGCTGCCGGCGATGCTGGACGGCCGCACGCTGCGCCTGGAGTTCCACGCCGAGCCCCGCTCCGCCACCCAGGTCTACCATTGGCCCGCCCTGACGCGCCGGACGGCCGACGTCGCGCTGGATGGTTTGGCGCCCGCCCTGGAGGGTGCCGCCATCGGTCTGGTCGCCGGGCACTGACGTGCCACTCGCAATTGCGTGGGCGTCGCCCTAAGTCATGCACGACGGTGGTGGCAGGCGACACGCAGCGAGGGACGGGTGGTCTTCGGGTTCGCACGGGCGGGCAGGACACGGCACGGTTCGACCGGCGCACCGGCACGGGTGCCGGACCGGCACCTCGTCTACGCCATCGGCGACATCCACGGCCGGGCCGACCTGCTCGACCAGACGCTGGAACGGATCGCCGCCGACGCGGCGCGGCTGCCGGACCACGCCCGGTACGTCGTCTACCTCGGCGACTACGTCGACCGCGGGCCGGACTCCGCCCGCGTGATCGAACGGCTGCTGGCCGGCCCGCCGCCGGGCTTCGGCGCCATTCACCTCAAGGGCAACCACGAGGTGGCGCTGCTCGACTTCCTGAACGACGTCCGCATCGGCCCGACGTGGTTCGCCGAGGGCATCGGCGGCGGCGCGACCCTGGCCAGCTACGGCGTGCTTCCCCCGGCCGACCCGGCCGATCCCGACCATCTGACGGCGGCCCAGGCCCAGTTCCGCGCCGCGCTGCCACCGGCCCACCGCGCCTTCCTGACCAAGGACCTGCGCACGCACGTGACGATCGGCGATTACCTGTTCGTGCACGCCGGCATCCGCCCCGGCGTGCCGCTGGCCGAGCAGCGCGAGGAAGACCTGCTGTGGATCCGCCGGGAGTTCCTGAATTCCACCGCCGACCACGGCAAGGTGGTGGTGCACGGCCACACCATCGCGCCCGAGCCGGAGGTGCGCGCCAACCGCATCGGCATCGACACCGGCGCCTACGCCACCGGCCGCCTGACCTGCCTCGTCCTGGAAGGCGCCGAACGGCGCTTCCTGGGCACGTGAGCCTTGTCGGCCCACCCCGGTCCGTGGAATGGTCGCGGCCATGACCGAAAGCCTGAAAGACACCGAAGACCGCATCACAGCGGTGTTCGCCCGCGAGATCTTCTTCGTCGTCGGCGCGCCGCAGTCGGGCGGCACCCGCGTGCAGCGGATGCTGGACGGCCATCCCGAGATCCGTTGCGCCGGCGAGGGGCATTTCACCGACTGGTTCGGCCCGCCGCTCAAGGACCTGCTGGGCGACTACAACGACCGGCTAGCCGCCAACAACGACGCGCTCTACCATGGCGCGGGGCACTACACCGGCTACACGACGGGCGACTTCCGCTATCTGCTGAAGACGGCCATGGGGCTGGCCTGGAGCAAGCTCGACCTGCCGCCGGGAAAGCGCCTGCTCGGCGAGAAGACGCCGATCCTCACCCAGCGCCTGGACTTCCTGGAAATCCTGTTCCCGGCGGCCAAGGTGCTGCACGTGGTGCGCGACGGGCGCGAGGCGGCGGCCTCGGCCGTGGCGCAACGGCTGAGCCAGGGCGGCGATCCGGCGGTCACGCCGGGCAGCGCCGCGTGGTACGACCTCGTCGAGGCCGCCG
>DASWVP010000496.1:0-3390 GCA_036401175.1 Azospirillum sp. | reverse complement strand
GGCCGCGACCGGGGGCGGCATGACCGGCGGCGGCGGAACCGGCGCCGTGACGGCCGGCGCGATCTCGGCTACGGGCACCGCCACGGGCGCCACGACGGCGGGCGCGATCGGCTCCGGAGCGGGCTCCGGGGCAGCTTCCGGTTCGGCGGCTTTCACCGGCTCCACGACGGGTTCCGCAACGGGTTCCACCACCGGCTCCGGCTCGACGACGGGCGGAGGCGCCGGTTCGGGGGCGGCGGACGCCTCCGGCTCGGGTGTCGCCGGCGCAACGCTGGCGGGTTCCGCCGCCTCCGGCTGGGGGGCCGGCTCGGGTGCCGGCTCGGGTGCCGCCTCGGGTGCCGTCGTCGGTGCCGACATGGTGTTCTCCGTCTGGGCTGGTTCGGGCGCGGGTTCGGGCGCGGGCTCTGGGGCGACTTCGGCGGCCGGGGGCGCCGGCTCGGCCGCGTCGGGTCCGGGGATGGGGGCGCCGCCGTACACGTCGTCGATGGTCGGCTTCTTCACCACCGGAACCTTCTTTGGCTTTATCGCCATGGCGCACCTTCCACCGACATGAGAACGTTTTCAACTTCGTCGACCAGCGCGCGGAAATCGCCCATGGCGGCCGACCCGTAGTTCGGCACGCCGGCCAGCTTGATTTCCTCGAAGCGCACCCGCTCCATGATCTTGGAGGCGAGCACGGGGACCTTCACGTCGACCAGCATCTGCCGGACCACGTCGGTGAGCGTGACGCGCGGCTTCACCCGGTTGAGGACCACGCGGTAGGGCAGCGGCCGGCCGCCGCGCTCGGCCGAGGTTTCCAGCTGTTCGATCACCGTGGTGGTGTCCAGGCTGGGGTAGACGTCGTCGAGGCTGGGCTGGGCCGGGATCAGCACGAGGTCGGCGTCGAGCAGGATGGCGCCGTTCTCCTCGGTCAGGAAGCCGGCGGTGTCGACCACCACCATCGCCCCGGCATCCTTGTGCGCGGCGACGCGCGCCCGCAGCGCTCCGAGTCCGACCCGATCGGCGATCAGCGTCTCGAACGGGCATTCCGGCGGCAGGAAGCCGGATTCGGCGCGGTGGATGCCGCGCTGCGGATCGGTGTCGATCAGCATGACCGGCCGGCCGCGCTTGTGCCAGCACTCGGCCAGACAGCGCGCCAGCAGGCTCTTGCCCGTGCCCCCCTTGCGGTTGGCGACGACCACGATGGCCCCGCGGTCCACCGCCGGTCTGGCCTTCTTCACCGAAACTGCCACAGGCCCCCCTTCCGGCTGCCGACGGTGAAGACACTCCGTGTTGTTCGCAATTTTGTCAATATTCAGCCACGGGATTCGCTTGAACCGTCTCAACGGCGACGGTCATGCGATTTCCCGAATACGAGATGCGTGGATGCCCAGGCGTCTGCGTGAGGATCACGGAAATTCGTGAAATTTGGCCAAAACCCTTCACCCGATCGACCATCCCGGTCGGCGAGGACGGCGCGTACATCACCGGAAAGGTATCTGCGGGTAGCACCCGCGGCACCAGGATGGACGGGTTCAGGCACGACGGGGCCGGCGCTCCGGCGGCCGCCCGGCGCGCCCTTCGGCATCAGGAACGCCGCGACGCCGTGGCACCCTCGCGAAGGCGGCGATAGGCGTCCTCCACGGCCCTTGCGTAGGCGCCGACGTCGCCGACGGCCGAGCGCCGGAAGCGCTCGCGCAGACTGCTCCGCCGCGCGTCCAGCCAGTCGGCGTCGGCGGCCCTAGCGATGGCGCGCGCCACATAGTCGCGGAGGTCCCCGGCGACGCAGTCGTCCAGGCCGACGGCGTGCAGGATCGACGCGCTGCCCCGTCCGGCCGGCGCGTGGCCCAGCACGGTGATGACCGGCACGCCCATCCACAGGCTGTCGCAGGTCGTGATGCCGCCGCCGTGCGGGAACGGGTCGAGGGCCAGATCGATGCGGTCGTAAACGGCCATGTGCGCGGCCCGGCTGTCGGTGCCGCCGATCAGGTCCAGGCGGTCGGCGGGGATGCCGTGCGCGGCGAAGCGGGCGAGCGTGTCGCGGGCGTTCCCCGCCTCGCCCAGGTGCCAGGACTTGAGCAGCAGGCGCGCCGCCGGCAGGCTGTGGAGGATCTCCGACCACACCGCGACCGTGCCGTCCGACAGCTTCTCCAGCCGGCTCGCCGCGCCCAGGGTGACGTGCCCGGCGCGCCGGCGGGGCGGTGGCACCACCGGCGGCGTGTCGTCCGGCGCGGTGTAGGTCAGCCAGCAGGGCAGGTCGACGACCGTCTCGGCGTACAGGCCGCGCTCGCCGGCCGGCGCCATGACGGGGTCGAGGAACAGCGCGTCCATCTGCGGCAGCCCGGTGCCGCGCGGCAGGCCCCAGGCGCTCACCTGCACCGGCGCCGGGCGGCGGACGAACACGCCCAGGCGTCCGCCGTGCGCGTGCCCGGCCACGTTGACCAGGATGTCGACGCCGTCGGCCCGCACCCGCTCGGCCAGCTCCGCGTCGGACAGCCGCGTGGTGTCGCACCAGTGGTCGGCGAGGGTCTGGAAGCGCTCGGTCACGGCGTCGCGCGCGGTGGTGCCGGAGTAGCACACCACCTCCACGGCCGCGCGGTCGTGCCGGTACAGCAGCGGCAGCAGGACGTCCGCCGTCGGATGCTGCCGGAAATCCGACGACACGTACCCGACCCGCAACCGCCGTCCCGCCGTGGCGGCCGGGCGGGCCGGTGGCGCGTCCGCCGCGTGCGGCCGGCCGTGGGCGTCGTACCAGCGGCGGCATTCGGCCTGGATCGCCGCGGTGTCGGCGTCGGGCATGTAGTCGAGGCCGAGGATCAGGTTGCTGTGCGCCTCCGTGAAGCCGGGCCTGAGCGCCAGCGCCTGCCGCAGGCTGCGGTCGGCTTCGGCGAACCGGCCGAGGGCCTGCAGGATGATCCCCCGCGTCGAGTGATAGGTCGCCGCCGTGCCCCGCACGCGGATGGCGCGGTCGACGAGGCGCGCCGCGGCCCGGTGCCGGCCCGCCTGATGCGCGAGGAGGCCCAGCAGGTGCAGCGTGTCGGGCTGCGACGGGGTGTGCACCAGGATGCGGCGGTGGATGACCCCCGCCTCGTGCAGGGCGCCGTTCTGATGGAGGTCCACGGCCAGCTTCAGCGCATCGTCCAGCGTGGCTGAGTTGGGCGTGGCGGAACTGGGCAAGGCTGGTGCGGGTGGGGGAGCCGGTCGGAAGGCCGGGACCAGGAGCTGGTCGGCGGCGTCCAGCTCCGTGGCCAGGGCGTCGAATCCGGCGGCGAGCCCGTCCGTGCGCCCGTCGCAGGCATCGCGCAGCAGGGCGTCGGCCCGCGCGATCCAGGTCGGCAGCGTGGCGGCGGCGGGGGCCGGCGGTCTGGCCGTGAGAAAGGCGCCGACGGCGGCGCGGGCGGCCTCGCCGGT
>DASWVP010000495.1:0-3178 GCA_036401175.1 Azospirillum sp. | reverse complement strand
CGCTCAACCCAACCTACAGGCACGTCTCGCGTAGGTTGGGTTGAGCGTCAGCGAAAACCCAACGGCAGAGTCGCGCGTTTCGACGGAAAGGGTTTGTTCCCCCAATCGAAGGGGTTAGCTCGTAATATTGTTTCTGCTTTTGTGGAATTTCCGGCAAACCAGTGCTGTCTGAACCTTGGACATGACCGCACCGGGGTTGCCATGATCGAAGACGCTCGCACGTTGCCCGACGGGGCGGAACTGTCCGCCGATCTCTGCATCATCGGCGGCGGGGCCGCCGGCATCACCCTGGCCCGCACGCTCGGCGGCGGCGCGCATCGCGTGGTGGTCCTGGAAAGCGGCGGGCTGAAGCCCGACGGCGCCACGCAGACGCTGTACGCCGGCGAAAACGTCGGCCTGCCCTACGAACGGTTGGCGACGGCGCGCAGCCGCTATTTCGGCGGCAGCAGCAACTGCTGGGGCGGGCTGTGCCGCCCGTTCGAGGACATCGACCTGACCGCCCGGCCCTGGGTGCCGAACAGCGGCTGGCCGTTCGGCCGCGAGGAACTGACCCCCTATTACCAGCGCGCCAACGCCATCCTCAGCCTCGACCCCTACGATTACGACACCGACCACTGGCAGGAACGGCTGGGCGACGGCGTGCGTTTCCTGCCCGTCGACGGCGCGACGGCGGAGAACCGCGTCGCCAAGCTCAGCGCCCGTCCGCGGCTGGGCGAGGCGCACCACGCGGCGCTGGCCGCCGCCGGCAACGTCACCGTCTGGCTGAACGCCAACGTCACCGAACTGGAAACCAACGACACCGCCAGCGCCGTGCGGCGGGTGCGCTGCGCCGTGCTGGACGGCCGCCGCTTCTCCGTCGAGGCGCGGCTGTTCGTGCTGTGCGCCGGCGGCATCGAGAACCCGCGCCTGCTGCTGCTGTCGAACCGGGTGCAGACGGCGGGCCTGGGCAACGGGCACGATCTGGTCGGGCGCTTCTTCACCGACCATCCGCGCGTCAAGTCGTCCGTCGTCCGGCTGGCCGACCAGAAGCGGCACCGGCATCTCTACGACATGACGTTGCTGCTGTCGCGCCGCCGCCTGAACACCGCCCACCTGCCGGTCTGCGCGTCCGTCGCGCCGACCGCCGGGCTGCAGCGGGAGCTGGGGCTCCTCAACTCGCGCACCTATCTGGTCGCCCGTTACCACGGCGAGGCGACGGAGGCGTTCCGGGCGCTTACCGAACTGCGGCTGCTGCTGGCGAACCGGCGCAAGTACGGCATCGCCGGCCCGCCGGTCGGCCGCGTGCTGCGCGACGCGCTGCCGCGCATCCTGGGGCAGGCGCCGCGTCTGGCGGGCGCGCTGCTGGACAACGTCGTCAACCCCACCTGGGTGCGGCGCAGCTTCACGCTGGAAACGGTTCTGGAGCCGGTGCCCAACCCCGACAGCCGCGTCACCCTGACGACGGCGCGCGACGCCCTGGGGCTGAACCGGCCGCAGGTCGACTGGCGCCTGACCGGGCAGGACCGCGACAACTTCGTGCGCACCCACGCCACCGTCCTGGCGTCGCTCGTCCGCCAGGGCTTCGTCCTGGAATCGGAGGACGGAGCCGAAAAGGGCGAGGTCGCCGACCTGTGGCCGGGCGCCATCGGCTGGTGCTGGCACCACATGGGCACCACGCGCATGCACGACGACCCGCGCCGGGGCGTGGTGGACCGCCACTGCCGGGTGCACGGCGTCGGCAACCTGTACGTCGCCGGCAGTTCGGTCTTTCCCACCATGGGCAGCGACCACCCGACGATCAACATCGTGGCGCTGGCGCTGCGCCTGTCCGAACATCTGGCATCCGCCCTGGGCAACGCGCCGGCCGTGCTGGCGGCGTGATGAGGCGGCGCCCGCCAGGGAGCCGCGCCGCCGAAGGCCGCCTACGACAGGAAGGAGACGAGGAGCAGGCCAAGGTAGATCCCGACAAACAGCCCAAGGACAATTCCGTAGTCGTCCTCGGTCATCGGGTCGGAGTCGGGGTCGAACTGCCGCATTCGGTACGCCTTTCGGGTCGTTGCTCCTCCTTGATAGCAACACGCGGGCGAACGATGCTGCAACGACGGCGTGACCTTTGTCGCACGCCCGAAGTCGCGGCCCAATCATACAAGCGCCTTTGATGTCATGCCGGCGGCGCTTGATCGCTTCCATCGAGCGCCGCCGGTAAAACCCGACAGCCGCTTGCGCAGCAAGGGGCGAGAGGGGGGTACGGACGACTCCTTCAGGCGCCGTCCGTATCAGACGGACGGTTTCGCTTCGCCGGTGATGGCGGGCTTCCCCGGGATGTCCTCGGCCAACGCCTTGTAGGCCAGCCCACCCGCCACTCCGCCAAGCAGCGGCGCGACCCAGAACATCCAGAGCTGTTGCAAGGCCCAGCCGCCGACCACCAGGGCAGGACCGGTGCTGCGCGCGGGGTTCACGGACGTGTTGGTAACCGGGATGCTGATCAGGTGGATCAGCGCCAGGGCCAACCCGATGGCGAGGGGAGCGAAACCCGCCGGGGCCCGCCGGTCGGTCGAGCCGAGAATGACGAGAACGAAGAAGAAGGTCAGGACGACCTCGATCAAAAAGCCGGAGGTCAACATATACTGGCCCGGCGAATACGCCCCGTAGCCGTTCGCCGCAAGCCCGTTCGTCGCCAAGCTGTAATCCGCCTTGCCGATGGCGATGACGTACAGCACCAGCGCGGCCGCGAAGGCGCCCACGACCTGGGCGACGACGTAGGGCAGGATGTCCTTGGCCGGAAACCGGCCGCCCGCCCAGAGGCCAACGGTCACGGCGGGGTTGAGGTGGCAACCGGATATATGCCCGATGGAATAGGCCATCGTCAGAACGGTGAAACCGAACGCCAGAGAGACACCAAGCAATCCGATCCCGACCTGCGGGAAGGCCGCCGCGAGCACCGCGCTGCCGCAGCCGCCGAAGACCAGCCAGAACGTTCCAAGGAACTCGGCTGACGTACGTCGGATCATAGTCATGCCACCCCCCTCATCGCTGTCGCCGATGCCCGTGAGCCAGCGTTTGCCGGTGCCGCTCAGAATAGACCCATTCGGGCTGGGGCAGAGTTGCGCCTTGGAGGGGGAGCGAGAGCAGAAGAGCAGGATCAGGCACAGGCCGGAGCGGCAAACCACCCGGACAGGGCCGGGGCGCTCCTCGCCAC
>DASWVP010000494.1:0-5173 GCA_036401175.1 Azospirillum sp. | reverse complement strand
CACCTTGCGCCGCGACAGCGCCTCGCCCAGCAGCAGCGCGGCGGCGCCGGCCGTCAGCACCGGGGCGGAGCTGACGATGATGGTGACCAGCCCGGACGACACCGTCTTCATCGCCGTGAAGCTGAGCCCCAGGTACAGCGCCGTGTTGACCACCCCCAGCGCCGCCAGCACCGCCCAGCCGCGCGCGTCCAGCCGGCGCAGGTGGCCGAGCAGTGCCGCCGCGACCAGCAGAACGCCGCCGGCCAGCAGGAAGCGCGCGCCCAGGAACAGTAGGGGCGGCGCGTCGGCCAGCCCGATCTTGCCGACCGCGAAGGCCGAACTCCAGCCCAGGCAGAAGGGCACCACCATCGCCAGCGGCGCCCCCGCCCGCCGTTCCACCGCCATGTCGCACACCGCCGTCATCGCCGTCTCCCTTGCGTGTCGTTGTGGGATGCAGGCTATGCGCCGGGCTTTCCATTCGGAAATGAAATGGTATAATCGCACTCATTCGAAAAATGGATGAATGCCGCCATGGCCGAGCTGGATCTGACGCTGCTGCGCACCTTCGTCTCGGTGGTGGAAACCGGCGGCTTCACCCGCGCGGGCGAGCGTGTCCACCGCACGCAGTCCACCATCAGCCAGCAGGTCCGCCGGCTGGAGGAATCGCTGGGCGTGGCGCTGCTCGACCGCGGCACGCGGTCGGTGGCGCTGACCGACGAGGGGGAGCGGCTGCTGGCCTACGCGCGGCGCATGCTGACGCTGAACGACGAGGCGCGCGCCGCGCTGTCCACCGGGCGCGAGGCGGTGGAGGTGGTGCGCCTGGGCGTGCCGGAAGATTTCGCGGTGGACCGGCTGCCGCGCCTGCTGTCGGCCTTCGCGCGGCGCAACCGCGCCATCCGCCTGGACGTGCGGTGCGACATCAGCGCGCGCCTGCGCGCCGCGTTCGAGACCGGCGACCTCGACGCCGCCCTTCTGAAGCAGGAGCCCGGCCGCCCCGGCGCCACCGCCGTGTGGCGGGAACCGCTGTGCTGGGCCGCGCCGCGCGAGGAGGCCGTGCACCGCGAGGACCCGCTGCCGCTGGTGCTGTTCCCGCTGGGCTGCGTGTACCGGAACCGCGCCGTGCACGAGCTGGACGCCGCCGGCCGGGCGTGGCGGGTGGCCTATTGCAGCCCCAACCTGTCGGGCGTGCAGGCGGCGGTGACGGCGGGGCTGGGCGTCAGCGTGCTGGCGCGCTCGGCGGTGCCGGCGGCGGCGCGCGTCCTCGGCCCCGCGGACGGGCTGCCGGCCCTGCCGGATACGGAACTGGCGCTGCTGGTCGCCGGCCACGCGGGCGACGGCGTGCGCCTCGTCGTCGAAATGCTGAAGCAATCGCTGGCGGAACCGCGTCCGGTCGCGGTAGAGGGTAGGACATGACACCGCTTATCCTCGGCATCGGCAACCGTTTCCGCCGCGACGACGGCGTCGGCCCCGTGGTGGCCGACCGGCTGGCCGCGCTGGGCCTCGCCGTGCGGGAGCATTCGGGCGAGGGCGCCGGCCTGATCGAGGCGTGGAGCGGCGTGGAGCGGGTCGTCGTCGTCGACGCCACGCAGTCGGGCACCGCCCCCGGCACCGTCGTGCGCCTGGACGCGGCGCGGGAGCTGCCGCGTGGCCTGTTCCGCTATTCCAGCCACCTGTTCGGGCTGGCGGAGGCGGTGGAGACCGCCCGCGCGCTGGGCCGGCTGCCCGCCGATCTGGTGATCTGGGGCATCGAGGGCGCCGACTTCGGCTTCGGCGAGGATCTCACGCTCGCCGTCGCCGAGGCGGCGGAGGATGTCGCCCGCCGGATAGCGGCGGAACTTACGCCGCCGCCCAACTGACCGTCCGGCCCAGGCCGTCGAGCAGGCCGGTGCGGCAGCTCATGGTGAAGGTGGTGCGCGCCTTGGACGGGTCGCCGATCGACACGCGGATGTCGCCCGCCCGCGCCGGCCGGTAACGGCGGCGCACGCGGTTGCCGACCAGCTCCTCCAGCACCTCCAGCAGCGTGTTGATGGAGGTCGCCCGGCCGGTGCACAGGTTGTACACGCCGGCGCCGCGCGGCCGGCGGGCCATGGCGCCGGACAGGAAGCGCACGACGTCGTCGACGAAGATGAAGTCGCGCACCTGTTCGCCGTCGCCGAAGATGTCCACGTCCTCGCCGCGCCCGACGCGCCGGGCGAAGATGGAGATGACGCCGGAATAGGGCGAGTTCGGGTCCTGGCGCGGGCCATAGACGTTGAAGAATCGGAAGCCCACCGTCGGCACGCCGTGGATTTCCCACGCCACCCGCCCGTGTAGTTCGCAGCCCAGCTTGTCGGCGCCGTAGGCGGACAGCGGCTGCGCCGGGGTGTTCTCGCCCAGCGGCGTCTCGGGGTTGTCGCCGTAGACGGCCGCGGAGGAGGCGTAGATCACCGGCACCGGCTCGCCGAAGCGGGCGGTGCGGGCCGCCTCGAACACGGTGACGGCGCCGGTCAGGTTGGTGCGGTGCGTTTCCGCCCACATCTCGCGCGAGCGCTGGACCGAGGCGACGGCGGCGAGGTGGAACACGCCGTCCACGCCGTCGATGGCGTGGCGCACGGCGTCCGCGTCGGCGACGTCGCCGACCACGAGGCGCGCCCCCACCGGCTTGTTCTCCAGCCGCCCGGTGGACAGGTCGTCGAGGATGGTGACGAGGTGCCCTTCGGCCAGCAGCCGGTCGGACAGGTGCGACCCGATGAACCCGCAGCCGCCGGTGACCAGATAGTGCGCCATCCGCCCAACCTCCTTCCGATTCCGTCGCGATGCCGTGCGGCACGACAACCGTTGATAGGCGATTCGGCGGTTGCGGGACAAAGCCTCTTCGGTGGTGAGCGGCGTCGCAGGGTGGGCAACCGGTTGGGCGTCATGTCTTCGGATGGCTGTGCACGTGCGGCGCGTGCCCATGCCCGTGGTCGTGCCCCGCATGGTCCGACATATTGATGTCGGCCGGCACGATATTGAGCTGGCCGTGCCGCACGCCGCGCTCCGCCATCAGGGAATCGGCGAAGCCGCGCACGGCGTCCGTCGGCCCGCGCAGCACCGTCACCTCCATGCAGGTGTCATGGTCCAGGTGCACGTGCATGGTCGACAGGGTGAGGTCGTGGTGGTCGTGCTGCGCCTGGGTCAGGCGGCGCGCCAGCTCGCGTTCATGGTGGTTGAAGACGTAGCTGAGCGAGGCGATGCAGTGCTGCGCCCGCCCGTGCGCGAGGCGTTCGGCTTCCAGCTCCGCGCGGATCAGGTCGCGCACGGCCTCCGACCGGTTGGCGTAGCCGCGATGCCGGATCAGCTCGTCGAACTGGGCCAGCAGATCCTCGTCCAGCGACACGGTGACGCGTTCCATGGTGCCCTTCTCCGGTTCGTTCCGCTCCCGCGCCATGAGTAGCACGCACCATCAGCGGATGGGAGCGAACCGGTAGGGGCCTCCCGTTCCGGGATCGAGGCACTGGAAGCGCGTGCTGTCGAGCGTCACCAGGGCATCGACATGCCGCCCCTCCGTGCCGGGCAGGGCGCAGGCCATCTCCCGCGCGGTGCAGTACCAGACCGGCGGCCGGGCGCGGAGGGAGGGACCCGGCAGGCACTTGCCGGACTCGCAACGCGCGTTCGCTTCGGACTGGTTGGCCGGCTTGCCGTCCGCACAGACCGCGCCGTCGGGCAATCCGTCGTCCCCGGCGACGGCGTGCACCGGCAGCAGTGCGAGAATCACGAACGTGGCGGCTGGCAGCGTGCGGTGCATCCGGCCCTCCTCCCCGAGGGGGCGTTCGACGCACCACCGACATTATCACCGATCCGGAAACGGGACGCCTCCAATAACGGGCAAGACTTGGCCCTTCAGAAAAGCGAATGCCATGAAAGGGGACCGAAGTCCCCTTTCGTGGCGGACCCCGTCAGTACCCAACCGTCGACGCATGACCTTCGGAGAACGAGCCGGCGGTGTCTCCCATGAAGCCGTTGCATGCGGCCACGCTCAGGCCGAGTGCCAGCAGAAACGCAAGTCGCGTCAACATGACCGTCTCTCCAATGTCTTTGTGGACCAGATCGACCATGGAGCCGGGAGGGTTGGCCGCAAGCCACCTGTACCCATTCGAAGCCTATGGGCATGCGGGCATGCTCGTCCGGCTCCTTCCGGCCCGGCGACCTGTCCGGGCGCGCTCTCCACCGATCCGATTTGGATCCCCCGCCGTACCGTCACCCTGTGGACAGGGGGGCATGCGACGTCCGCTTGCACCGTGGACGAGGCCGTGCGCGCCGGCATCCCCTTGCGTAGGACGTTTTTGCAAAGCATCATACGACCCCGTCGCCGGTTGCCGTCCGGAACCGCCGCGCCCTTCCAAACCGGGGATAAGGAAGCCTCACATGAAGCACGCCCACCGCTGGCTCGGTCCCGTTCTCGCCGCCGGCCTCGCCGTTCTGGCCGGCACCGCTCAGGCCCACACCGGCGGCGCCCACGACGCCGGCCTCGCGCACGGATTCGCGCACCCGTTCGGCGGCCTCGACCACCTGCTGGCGATGGTCACCGTGGGGCTGTGGGCCATGCAGCGCGGCGGCCGCGCCCTGTGGCTGATGCCGGCGACCTTCGTCGGCGCCATGGCGCTGGGCGGGATGCTGGGCCTGCAGGGCGCCGGGCTGCCGATGGTGGAGCTGGGTATCGCCGCCTCGCTGATGGCGCTGGGCAGCGTCGTCGCCTTCGCGTTCCGTCCGCCGCTGGCGCTGGGCATGGCGATCGTCGGCGCCTTCGCCGTGTTCCACGGCCACGCCCACGGCGCCGAGGTGCCGGAGGCCGCGTCGCCGTTGCTGTACGCCGCCGGCTTCCTGGCCGCCACCGCGCTGCTGCACGCCGCCGGCATCGCGCTGGCCGGGATGGCGACGCTGCGCCCGCTGTGGGCCGATCTGGGCGTCAAGGCCGTCCGCATCGCCGGGGCCGGCGTGGCCGCCACCGGCGTGCTGCTGGTCGCCTGACGTCACGCGGCAGGGTCACGCGCTTGTCCCCGCCGCCGGAATTGCCGGCGGCGGGGATTTGCGGTAGTTTGATGCCATGGTCGAGACACGCCGCACCACCGACTGGGGCAACGACGCCGTCAACACGGACGTCGGCGGCGGGCGTGTGCTGCCGCCCGGCCGGCCGGGACGCCCCGGCGGCGTCGGCGGAGCCGCCGGCCGGCAG
>DASWVP010000493.1:0-2495 GCA_036401175.1 Azospirillum sp. | reverse complement strand
CACGCGGGGCCGGGGCCGGGGCTGAGCGGACCGGCCGGCGTCCGCCCGGCGCACCAGCGCCGCCACATGGCGCGAAAGGCGCGCTCAAGGTGGCGGACCTTGCCATGCGCGTCGGTGATGGCGGAGCCGCGCACCCGCTCCCGCAGCCCGCCGCGGATCGCCGACAGCCATCCGGTATCGGCGGCGCAGCGCCGCGCCAGGGCGACGTAGGCCCCGGCCGACTCCGCGATGAAATCCTCCAGCCCGGCCGTGCGCAGCATGGCGGCGGTCCAGCGGCTGACCATGGCCTGCCCCGGCAGCGTGATGACCGGCACGCCCATCCACAGCGCCTCGAACGTCGTGGTCGAGCCGCTGAAGGGGAACGGGTCGAGTGCTACGTCGATGCCGCGGTACAGCGCCAGATGCTCGTCCCGCGTGTGCATCACGCTCAGCAGCGTCACCCGTTCCGCCAGACCGCGCCGGGCGAAGGGCGCCAGCACCCGCGCGCGCTGCGCCGGATCGGCGAAGGCGGCGTTGTACTTGAGAACGAGGCGGGAGCCGGGGACCGCCGCCAGCACCTCGGCCCACAACTCCAGCACCGCGCCGCTGATCTTGCCGGGGTTGTTGAAGCTGCCGAAGGTCACGTGCCCGGCCGCCACGGCGGGCAGCGGGCCGGGGTCCGGCGCGCCGTCCATCGGCGCGTGCACGTAGTAGCTGGGCAGCCGGATCACCCGCTCGGTGAAGCGCTCGGCCCCGTGCGGCGGCACCAGGACGCGGTCGGCGATCAGATAGTCCATCACCGACAGGCCGCTGGTGGCGACGTCGTGGAAGCTGACCTGCACGGGGGCCGGACGATGGGCGCAGACCAGCGGCCGGTTGCGGTCGAAGCGGCCGGCGAGGCTGACCAGGATGTCAATGCCGTCGGCGCGGATCAGGTCGGCGACCTGCGCGTCGTCCAGCCCGGCGATGCCGCGCCAGCCGTCGCTCATCGCGCGGAACCGCTCGCTGACCGCGTCCGGCAGTTCCACCTCGGCATAGCAGAAGACCGCGAAGCGGCTGCGGTCGTGGCCGGCGAACACCGGTTCCAGGTTGCGGGCCACGGGGTGGGCGCGCAGGTCGGACGACAGGTAGCCGATGCGGATGCGCCGCGCCGGGTCGGGCGTGTTGGCGTGCGGCCGGATGGCGGCGTAATGTGGCCGCGCGCAGCGCTCCTCCAGCCAGCGGTGCGCGGCGAAGCGCGCCGCCTCGTCGAACGCCGGGTCGTAGACCATGCCGGCGGCGAACGCGCGGTACGCGGCCTGACTGCCCTGCGCCTGACTGGCCGGCGCCAGAAGCACCGCCCGCCGGGCGGCGTCGTTGGCGGCGGCGTGATCGCCCAGGTCGCGCATCACGCTGCCCAGGAAGCACAGCGCGTCGGATTGCGCCGGGTTGAGCGCCAGCAGCCGTTCCAGCGCCGCGCGCGCGTCGCCCATGCGGGCGAGGTCGTGCAGCGCGATGGCATGGCTGAGCCGGGCCGGCTCCAGCAGCGGCTTGAGGACCATCGCGCGCCGCTGCACCGGCAGGCTCGGGACCGGCCCGCCGAAGGTGCCCAGCGACAGGCCCATGGCGTGCGTGACCTCCGTCCAGTCGGGGGCGAGGACCACCGCGCGGTGGAAGGCGTTCACCGCCTCCCGGTGGCGGCCAAGCGTCTGCAGCAGCACGCCGAGTTTGGCCGGCAGCGCCTCGTCGTGCGGGCGCAGCGCGATGGCGCGGCGCAGCGCCGCCACCGCGCCGTCTAGGTCGCCCAGGCGCTGGCGCGCGGTGGCGAGCCCCATCCACACCGACGCGTGGCCGTCGTCGACCCGCGCCGATTCCTCGAACGCCGCCGCCGCCCCCGCCGCATCGCCAGCGGCAAGTCGCAGCTCGCCCAGGTTCAGGAGTGCGGCGGCCTGCGTCGGGTCGCCGGCCACGGCCTGGGCGAACGCCTCGGCCGCCTCCCCCGCCCGCCCCAGCCGGCGCAGCAGGACGCCAAGGTTGAAGAAGGCGTGCGGCGGCCCGGCGCGCAGCGCCAAGGCGTGGCGGTAGGCGACGGCGGCCTCGGCATGGCGCCCCAGCGTGTCCAGCGCCATGGCGCGGTGCAGGTGCTGGTCGGCGACGTCCGGGGCGAGGACGGTCGCGGCGGCCATGCGGCGCTCGGCCACGTCGAGGCGCCCGGCCTGCGCCGCCAGCATGCCCAGCAGATAGCGCGCGCCGGCCTGCTCCGGGTCGGCCTCGATGATGCGGGCGTAGAGGATTTCCGCCTCCTGCAGGCGGCCGGCCTGGTGGTGCTCCATGGCGATGGCGAGCGCTTCGGCGATGGTGGCCATGGGCGGGGACGGGTCCGGTCTGCGGGCGCGGGCGGCCAGCATAGCGCCGGTGCCGGCCAGCCGCTATGCTGGCCGCCGCCGAATCATCACGTCAAATCATCACGCCGGACCACCATGGCGACCATTCAAGAGGCCCTGCTGGCCGCCGTCGACCACCATCAGGCCGGCCGT
>DASWVP010000492.1:0-1833 GCA_036401175.1 Azospirillum sp. | reverse complement strand
AGCGCCTCGGCCGCGGCGGCAAGCTGGGCGACGGGGCCCGACAGCCGCCGGCCCACCGCCAGCGTCATCAGCACGCTGAGCAGAAGCAGCAGCGCGCCGCCCCCAAGCGCGTACTGCATGGATTGCCGCATCGGCGCCTCGATGGTGGCGATCGGCACGCCCACCGACACCCGCCAACCCGACACCGCCGAGCGGGCGTAGGCGTAGATCGTCGGGACGCCTTCGCGCGAGACGAAGCGGAAGGTGCCGGTTTCGCGCCCGCCCACCGTCCCCCACACCTCCGGCGCGGTCGGCGTGCCGACGAAGCGGTCATGCGACAGCGTGCGCGTGATGAACACGCCGTTGCGGTCAAGCAGGCTGGCGATCCAGTCGTCCGGCAGGCCCTGGCGCAGCAGCACGCCCGACAGCACATCGACCGGGATGCTCATGGACAGCACGCTTTCGACGCGCCCGTTCCGCCAGACCGGCACGCTGACGGACACCAGCGGCGCCCGCGCGACCGCGCCGATGAACAGGTTGGAGATGCGGACCTGCCCGGTGTCGGCGACGTGCGCCACCTGGGCGGCGCTGGCCGCCTTGGGCAGTGGCTCGCCGAAGGGGCGGCGGGTGCTGACGAGCTGTTGGCCGGTGGCGTCGGTCAGCACGATGTGGATGCCGTCGCGCCGGATGTCCTTGTGCCGCAGCACCTCGGTCGCCTGGCGGTGGAACCCGGCGAGGTTTCCGGTCTCCAGGTGGTGCGACGTCGCCAGGACCTGCAGCGCCGAGGCCATGGCGGTCACTTCGCGGTCGATGGCGACGGCCAGGGTCTGGGCCAGATGCCGGCTGCGCTCCTCGATGGCGGCGCTTTGCGTTTCGGCCATGCGGGCGACCAGCCAGCCGGCGAAGACGAGCACCGGCAGCAGCGCCGCCAGCACCAGCAGCACCAGCCCCGAACGCAACGGGATGCCGCCCGTCGCGCCGGAACGGTGAGAAGCCGGCGTCGTGCCGATGCGGTTCTGGGCGTCCTGCACGCGCACCCTGGTGGTCTTGGGAGGGGTGGGCCGACCGGCCCGCGACGGCGCGGATGGTAGCACGCCGCCCAGCTGCAGGCACAGCGGCGGAGTGGCCGGCGCGCCCATCCGCGTCCGGAACCATCCGAACGGGCATCCTGTTGGCGTGTCGAGGATTGAACCACGACGCGGGAGTGCCCCACCCATGGCCGATTCCCGGCCCTCCGCCGGTTCGCCGCAGAGCGTGCGCGACGCCACGCTGCGCACCGGTCCCGACCACAGCACCGTCTACGAACAGGCCGAGGGTGCCGTGCCGCCGACGCAGCGCAGCCCCACCGTCACCCCGCCCGCCGGCGGCCGGCGCGGCTGGTCCCTGGGCGGCGTGGGGGGCGGCATGGCGATCCCGGCCCTGCTGATCGCGGCGCTTCTGGTGGTGGCCGGCGCCCTGGCGTTCTGAACGCGGCGCCGTTCTCAGCTCAGATTCCAGGCAGATTCCAGGAGGTTTCCATGACGACCACCGTGGTGGCCCTCTACGACCGCCTCGACGACGCCCACCGCGCCGTGGAGGCGCTGGAGGGGACCGGGCTGCCGCCCGACGCCGTCAGCCTCGTGACCGGCGATCGGACGGCGCAGGCCGCCGGGGTCGGTGTGCTTTCCGGCTTGGGCGTTCCGGAGTCGGAAATGCGGCGCTACGCCGAAGGCGTGCAGGGTGGCGGTGCCCTGCTGCTGGTGCGGGCCGAGGACGCCATGGCGGACCGCGTGCGCGGCATCCTCTCGCCCCGGGCGCGCGCCGGCGGCACCCGCCGCGCCGCCGAGGAGGCGGCCCGCATCGAGGGCGGCGGCG
>DASWVP010000491.1:0-22252 GCA_036401175.1 Azospirillum sp. | reverse complement strand
AAGCCGGCGGCGGGCGTCGATGCGCGCGACCTGTCGGACAAGCTGGGCATGCGCTACACGCTCCAGCCCAACTCGTCGATGCGCAAGACCATCGCGCGCCGCCTGACCGAGGCCAAGCAGACGGTTCCGCACTTCTATCTGACCATCGACTGCCAGTTGGACGGGCTCCTCAAGGTGCGCGCCGAGCTGAACGGGCGGTCGGACGCCTACAAGCTGTCGGTCAACGACTTCGTCATCCGCGCCGTGGCGCTGGCGTTGAAGAAGGTGCCGGCGGCCAACGCGGCATGGTCGGACGAGGGCATCCTGCAGTACGCGCACGCCGACGTGTCGGTGGCGGTCGCCACGCCCAACGGCTTGATCACGCCGATCATCAAGGCGGCCGAGGGCAAGGGGCTGGCGCAGATCTCCAGCGAGATGAAGGACCTCGCCAAGCGGGCCCGCGACGGCAAGCTGAAGCCGGAGGAGTTCCAGGGCGGCACCTTCTCGGTGTCCAACCTGGGCATGTTCGGGGTGCGCGAGTTCGCCGCCATCATCAACCCGCCGCAGGGCTGCATCCTGGCCGTGGGGGCGGGCGAGCAGCGCCCGGTGGTCAAGGACGGCGCGCTGGCCGTGGCCACGGTGATGAGCTGCACCCTGTCGGTCGACCACCGCGTGGTGGACGGCGCCGTCGGGGCGGAGTTCCTCGCCGCCTTCAAGGCGCTCGTCGAAGACCCGCTGAGCATGCTGCTGTGAGCGGGGGCGCGGAAAACCCGCTGGCGCCGCTCCGCGCGGAGATCGACGCCATCGACGCCGAGCTGGTCGCCCTTCTGGGGCGGCGGTTCGGCGTGGTGCGCCGCGTCGCCGCGGTGAAGCATCGCCACGGGCTGCCGGCCGTGCTGCCGGAGCGCATCGACGAGGTGAAGCGGCAGGCGGCCGCCTGGGGCGAGGCCGTCGGCCTCGATCCGGGCTTCGTCGCCGGCCTGTACCAGATGATCATCGACGAGGCCTGCCGGACCGAGGAGCACCTGATGGCTCCCCCCGCCACGGCCCGTGATGGGGGAGAGTGACCCTTGGCCGACATGAATTACGACGTCATCGTCATTGGCAGCGGGCCCGGCGGCTATGTGGCGGCGATCCGCGCCGCCCAGCTCGGCCTGCACACCGCCGTGGTGGAGCGTGAACACCTGGGCGGCATCTGCCTGAACTGGGGCTGCATCCCCACCAAGGCGCTGCTGCGCTCGGCCGAGGTCATGCACCTCGCCAAACACGCGGCCGATTACGGCCTGTCCATCCCGGACGTCAGCTTCGACCTGGACAAGGTGGTGCAGCGTTCGCGCAAGGTCGCCGCTCAACTGAACGGCGGCGTCAAGCACCTGCTGAAGAAGAACAAGGTCACCGTCATCGAGGGCGACGGCAAGCTCGCCGGCAAGGGGACGGTGGCGGTCAGCAAGGGCGGCTCGCCGGTCGGCACCTTCGGCGCCAAGCACATCATCATCGCCACCGGGGCCCGCGCGCGCACGCTGCCCGGCCTGGAGGACGACGGCAAGCTGGTGTGGACCTACAAGAAGGCGATGACGCCCAACGCCTTCCCGAAGTCGCTGCTGGTCATCGGCTCGGGCGCCATCGGCATTGAGTTCGCCAGCTTCTACAACGCGCTGGGCAGCAAGGTGACGGTGGTCGAGGTGATGGACCGCATCCTGCCGGTGGAGGACGAGGAAATCTCGGCGCTGGCGCGCAAATCCTTCGAGAAGCAGGGCATGCGCATCATCACCGGGGCCAAGGCCGGCAACCTGCGCAAAGGCCCCGACAGCGTCACGGTGGCCGTCGAGGCCGGCGGCAAGACCGAGGACATCACGGTGGACCGCGTCATCGTCGCGGTCGGCATCTCGCCGAACACCGAGAACCTCGGGCTGGAAGGCACCAAGGTGCGGACGGAGCGCGGGCACATCGTCACCGACGAATACTGCCGTACCGACGAGCCCGGCGTGTACGCCATCGGCGACGTGACGCAGCCGCCCTGGCTGGCGCACAAGGCCAGCCACGAAGGCGTGATCTGCGTGGAGAAGATCGCCGGGCAGAACCACGTTCACCCGCTCGACGTCCGCACCATTCCCGGCTGCACCTACTCGCATCCGCAGGTGGCGTCGGTCGGGTTGAGCGAGGCGAAGGCCAAGGAGCAGGGGTACACGGTGAAGGTCGGCCGCTTCCCCTTCATGGGCAACGGCAAGGCCATCGCGCTGGGCGAGCCGGAAGGGCTGGTGAAGACGGTGTTCGACGCCAAGACCGGCGAGCTGCTGGGAGCCCACATGGTGGGGGCCGAGGTGACCGAGCTGATCCAGGGCTACACGGTCGCCAAGACCATGGAGACCACCGAGGCCGAGCTGATGCACACGGTGTTCCCGCACCCGACGCTGTCGGAGATGATGCACGAGTCCGTCCTTGATGCCTATGGCCGGGCGATCCACTTCTAGTTAGATTGCCGAGGTGACGGTCTTCTTTCGGTCGGGGACATGAGCCGCACGAACGCCGCGTACGACGAGGATTTCTACGCCTGGACGCAAGCCCAGGCGGCGGAGATCCGTCGTGCCGGCGCCGCGCGCGACAACGCCCCGATCGACTGGGAGAACGTCGCCGAGGAGATCGAAAGCATGGGCCGGAGCGAGTGGAGCGAGATCGACAGCCGCCTGACTGTGTTGATCGTCCACCTGCTGAAATGGCTGTACTGTCGGGAGCTGCTGGATCACTGCGCCCGGCCATGGCGCCTGACCATCAACGAACAGCGCAAGATGCTGAAAAAGCGTCTGAAACAGAGCCCGAGCCTGCGGCCGGTCGCCTACGAGAGCTTCGCCGAGATCTACACCGACGCCCTCGACACGGCGGCACTCGAAGCCGAAGTCGACCTCGCCCGTTTCCCCGCCTCGCCGCCCTTCACGCTTGACGAGGCGCTCGATCCGGCCTATCCGGCCGACCTGTTTCCCCCGGAATGGCGCACCTGAGCGTCTCCGGCCCGATGACCGGCCCCGCGATCACGCTGGGCCGCTGGGAGTTCTGACGTCATGACCGCCGCCAATTCGCCCGAGAAGCTCCGCCACCCCGAAAAGGCCCACCGGCCGGACAACCCCGTCGCGCGCAAGCCGATGTGGATCCGCGTCAAGGCGCCGACCAGCCCGGAGTACCACGAGACGCGCAACCTCATGCGCGGGCTCAAGCTCCACACGGTGTGCGAGGAGGCGGCCTGCCCGAACATCGGCGAGTGCTGGAAGCACAAGCATGCCACCTTCATGATTTTGGGCGCGATCTGCACGCGCGGCTGTTCGTTCTGCAACGTCGAAACGGGACGGCCCGACCTGCTGGACCCGCACGAGCCGGAGAACGTGGCCGAGGCGGTGGCGCAGCTCCAGCTCAACCACGTGGTGGTCACCTCGGTCGACCGCGACGACCTGGACGACGGCGGGGCCGATCACTTCGCCCGCACCATCGCCGCCATCCGCGCCGCGGCGCCCGCCACCACCATCGAGATCCTGACCCCCGACTTCCAGAAGAAGAAGGGCGCCATCGAGGCCGTCGCCGCCGCCAAGCCCGACGTCTTCAACCACAATCTGGAAACGGTGCCGCGCCTTTACCCGACGATCCGGCCGGGTGCGCGTTACTTCACCTCGCTTCAGCTGTTGGCGAAGGTGAAGGAGATCGATCCATCCATGTTCACGAAGTCCGGAATCATGGTCGGCCTCGGCGAGACCAAGGAGGAGGTGGCGCAGGTGATGGACGACCTGCGCGCCGCCGACGTCGACTTCCTCACCATCGGCCAGTACCTGCAGCCGACGGCCAAGCACGTCGCCGTCGACCGCTTCGTCACGCCGGAGGAGTTCGAGGGCTACGCCCGCCTTGCCCGCGCCAAGGGTTTCCTGATGGTGTCGGCGAGCCCGCTGACCCGTTCCTCGTACTTTGCCGGCGACGATTTCGCGCGGCTGCGCGACGCCCGCGCGGCCAAGCTCGCCGCCACGGCCGGCTGAAGGGCAGGGCGATGCCGACGCACGCGCAGAAGAAGGTCCTGCCCTACACGCCGGAGCAGATGTACCGGCTTGTCGCCGACGTGGAGCGCTATCCGGAGTTCCTGCCCTGGTGTCTGGCCGCGCGCATCCGCAAGCGCGAGGGCAACGTCATGTATGCCGACCTCGTCATCGGCTTCAAGATGATCCGCGAACGCTTCACCTCGCGCGTCGCGCTGGACGAGCCGGCCATGCGCATCGACGTGCAGTACACCGACGGGCCGTTCCAGTACCTGAACAACCACTGGATCTTCCTGCCGCACGAGAAGGGCACCTGCGTCGACTTCTTCGTCGATTTCGAGTTCCGTTCGAAGATGCTGCAAAAGATCATGGGCGTGCTGTTCAACGAGGCGGTGAGCCGCATGGTCAACGCCTTCGAGGTGCGCGCCCAGAAGCTCTACGGCACCCAGCCGGCCAAGGCCGGGGCGGACGTCAACGTGGCGTGAGGTTCCATCGTTGGGCCGCGCTGTGGGCGCGGCCCAACGATGGAAACCTACCGCATGTTGCCGCTCGGCTTGGCGGCGCGCAGGCGTTCCAGCGCGCATTCCACGGTTTGCAGGCGCACCGCGTCGCGATCGCCGGGGAAGGTGTATTCCTTGTGCTTGGCCGGGCCGCGGCGCACCGCCGTGGCGATGTAGACGCGGCCGACCGGCTTGGCCTCGCTGCCGCCGTCGGGGCCGGCGACGCCGGTCACCGCCACCGTCACGTCCGCCTTGGAATGGGCCAGCGCGCCCACCGCCATGGCCACCGCCACCTCGGCGCTGACGGCGCCGCGCGCGTGGATCAGGCTGGGGGGCACGCCCAGCATCTCCGACTTGGCGATGTTGGAATAGGTGACGAAGCCGCGCTCGACCACCTGGGAGGAGCCGGGGATGTCGGTCAGCGCCCCGGCGATCAGGCCGCCGGTGCACGACTCGGCGGTGGCGACCGTGTAGCCGTCCGTGCCGTATTCGGCCAACAGCTTGGCGGCGAGTTCGCGAATATGCTGGGGAAACATCGGGCCTCCGCGGGTTTGCAACACTCTATCCCGGCAGGCGGACGGTCGCCACCGCCTGGGCGGCGATGCCCTCCTGGCGGCCGGTGAAGCCCAGCTTCTCTGTGGTCGTCGCCTTGACGCTGACGCGATCGGCGTCGATCCCCAGCAATTCCGCCAGATTTGCCACCATCGCCGCGCGGTGCGGCCCCACCTTGGGCCGCTCGCAGATGATGGTGACGTCGACGTGCGCGATCATGCCGCGGCGCGCATGGACCAGTTCCACCGCGTGCCGGAGGAAGCGGGCGCTGTCGGCGCCCTTCCATTGCGGGTCGGTGGGCGGGAAGTGGCTGCCGATGTCGCCGGCGCCGATGGCGCCCAGCAGCGCGTCGGTCAGCGCGTGCAGCGCCACGTCGGCGTCGGAATGGCCGGCCAGCGCACGCTCGAACGGCACCGGCACGCCGCACAGGATGACGCGGTCACCCTCGGTGAAGCGGTGCACGTCGAAGCCGGAGCCGGTGCGCACGTCCGACAGCGTCGCCAGAAGCAGTTGCGTCGCGCGGGTAAGGTCGTCGGGGGTGGTCACCTTGAAATTCTCCTCCCTGGCGGGCACCAGCGCCACGGCCAGCCCGGCGCGCTCGGCCACCGCGGCGTCGTCGGTGAGGTCGAGCCCGGCCGCGTCGCGGTGCGCCGCGCGGATGTCGGCGAAGCGGAAGCCCTGCGGCGTTTGCGCGCGCCACAGCCCGGCGCGGTCCACGGTGCCGGTGCTGACGCCGTCGGCGCCGCGCTTCAGCGTGTCGGTCACCGGCACGGCGGCGATGGCGCCGGGCGTTGTTTCCAGCGCGGCGATCACCGCCGACACCGTGGCGGCGTCGATCAGCGGGCGCGCCGCGTCGTGGATCAGCACGAGGTCGGGGGCGTCGGCGGCCAGCGCCTCCAGCCCGTTGCGGACGGACTCCTGCCGGGTGGCGCCGCCGGCTACCGGTTCCGGCAGGCCGAGGCCGGCGACGGCCGCGTCGTAGAGGTCGCGGTGGTCGGGGTTGATCACCACGCGCACCGCCGTCACCTGGGGGTGGTGCCGGAACGCCCGCACGGTGTGGCGCAGCACCGGGTGGCCGGCGAGGTCGTGGTACTGTTTCGGGCGGCCGGCGCCGAAGCGCTGGCCGCTGCCGGCCGCGACGATCAGCGCGATGCAGGAAGGCATGGGACGGGTCCGGGTAAAATGCAGACTTGACGGCGACGTGGCGGAGCCTAGCCTGTCCCCGGTGATCCGCCAAGTTTGAACAGGACAAGTTTGAACAGTACCGGGGCGCGGACGGAGACGCATGTCGCAGAATCTGATCTTCAGCCTGACGGCGTTGCTGGCGCTGGTGCCGGCCGCGCTGTTCCCCTACGGCGCGCTTGCCGGCATCGGCGGGGGCGGGCGCTCGGCCGCCTTCTGGGGCGCCCTGGCGCTGGCCTTCGCCGGCCCGTTCGCGTGGGCGGCGGCGCAGGTGGGCGGGACGTGGCACACCGGCCTGTCGGCCGCGCTGTGGGTCACCATCGCCACCGTGATGGCGCTGTACCTGGGGCTGGCCGCGTTCACGCGTTCGGCGTGGCGGCTCAGCCCGCTGCTGCTGCCCTATCTGCTGGCGGTGGGCACGGTCGCCGCGGCGACCGAGGGCATGCGCGACCCGTTGCTGCGCGGCGGCGCGCCGGAGATGTGGATCCTGCTGCACATCGCCGTCTCGGTGGTGACCTATGCGCTGCTGACGCTGGCGGCCGTCGCCTCGCTTGCCGCGTTCCTGCAGGAACGCGCGCTGAAGGCCAAGCGCCCGAACGCGCTCACCCGCCTGCTGCCGCCGATGACCGAGAGCGAGCGGCTGCAGGTGCGGCTGCTGACCGCGTCGGAGGTGGTGCTGGGCCTGGGCCTCATAACCGGCATGGCCGTCCTGCATTATGAGAAGGGCGTGCCGTTCCGCCTGGACCACAAGGCGCTGTTCTCGATTGCCACGTTCCTGGTCATCGGCGGCCTGCTTTTTATGCACGCACGGACGGGAATGCGCGGGCGTACGGCGGCGCGGCTGGTGCTGATCGCCTATCTCTTGCTCACCCTTGCCTATCCCGGCGTCAAGTTCGTGATGGGTGTTCTTCTGGCCTAGATCAAACCGCCGGAATCGCGCTGTCCCTTCGTCGTGCTCGGCCTTGCGTCGGGGCGGAGACGCGTGTTAGCCTGCTTAAATACGCAGCAAATCGCTGATCTGCCCAACGATCGGGCACTCCCCAGACCCCAAAACCACCGCAAAGCTGATGAGCATCCAGATCGGTCCCATCACCCTGTCGGATCCGGTGATTCTCGCCCCCATGTCGGGCGTCACCGACCTGCCGTTCCGCCGTCTGGTCAAGCGCACCGGATGCGGTCTGGTCGTGTCCGAGATGGTCGCCAGCCAGGCGATGATCCGCGAGAACCGGCAGACCCTGCGCATGGTCGAGACCGTGCCGGAGGAGTCGCCGATGGCCGTGCAGCTCGCCGGCTGCGAGCCCGAGGTCATGGCGGAAGCGGCGAAGCTGAACGAGGATCGCGGGGCGGCGATCGTCGACCTGAACTTCGGCTGCCCGGTCAAGAAGGTGGTGAACGGCTACGCCGGCTCCGCGCTGATGCGCGACGAGGCGTTGGCCGGCCGCATCCTGGAGGCCACCGTCAAGGCGGTGTCGATCCCGGTGACGCTGAAGATGCGCATGGGCTGGGACCACAACAGCCTGAACGCCCCGCGCCTTGCCCGCATCGCCGAGGAGTGCGGCATCAGGATGGTCACCGTGCACGGCCGCACGCGCAACCAGATGTACAACGGCACCGCCGACTGGGCCTTCGTCCGCAACGTGAAGGAAGCCGTGTCGATCCCCATCATCGTCAACGGCGACATCACCAGCCTGGACGATGTGGACGCGGCGCGCGCGCAGTCCGGCGCCGACGGCGTGATGATCGGCCGCGGCACCTACGGGCGCCCGTGGTTCCCGGCGCAGGTCATGCAGTATCTGCGCACCGGTGAGCGCCTGCCCGACCCGCCGCTGGAGGAACAGCTCGCCATCCTGCTGGAGCATTACGAGGCGATGCTGGAGCACTATGGCCGCGAACCCGGCCTGCGCGTGGCGCGCAAGCACGTCTCCTGGTACTCCAAGGGGCTGCACGGCTCGGCCGAATTCCGCGCGGAAATCAACCGCATGGACGACGTGGACGCGGTGCGCCGCCACATCCGCGCCTTCTATGACCCGGCGATCGAAAGGATGGCGGCCTGATGTCGCGCACCGTCACGTCGTTGAACCGCCGCCCGCCGCGCACGCCGTTCCGCCTGGGCGCCATCGACGCCGCGACGGTGCTGAACGCGCTGCCCGACCCGGTGCTGGTGGTCGACGAGACCGGCATCGTCCGCTATGTGAACCTGGAAGCGCAGGAGTTCTTCGACAGCAGCGCCAGCATGATGGAAGGCGCGCCGCTGGCCGAGCTGCTGCCGCCCAACAGCACGGTGATGGGCCTGATCGATCAGGTGCAGCGCGACCACAGCACCGCCTCGCAGGAGGGGGTGACCCTCGACACGCCGCGCATCGGCCCGCACCATGTGACGGTGCAGGTGTCGTCCATGGGCGATGATTCCGGGCAGGTCATCGTCACCATCTACGAACGCTCGCTGGCCCGCAAGATCGACAACTCGCTGACGCACCGCAACGCCGCCCGCTCGGTCACCGCCATGGCGGCCATGCTGGCGCACGAGGTGAAGAACCCGCTGTCCGGCATCCGCGGGGCGGCGCAGCTTCTGGAAGAGAACGCCAACGAGCAGGACCGCATTCTGACGCGCCTGATCTGCGACGAGGCCGACCACATCGTGGCGCTGGTCAACCGCATGGAGGTGTTCTCCGACAAGCGCCCGCTGGAGCGCGGCCCGGTGAACATCCACAAGGTGCTGGAGCATGTGCGCACCATCGCGCAGTCCGGCTTCGGCCGCGCCGTGCGCTTCGTCGAACGCTATGACCCGTCGCTGCCGCCGGTCTACGGCAACCGCGACCAGTTGATCCAGGTCTTCCTCAACCTGATTAAAAATGCGGCAGAGGCTGCACCGGAAAGCGGCGGCGAGATCATCCTCTCCACCGCCTACCAGCACGGCGTGCGCATGGCGCTGCCGGGCGGCGACACGCGGCTGCACCTGCCCCTGGTCATATCGGTGCAGGACAACGGCGACGGCATCGCCGAGGATCTGCGCAACAACCTGTTCGACGCCTTCGTCACGACCAAGGCCAACGGGACTGGCCTGGGGCTTGCATTGGTGGCGAAGATCATCGGCGATCACGGCGGCGTCATCGAATTCGACAGCCAGCCGCGCCGTACCGTCTTCAAGGTGTCGCTGCCCATGTACGACGAATCCCAATCCGCGTTCGAGGTCAGTCCGGTTCGTGCCAAGCGCGGGGCGCGCTGATGAGCGGCTCAACGATCCTCGTCGCCGATGACGATCGGGGCATCCGCACGGTTCTTACGCAGGCGCTCGCCCGGCTTGGTCACGAAGTGCGCTCCACCGGCAACGCCTCGACGCTGTGGCGGTGGGTCGCCGACGGCCAGGGCGACCTCGTCATCACCGACGTGGTCATGCCCGACGAGAACGGCCTCGACCTCGTCCCGCGCATCAAGAAGATCCGCCCGGACCTGCGCATCATCGTGATGAGCGCGCAGAACACGCTGATCACCGCCGTCAAGGCGGCGGAGCGCGGCGCCTTCGAGTACCTGCCCAAGCCCTTCGACCTGAAGGAGCTGTGCAACGTCGTCGAGCGCGCGCTCAACGCCCGCAAGCAGCACGCCCCCGAAGTGCCGGCCGAAGCGGAGTCGGAGGAGCAGCTTCCCCTCATCGGCCGCTCGCCGGCGATGCAGGAGATCTACCGCGTGCTTGCCCGTCTGATGGGCACCGACCTGACGGTGATGATCACCGGCGAGTCGGGCACCGGCAAGGAGCTGGTGGCGCGCGCGCTGCACGATTACGGCAAGCGCCGCAACGGCCCCTTCGTCGCCATCAACATGGCGGCCATCCCGCGCGAACTCATCGAATCCGAGCTGTTCGGTCACGAGAAGGGCGCCTTCACCGGCGCCACCAACCGCTCCCAGGGCCGCTTCGAGCAGGCGCAGGGCGGCACGCTGTTCCTCGACGAGATCGGCGACATGCCGCTGGAGGCGCAGACCCGCCTGCTGCGCGTGCTGCAGGAGGGCGAGTACACCACCGTCGGCGGACGTACGCCCATCAAGACGGACGTACGCATCATCGCCGCCACGCACCGCGACCTGCGTACGCTCATCCGCCAGGGGCTGTTCCGCGAGGATCTGTTCTATCGCCTGAACGTCGTCCCCATCCGCCTGCCGCCGCTGCGCGAACGTACGGAGGACGTGGCGCTGCTGGTGCGCCATTTCCTCAACCAGGGCGTGGCGCAGGGGCTGCCGGTCAAGAGCATCGATCAGGCGGCGATGGACCGCCTGCGCCGCTACCGCTGGCCGGGCAACGTCCGCGAGCTGGAAAACCTCGTGAGCCGCCTCGCCGCGTTGTACTCCCAGGAGGTCATCAGCGTCGATGTGATCGAGGCGGAGCTGGCCGACGCGCAGCCGGCCCAGCAACCCGTCGAGGAGACGCAGAGCGAGGGCCTCAGCTCGGCCGTCGAGCGGCATCTGAAGGACTATTTCGCCGCGCACAAGGACGGCATCCCGTCCAAGGGGCTGTACGACCGCGTGTTGCGTGAGGTCGAGCGGCCGCTGATCTCGCTCAGCCTCTCGGCGACGCGGGGCAACCAGATCAAGGCGGCGGAGATGCTGGGCCTCAACCGCAACACGCTGCGCAAGAAGATCCGCGAGTTGGACATCCAGGTGGTGCGCGGCCTCAAGTAGGCCGCGTACGCGCCGCATCCCACAGAATCGCCCCACAGAATCGCCGTGTCATTCTTGTGACAGTGCACGAACGGGCCGCGTGGCCGGAAGCCATGCCCTGGGCCATCCGAAAGGCTAGGGTGGTTCGGCCTTGGCATTGCGGACACAGTTGTGTATCTTTCCGGCAACAGAATTGAAGCCGGAACCCATGTCGCTTTCCCCGTCCGAATCCAGCGCGTCGCCGTGGGCTCAGTTGCTGCGCTGGGCGGCGCGGGTGGGCCTCGCCCGGCGCATGGCGGTGGCGCTCAGCATCGCCGCCATCGCCGCCGGATTCGCGACGTACGGCGCGCTGACCGAGACGCCGCCGTTCGGACAGAGCAATCCGGGCACCGTCACGCTCCTCCTCACGCTCGACCTCGTCCTCATGCTGACGCTGGGCGCGCTGATCGCGCGGCGCATCGTGCAGATCTGGATGGGGCACCGGCGTGGCATGGCGGGGGCGCGGCTGCACGTGCGGCTGGTCGCGGTGTTCAGCCTGCTGGCGGTGCTGCCGGCGATCATCGTCGCCACCTTTTCCGCCATCTTCTTCTACGTCGGCGTCCAGTCGTGGTTCAGCGACCGGGTCCGCACGGCGATCAAGGAATCGGTGGCGGTGGCGAGCAGTTACCTGCACGAGCACCAGCAGAACATCCGCGCCGACGCGCTGGCCATGGCCAACGACCTGAACCAGGAGGCGGCGCGGCTGGCCGGCGCCCCCGACCGCTTCGAACAGGTCGTGGTCACCCAGGCGATGCTGCGCGCGCTGTCCGAGGCGGTGGTGTTCAGCGGCACCACCGGCCGCATCCTGGCGCGCTCCGGCTTCAGCTTCACGCTGGAATTCGACCCGATCCCCGACACGGTGTTGGATCAGGCGCGCAACGGCGAAGTCGTGCTGATGGTCAACGAGAACGACGACCGCGTGCGCGCCCTCATCCGCCTCGACCGCTTCGTCGACGCCTACCTCTACGTCGGCCGCCTCGTGGAGCCGCGCGTGCTGGCGCACGTCGCCAAGGTGCAGGGGGCCGCCCGCGAGTACGCCGAACTGGAGGTCGAGCGCAGCAGCCTGCAGATCACCTTCACGCTGATCTTCGTGGTGGTGTCGCTGCTGCTGCTGCTGGCGGCGGTGTGGGCCGGGCTGAACTTCGCCACGCGGCTGGCGCGCCCCATTTCCGCGCTGATCGGCGCGGCGGAGCGGGTGCGGGCGGGCGACCTGACCGTGCGCGTCTCCGAACCGCCCAGCGAAGACGAGCTGGGCCTGCTGTCGCGCGCCTTCAACCGCATGACCACCGAAATCGAGAGCCAGCGGCGCGAGCTGCTGGAGGCCAACAGCCAGCTCGACCAGCGCCGCCGCTTCACCGAGACGGTGCTGGCCGGCGTGTCGGCCGGCGTGATCGGCCTGGACGGCGACGGCGTGGTAAACCTGCCCAATCTTTCGGCAGCCCGGCTGCTGGGCGTCGAGGACGCGGAGTCGCTGGTCGGCCGTCCGCTGGTCGAGCTGTTGCCGGAGGCCAGCGAGCTGCTGGAGAGCGCGCCGCGCAAGGCCGGCCGCCCGGTGCAGGACCAGATCCACGTGCGCCGCACCGGCCACGCCCCGCTCACCCTGCTAGTCCGCGTGGTGGCCGAGGGGGCATCGGGGCAGGTGCGCGGCTACGTCGTCACCTTCGACGACATCACCGAGCTGGTGTCGGCGCAGCGCAAGGCGGCCTGGGCCGACGTGGCGCGCCGCATCGCGCACGAGATCAAGAACCCGCTCACCCCCATCCAGCTTTCGGCCGAACGGCTGCGGCGCAAGTACCTCAAGCAGATATCCCCCGACGACACCGAGGTGTTCACGCTGTGCACGGACACCATCGTTCGGCAGGTGGACGACATCCGCCGCATGGTGGACGAGTTCTCGGCCTTCGCCCGCATGCCGCAGCCGGTGATGAAGCCGGTGAACATCAACGACCTCGTCCGGCAGGCGGTGTTCCTGCAGACCAGCGCGCACGCCGGCAACGTGAAGTTCGAGGTCGAGTTGCCGGACGGGCCGCTGACTGTGCCCGTCGATGGCCGGCAGATCAGCCAGGCGCTGACCAACCTGCTGCAGAACGCCGTGGACGCCATCGAGGGGCGCGGCCCGCCCGCCGACGGGGCGGTCCATCCGCCCGGCCACGTGGCGGCGCGCGTCGCGGCGGACGCCGAGCGCGTGGCGCTGGTCGTCGAGGACAACGGCAAGGGTCTGCCGCAGGACGAACGGCACCGGCTGACCGAACCCTATGTGACGACGCGGGCCAAGGGCACCGGCCTGGGGCTGGCGATCGTCAAGAAGATCATGGAAGACCACGGCGGCGAGCTGGTCCTGGAAGACCGCGATGGCGGCGGGGCGCGCGTCAGTCTGGTGTTCCCACGCAGCATGATGGCCGCGCCCGAGGCGGCGGCCGGCGACAACCACCCGGCGGAAACCGGCGCGGAGAAGAGGCAGGAAGCCCATGGCGCATGACATTCTGATCGTCGACGACGAAGCGGACATCCGGATGCTGCTGTCCGGCATCCTGAACGACGAGGGCATGAAGACGCGCGAGGCGGCCAACGCCGACGAGGCCTTCACCCAGGTCTCGGCACGCCGGCCCAACCTCGTGATCCTGGATATCTGGCTTCAGGGCAGCCGGCTGGACGGGCTGCAGATCCTGGAACAGCTCATCCGCGACGACCCGAACCTGCCGGTCATCATGATCTCCGGCCACGGCACCATCGAGACCGCCGTCAACGCCATCAAGATCGGCGCCTACGACTTCATCGAGAAGCCGTTCAAGGCCGACCGCCTGCTGCTGATGGTCGACCGCGCCGTCGAATCGGCGCGCCTGAAGCGCGAGAACGAGGAACTGCGCCTGCGCGCCGGCGGCGACGTCGACCTGATCGGCCGCTCCTCCGCCATCAACCAGGTGCGCCAGTCCATCGACAAGGTGTCGCCGACGGGCAGCCGCGTGCTGATCACCGGCCCGGCCGGCTCCGGCAAGGAGGTGGTGGCGCGCCTGATCCACGCGCGTTCGCGCCGCAACGGCGGCCCGTTCGTCGGGCTGAACTGCGCCACCATGCGCCCCGACCGGCTGGAGGTCGAACTGTTCGGCACGGAGGCCGGCAGCGACGGGGCAGGGCGCAAGATCGGCACGTTCGAGCAGGCGCACACCGGCACGCTGCTGCTGGACGAGGTGGCCGACATGCCCATCGAGACGCAGGGCAAGATCGTCCGCGCGCTCCAGGAACAGACGTTCGAGCGTGTCGGCGGCGGCCACCGGGTGGAAGTGGACGTGCGCGTCATCGCCACCTCGAACCGCGATCTGCAGGCGGAGATCGAGCAGGGCCGCTTCCGCCAGGACCTGTTCTATCGCTTGGCCGTCGTGCCCATCCGCGTGCCCTCGCTGGCCGAGCGGCGCGAGGACATCCCGATGCTGGCCAAGCATTTCATGCTGCGCTCGGCCGAAGCCGCCGGCCTGCCGGCGCGCGAGTTCGGCGAGGACGCCATGGCGGCGCTGCAGGCCTACGACTGGCCGGGCAACGTGCGCCAGCTGCGCAACGTGGTGGACTGGCTGCTGATCATGGCGCAGGGCGACCCGAAGGAGCCGATCCGCGCCGACATGCTGCCGCCGGAGATCGGCGCCATCACGCCCACCGTCCTGAAGTGGGACAAGGGCGGCGAGATCATGGGCCTGCCGCTGCGCGAGGCGCGCGAGGTGTTCGAGCGCGAGTACCTGCTGGCCCAGGTCACGCGTTTCGGCGGCAACATCTCCCGCACCGCCGCCTTCGTCGGCATGGAGCGCTCGGCCCTGCACCGCAAGCTCAAGAGTCTGGGCGTGCACGGCAGCGAAAAGGGCAAGGCCTTCATCGATTAGGCACCCCGGCCCCGAACGCGCAAGCCGCCGTCGGCGTGCTTGCGTGGGCGGGCGGGGGCGTGCAGGATGCCGGGCAACGCATTAACCCACCCCTGTCCCCGATGGGCCAGGGGCTTCTGGTGTCTATCCGATGACCGAGAACGCTTCCGATTCCCTGGCCGATGCGCTCGCCGTGCGGCGCAAGCAGTTGAAGTTCCGCGCGTGGCACCGCGGCACGCGGGAGCTGGATTTCCTGATCGGCCGCTTTGCCGACACCCATGTGGACAGCCTCGACGCCCAGCAGATGGACCGCTTCCAGGCCGTCCTCGATCTGCCGGACGTGGACGTCTACAACTGGATCATCGGCGCGCTGCCGGTGCCGGCGGAGCATGACCACGACGTCATGCGCCTGTTGATGGATTTCCGCGCCGACGACCGCGCGCGCGCCTGACGCCCCTCCCCAACGTTACTCCGGTGGTGCCGTGATCAAGTTCGACCTGCAGCCCGGTCGCGCCGCCCGCCTGCTGGTCGGCGGCGCGCCGGAAGGGCAAGACGCCCGCATCCTCGCCGAACTGGCCAAGCGCGCCGGGCTGTATGGTCTGCTGCACGTGGCGCTGGACGACGTGCGCACGGCGCGGCTGGCCGAGGCGCTGGCCTTCTTCGCGCCCGAGGTGGAGGTGCTGGCGTTCCCCGCCTGGGACTGCCTGCCCTATGACCGGGTTTCGCCGAACGGCGAGATCGTGGCGCGGCGCATCGACACGCTGACCCGCCTGCTGGAACGGCGCGAGGGGGCGGGGCCGCAGATCGTGCTGACCACCGTCAACGCGCTGTTGCAGAAGGTGCCGCCGCGCGGCGCCTTCAAACACGCGACGTTCATCGCCAAGATCGGCGACCGCATCGACCTGGAGAAGCTGCAGCGCACGCTGGCCAACGCCGGCTACACGCGGGCGCAGACGGTGCGCGAGCCCGGCGAGTTCGCCATCCGCGGCGGCATCGTCGACCTGTTCCCGCCCGGCACGGAGGAGCCGCTGCGCCTGGACCTGTTCGGCGACGAGCTGGACGGCGTGCGTGCCTTCGACCCGATGACCCAGCGCACCACGGAAAAGCGCGATCGCGTGGTGCTGAAGCCGGTGTCGGAGGTGTTCCTGGACGAGGCGGGCATCGCGCGTTTCCGTTCCGGCTATCGCGAGCTGTTCGGCGCGGTCACCGACGACGATCCGCTGTACGAGGCGATCTCGGCCGGGCGCAAGCACGGCGGCATGGAGCACTGGCTGCCGTTGTTCCACGAGAGCATGGACAGCCTGCTGGACTACATGCCAAAGGCCATCGTCGCGCTGGACCATCAGGCCGAGGAGTCGCGCGACGAACGCCTCACGCAGGTGGAGGACTTCCACCAGACCCGCGCCGCCATGGTGGCGGTGACGAAGAAGGCCGGGCAGCCGGCCTACAAGCCGATCCCGCCGGGCATGCTGTTCCTCGACAAGAGCCAGTGGGACGCGCTGCTGCGCGTGCGGCCGGTGGTGCAGCTGCAGCCCTTCGCCACGCCGCCGGGCATCATGGGCACGATGGACGCCGGCGGACGGCGCGGCCACGACTTCGCCGAGGAGCGGGCGCGGCCCGACATCAACGTCTTCGACGCGGTGAAGGAGCACATCCGGGCGCTGCGCGCGGACGGGCGCAAGGTGCTGGTGGCCGGCTACTCGGCAGGCTCGCGCGACCGGCTGATGAACGTGCTGGCCGACCACGGCATCGACGGGCTGGAGCCGGCGGAGACCATGGCCGACGTGCGCCGCTTCGACCGCCACCACACCGGCATGGTGGTGCTGGGGATCGAGCACGGGTTCGCGGCGCCCGACCTGGCGGTCATCACCGAGCAGGACATCCTGGGCGACCGCATGGTCCGCCCGGCCAAGAAGAAGCGCAAGTCCGCCAACTTCATCGCCGAGCACACGGCGCTGAACGCCGGCGACTTCGTGGTGCACGTGGACCACGGCATCGGCCGCTACGACGGGCTGGAGACGCTGACCGTGTCCGGCGCGCCGCACGACTGCCTGCGGCTGGTGTACGAGGGCGGTGACAAGCTGTACGTGCCGGTCGAGAACATCGAGGTGCTGTCGCGTTACGGCAGCGAGGACGCGGGCGCCCAGCTCGACAAGCTGGGCGGGGCCGGGTGGCAGGGGCGCAAGGCGCGCGTCAAGAAGCGCCTGAAGGACATGGCCGAGGCGCTGTTGAAGATCGCCGCCGAGCGCGAGCTGAAGCGCGCCGAGCCGGTGATGACGCCGGAGGGCGTGTACCAGGAGTTCGCCGCCCGCTTCCCCTATCCGGAAACCGACGACCAGTTGAAGGCCATCGAGGAGGTGTTCACCGACCTGTCCTCGGGAAAGCCGATGGACCGGCTGGTGTGCGGCGACGTCGGCTTCGGCAAGACGGAGGTGGCGCTGCGCGCCGCCTTCATCGTCGCCATGAGCGGGCAGCAGGTGGCGGTGGTGGTCCCCACCACGCTGCTGGCGCGCCAGCACTTCAAGACGTTTACGACGCGCTTCGCCGGCCTGCCGATCCGCATCCAGCAGCTGTCGCGCATGGTGACGCCCAAGGAGCAGACCAAGGTCAAGCAGGAGCTGGCCGAGGGCACGGTGGACATCGTCGTGGGCACCCACGCGCTGTTGGGCAAGGGTATCCAGTTCAATCGGCTGGGCATGGTCATCGTGGACGAGGAGCAGCACTTCGGCGTCAAGCAGAAGGAGCGGCTGAAGGAGCTGCGCGCGGACGTGCACGTGCTGACGCTGACCGCCACGCCGATTCCGCGCACGCTGCAGATGGCGCTGGCCGGCGTGCGCGAGCTGTCGCTGATCGCCACGCCGCCGGTGGACCGGCTGGCGGTGCGCACCTTCGTGCTGCCCTACGACCCCGTGGTGATCCGCGAGGCGATCCTGCGCGAACACTACCGCGGCGGCCAGACCTTCTACGTCTGCCCGCGCGTCGAGGACCTGCCCAAGGTGGCCGAGCGGGTGCGGGAACTGGTGCCGGAGGTGAAGATCGTCACCGCGCACGGGCAGATGCCGGCCAGCGAACTCGAAGACGTGATGACCGCCTTCGATGAAGGCAAGTTCGAGGTGCTGCTGGCCACCAACATCATCGAAAGCGGGCTGGACATCCCCACCGCCAACACGATGATCGTGCACCGCGCCGACCTGTTCGGGCTGGCGCAGCTCTACCAGATCCGCGGCCGCGTCGGGCGCGCCAAGGTGCGCGGCTACGCCTATCTGACCTATGCGCCGAACAAGGTGCTGTCGGCGACCTCGCAGCAGCGCCTGCACGTGATCGAGACGCTGGATTCGCTGGGCGCCGGCTTCCAGCTCGCCAGCCACGACATGGACATCCGGGGCGCCGGCAACCTGCTGGGCGAGGAGCAGTCGGGCCACGTGCGCGAAGTGGGCGTGGAGCTGTACCAGCACATGCTGGAGGAGGCCGTCGCCAACGCCCGCGCCGGCATCGGCCAGGAGGCGCCCGCCGACGAGGAATGGACGCCGACCATCAACCTGGGCAACGCCGTGTTGATCCCGGAGGAGTACGTCGCCGACCTGACCGTGCGCCTGTCGCTCTACCGCCGCATCGCCGAATTGGTGGACCGCGCGGAGATCGACGCCTTCGCCGCCGAACTGATCGACCGCTTCGGCAAGCTGCCGGCCGAGGTGGAAAACCTGCTGGACATCGTCACCATCAAGCAGTTCTGCCGCCAAGCCGGGGTGGACCGGGTGGACGCCGGGCCCAAGGGAGCGGTGCTGTCGTTCCACAAGAACACCTACGCCCGCCCCGACAAGCTGGTGGCCTTCATCGCCAACCAGGGCGGGCTGATGAAGCTGCGCCCGGACCACAAGCTGGTCTACACCCGCGTGTGGGACGACGAGGCGCTGCGCGTCACCGGTGTCAAGCGGCTGCTGAAGGCGCTGGCCGACATGGCGGCCGGCGGCGAGGTGCCGAAGGCGGAAGCCGTGCCCAAGCCCGCCGCCCCGCCGCCCCCGCCGCCGCGCCCCAACGCGCTGAAGGCCGGGTCGAAGTTCGGCCGCTTCACGCCCGGCCGGCGCTGACGTGCCGCCGACCCTGGCGGAGCGCCTGCGCAAGGGCGACCGGCGCACCGTGGGCTCGGCGCCGGGGGTGGCGGAATCCGTGCTGTTCGACCCGGCGCAGATCCCCGAACTGGTGGAATGCCTGTTCGACGGGCACGCCGGGGTGCGCATGCGCGCCGCCGACGCGCTGGAGCGGGTGTCGCGCGCGCACGACCTCACCCCCTGGGCCGAACGGCTGCTGACCGAGGGGGCGGCGATCGAGCAGGCGGAGGTGCGCTGGCATCTGGCGCAGATCCTGCCCCGGCTGGCGCTGACCGAGCCGCAGCGCTGGCACGCCGCGTCGCTCATGGGCGCGTGGTTCCGCCGGGCGGAAAGCCGCATCGTCCGCACCTCCGCGTTGCAAGGGATGGTGGATCTGGCGGAGCAGAACCCGCTGTTGCGCGACATGGCGGCCGATATGATCCGCGCGGCGCTGCGCTCCGGCGTGCCGTCACTGGCGGCACGGGCGCGGCGCATCCTCAAGCCGGTGCGGGTGGACGCCGCTATGCTGGAGGCGGTGATGCTGCCGCCGGAACCCGACCCGCTCGGCCTGACGCTGCTGCCCGACGTTCTGGCCGTGGCGCGGCTGGAGGCGAGGCAGGAGGGGATACCGGCCTGGGTGGACTGGACCGAACCGCTGGTCAGCGTGACCCGTACGGCCGAGGAGCTGTCGGTGGTGTGTCCGGAACACCGCGTGCCGGAGGGTGTGCGGGCCGAACGGGGCTGGCGCGCGTTCAAGGTGGACGGGCCGCTGGACTTCGCGCTGACCGGCATCCTGGCGGGGCTGGCGGCGCCGCTGGCGGACGCGGGCGTGTCCATCTTCGCGCTGTCCACGTTCGATACGGACTACCTGCTCGTGCGCGCTCCGGACGTGGAACGCGCCGTCACCACCCTGGAGAAGACATGCCGGATTCGACGGGGCTGAATTCGATGGGGCTGGCGAGCCCGCCGCGCCTCGCCGGACCCGCCGACGCCGAAGCCATCGCCGACCTCGTGCGGCGCGCCTACGCGCGCTGGGAACCGGTCGCCGGGCCGGAGCCGCGCCCGCTGCCCGACGACTACGCCCAGGCCGTCGCCGACCATCCCGTGTGGGTGGCGGAGGGGGAGGGTGGCGTCGTCGAGGCGGTGCTGGAGCTGCTGCCGGCGCGCGACCACCTGCTGGTGGAGAACGTGGCGGTGGACCCCGCGCGCCAGCGCTGCGGGCTGGGCCGCCGGTTGATGGGCTTCGCCGAGGCCGAGGCGCGCCGGCTGGGCCTGCCGGAACTGCGGCTGTACACCGACGAGCGCTTCGCCGACAACGTCACCTTCTACGCCCGCCTCGGCTACCACATCTTCGACCGCACCCCGTGCGGGGCCGCGCGGCTGGTGTTCATGGCGAAGGTGGTGGACCCGGCGGCGGTGCAGCGGTAACGGCAAAGCAACCCGTAGGTTGGGTTGCGCGCCAGCGAAAACCCAACGTGTTCACTGTGCTGCGGCGTTGGGTTTTCGCCTGCGGCTCAACCCAACCTACGGGCTTGGGGGCTCTTTACGCCGAGACGTCCACGCCCTTGGACGCGGCGGCGCTTTCCTTGGTGAAGTCGGGCAGGGCCACGGACAGGTCGACCGTCATGCGCGTCACGCCGTCGGCGCCCTTTTCCGGCTTGAAGGCCGCCAGGCCGCTCATGCCGCCGCCCTTCTCCATCATGCCGTTCAGCTTGTCGACGATTCCCTGGATCTCTTCGTCGCTGAAGCCGTTGGCCTTGACGATCATGCCCGTCGCCTTGCCGTCGACGGTGGTGCTGCTGCGGTCGTGGCTGAACTCGAAATTGCCGCTCTTGTCCAGCGACGCCTGCAGGCGCTGGTCGTCCATCTCCATGTGCAGCTCCGACTTGCCGTAGGAGATGCGCACCGAACGGTCGCCGTCTTCGATCACCAGTTCCATGCCGCGCGATTCGAGCGTCATGTTCATGCTCGACTGCTGGACGTCCAGGGCGACCTTGTTGAAGTCGAACTTCTTGAACTGGTCCTCCATGTGCTTGCCGAAGCCGCCGAGGATGGCGTTCACGTCATCGTCCGACATGCCGAAGCCGCCCAGCACCTTGCCCATGTCGCCCTTGATCAGGTCCATGGCCTTGCTGGTCGCCTCGCTGATCGCCTTGCTCATGGCCTGGACACCGGCCATGATCCGCTCCGCTTCGCGGGCGCGGGCCAGGGCGGGGTCGGCGGCCTTCTTGCCGTTCATGCCGTCGAGCAGCGATTCCACGGACTGGCTGAGCTTGTAGGCGGGGTCCTGCTTGGCCGACGACGATGCCGACGCGTCCGGTGCCGCCTTGTCGTCGGGCTTCTTGGCGGCGGTGGTGGTCTTCGCCGCGGGCACGGTGGCGGCTGCCGCGCCGCTCAACCCGGCCAGTCCGGTGGTGCTCATGGGGGTGCCCTCTCCTTCCGATCGTCGTTGCAATCAGGATCCACGCGCAGGGTGTATCAATTCTTAAAACACCGCGAAATTGATGGAGCCGCGGTGCGACAGATCGTTGCGCGTGCCCTACCGCGCGAAGGGCGCCAAGGCCACGCCCTGGCGCAGCGCCGCCAGGGCGATGCCGGCGCAGGCCTGGGCGTCGGACAGCGCGTCGTGGTGCTTCAGCGCGATGTTCAGGTGGCGGCAGACGTCGGGTAGCTTGGTCGGGTAGAGGTTCCACACCGCGCGCGCGACGCGCACGGTGCAGGCAAAGGGCTTGGCCGGGTTCGGCAGGCCGTGGGCGGCGCAGCAGGCGTTCAGCACGCCCTTGTCGAACGGCGCGTTGTGGGCGACCAGCATCTCGGCCCGCGCCAGCAGCGGCGCCAGTTGCGGCCACACCCCGGCGAAGTCCGGCTGCTCGCAGCAATACTTCCAGGTCAGCCCGTGGATGTGGGTGAACAGGAACGTCCGGCGCGGCGGCCGGATCAGCACCGAGAGCTGGTCGACGATCCGCCCGCCCTCCACCAGCACCACGGCGACCGAGCACGCGCTGTCGCGCCCGTTGTCGGCGGTTTCGAAATCGATGGCGGCGAAAGAGGTCATGCCGCCGTTGTAGCGCGACCGGCGGGCGTGGGGGAAGGGGCAGAGATGGGGAGGAGGAAATGAGACACGGATGAACACGGATATGAATTCAGTCGTGTTCATCCGTTACCCGCCCAGCGGGCATCCGTGTTCATCCGTGTCTCTCGTTTTCCCGCAGCGGCGGGTCGTCCATCTCGGCCTTCGCTTCCGCCACCTCGGGCCGCGCGTCGACGATGCCCAGCTCCTCCAGGTGCAGGATGGCGCCGGACAGGTTGGTGGCGACGCGGTCGGCGGCGGTCTCGGCGGTGGCGCGGTCGGGGGCGTCGGCCTCCGGGTGCGCGCTCCACAGGCCCAGCAGCACCGGCACGCG
>DASWVP010000490.1:0-6271 GCA_036401175.1 Azospirillum sp. | reverse complement strand
CCGCCTTCCCCGACGGCACGCGGATCGTGCAGTTCCTGCTGGCCGCCGATGCCGTGCCGATGCGCGCCGGCCTGATCGCGCTCCATAAAGAGCTGATGCACGCCGTGCCCGAGGCGGCGGAGTGGGTGGCCGGCGCCACGGCGGTGGACGCGGCATCCGCCCGCGACGCCACGGCGACGCTGCGCGCCGACCTCGTCGGCACCGATTTTCTGCGGGTGGGGGACGCCGCCGTCACCATCGACCCGCTGTCCGGCAACGGCGTGTTTGAGGCGTTGCGCGGCGCCTTCGCCGCGTCGGCGGCGGTCGGCACGCTGCTGTCCGCGCCGGACGAATTGCCCCTGGTGCGCCGCTTCGTCGAGGAGCGGGCATCGGCGCTGTTCCACCATGCCGCCGGGATCGGCCGCGCCTTCTACCGCGGCGAAACCCGCTGGACCGACCGCCCGTTCTGGCGCGAGCGCGCCGGCTGGCCCGTGGACGACGAGCCGGCGGCCGAGCCCGGCCCCGGCGTCCGCGCGCAGGCGGTGGTCGTCGGCGAGCGGGTGGCCGAGCGCGACGTCCTCGTCACGCCGCAGCACCCGCGCGGCATCCTCACCATCGCCGGGGTCGAACTGGCGCCGCTCCTGAAACGCGCGCGGGCGGAGGGCGAAGCCGCGCTCGCCGGCGACGCGCCGACGCGGACTGCGCTGGCGTGGCTGAAGGCCAACCGTTTTCTGGAAAGGAGCCGCCCGTCCACCGGCCCGTGACCCCACGTCGGCCCAAGCAAGAACCAACCAAACCGCATCGAACGGAGAGATTTCATGAAGGGAACCAAACGGGCGATGCTCGGCGCCGCGATGCTGGCGCTGGCCGCGTCCGCCGCACCGGCCGCGGCGCAGGATGCCGAGGCCATCGTCAAGGCGCGCTGCGCGTCCTGCCACGAACGCCTGCCCGACGGCTCGATCAACCGCATCAGCCACCAGCGCAAGACGCCCGAAGGCTGGGCGATGACCATCTTCCGCATGACGCAGATCCACGGCGTGCAGGTCACGCCCGAGGAGACGCAGACTCTGGTGCGCTGGCTGGCCGACCGCCAGGGGCTGGCGCCGGAGGAATCCGCCCCCTACCGCTATGTGCTGGAACGCCAGCCGGCGGCGGTGGAGACGCCGGTCGCCGAGGGCGACCTGACGACCATGTGCGCGCGCTGCCACAGCTTCGCGCGCATCGGCCTGCAGCACCGCGACGCGCCGGAGTGGCGCAAGCTCGCCCACTTCCACCTGGGCCAGTGGCCGACGCTGGAGTATCAGGCGCTGGGCCGCGACCGGAAATGGTGGGAGATCGCCTCGACGGAGGTTCCCAACCGCCTGGGCACGCTGTTCCCGCTGAACACCAAGGAATGGCTGACGTGGCGCGACGCGCCCAAGCCCGACCTGTCCGGCACCTGGGCCGTCGCCGGCCACCGGCCCGGCAAGGGCGCCTACGGCGGCACCGTCGCCGTCGAGAAGAAGGGCGACGGCTACACCGTCACCTACGACATGACCGACGCGGGCGGCCAGCCGATCAAGGGCACCGGCACGTCGGTGGTCTACACCGGCTATGAATGGCGCGGCACCGCCACCGTCGGCGGCGAGGACTGGCGGGAAGTGCTGGCCGCCTCCAAGGACGGCACGCGGATCAGCGGCCGGGCGTTCCAGGCGGCGCACGACGAGGTCGGCGCCATGGTCGACGGGGTCAAGGTGCAGCCCGGTACCCCGGTCATCGCCGGAATCAGCCGCGCCAGCCTGAAGGCGGGGGAGACCGCGCGCATCACCGTGTGGGGCGCCGGCCTGACCGGCAATGTGGACTTCGGCCCCGGCGTCACCGCCAAGGTGGTGTCGCAGAGCCCGACGGCCGTGGTGGTGGAGGCCAGCGCCGATGCCGGCGCCCGCGCCGGTGCGCGCACCGTGACCGTCGGCGGCGCCACGGCGGCGGGCCCGGTGGTCTACGCCAAGGTCGACACGGTGAAGGTCGAGCCGGACTACGCCGTCGCCCGCGTGGGCGCCAACGGCGGCCCGGTCGCCCCGGTTACCGCGCAGTTCGAGGCGGTCGGCTACCTGAACGGTCCGGACGGCAAGCCGGGCACGGCGGACGACGTGCGCCTGGGCGCGCTGCCGGCCGATTGGACGCTGGAGCCCTTCAACGAGCCCGCCAAGCAGATGGACGACGTGAAGTTCGCCGGCGCCATCGACAAGAGCGGCCTGTTCCAGCCGGCCGCTGCCGGCCCGAACCCGGCGCGCGTCTTCGGCACCAACAACGTCGGCGACCTCAAGGTGATCGCCGAGGTGAAGGACGGCAACCGTTCCGTCAAGGGCGAGGGGCATCTGATCGCCACCGTGCAGAAGTGGAACGATCCGCCGATCCGCTAAAGGGGGGAACCGCATGACCACGCTTCACCTGGCGCACGACGACGTGCGCGACCTGCGCGTCGGTGACCGCCGCATCCTGTTCCACGTGCCGACCAGCGGCCTGTTCGAGATGGATGAGCTGAGCGGCGAACTGCTGGACCTGTTCGCCGAGTTGGGCGATGTGGGCGAGGAGGACGTCCGCAAGCGCTTCGAGGGCCGCGTCGATCCAGCCCGCGTGGCGGAGACGCTGCGCGAACTGATGACGCTGCGCATCATCGACGAGGGGATGCCGAAGCCCGGCCGCAAGCCGATCGCCATCGAGCAGTTCCCGCTCAGCACCGTGGTGCTGAACGTCAACACCGGCTGCAACCTGTCCTGCACCTATTGCTACAAGGAGGACCTGACCACCCCCGCCAAGGGCGAGCGGATGGAGTTCGACACCGCCGCCCGCAGCGTCGACCTGCTGTTCCAGGAGGCGCACGCGCGTGAGTCCGTCAACGTCGTGTTCTTCGGTGGCGAGCCGCTGACCAACCTGCCGCTCATCCGGGAGGTGGTGGCCTATGCCGAGGAAAAGGGCAAGGCGGCCGGCAAGCGGGTGGACTTCTCGCTGACCACCAACGCCGTTCTGCTGACCGAAGAGATCGTCGACTGGCTGGACGAGCACCGCTTCGGCATCACCGTCAGCATGGACGGGCCGAAGCCGCTGCACGACCGCAACCGGAAGACGGTGGGCGGGAAGGGCAGCTACGACGTGGTGGCGGCGAAGGCACGCATGCTGCTGTCCCGTTACCGCTCGCGGCCGGTGGGGGCGCGGGTCACGCTGACGGCCGGCGTCACCGACGTGGGCGCCATCCACGACCATCTGAAGGACGAGGTGGGCTTCTTCGAGGTCGGGTTCTCCCCCGTCACCTCGGGGGCGATCAGCGCCTTCAACCTGTCGGGCGAGGAACTGGCCGAGGTGTTCACCGGCATGAAGGCGTTGGGCCGGCGTTACGTCGACGCCGCCAAGCGCGGCGAGAACGTCGGCTTCGCCAACATGCACCAGCTCATGACCGACCTGACCGAGGGGACGTCCAAGGCGCTGCCTTGCGGGGCCGGCCTGGGCATGCTGGCGGTGGACAAGGCGGGCGACCTGCACCTGTGCCACCGCTTCGCGGGATCCCAGCAGCCCACCTACGGCAACGTCGAGAGCGGCATCGAGAAGGAAAGCCTGGGCGCGTTCCTGGAGGGGATGGCGAACCGCACCGGCACGGAATGCGAGACCTGCTGGATCCGCAAGCTGTGCGCCGGCGGCTGCTATCACGAATCCTACGCGCGCTACGCCGACCCGGCGCACCCGACCTATCACTACTGCAACCTGATGCGGGACTGGATCGACTTCGGCATCGGCGCCTACGCCGAGATCATGGTCGCCAACCCCGATTTCTTCGAACGGCACGTCGCACCGCGGAGGGCGAAGTCATGAAGCACCTGAAGCCCATCAACAAGAAGGCCACCCTGGTGGAACAGGCGGTCGACGGCGGCCGGATCGAGGAAGTGGTGGCGATGCAGACCGTCGTCGGCTGCGCCGCCACGCTGGACCCCGGTTGGGAGGTCGATCCCTTCGGCAGCGTCGCGGCGCTGTGCGCGCCGATGGAGGCGGACCTGTACGGCTGCTCCGACCCGTGCTGGTGGCCGGCGCAGGTGCCGGACACCATCAACACCTACCCGGACTGGAACGCCAAGGCGCCCTCGGCGCAGAACGACTGGCGCGTCCTGCAGTCCGTGTTCCCCAAGAAGTGACGAGGGCCGGCCCATGAAGAAGTTTCTCTGCGGCCTCGCGGCCGTCGCCTTCCTCGCCGCCGGACCGGCGGCGGCGAAGGATTACCTGATCGCCGGTGTGAAGCCCAACAAGCTGGTCGTCATCGATCCCGCCGCCCGCAAGGTCGACAAGATGATCGAGATCCCCGGCCCCGGCATCGCCCCCGGCACCATCGTGCCGGCGCCGGACGGCAAGGTGGCCTACGTCGTCACCAACCGGCTGGAGAGCATCTCCGGCCTCGACCTGACGACGGGCAAGGAGGTGTTCCGCGCCGACTTCGCCACGCCGAACGTCCGCACCAAGGCCATGTTCGCCGTGGACGTCAGCCCCGACGGCAAGGAGCTGTTCGTCATGCAGTCCCCGGTCAAGCTGGGGCTGGGCGAGTACGAGGTGCAGGACACCCGCATCGCCGTCTACAACACGGCCGATGGCGTCGGCGCCAAGCCGGTGCGCGTGCTGAACGCGCCGCGCCGGCTGGTGCTGTTCGCCTTCGCCAAGGACGGCAAGTCGCTGTGGGCGCTGGGCTGGGACCTCTACCAGATCGATCCGCAGACCGGCGCCATCCTGAAGACGCACAAGGTGCTGAACTGGGAGCGCAAGAACTACAACCCGCCGGACATCCTGGACGTCTGGCCGCAGTTCGAGCAGGCGGGCGTGTTCTCCACCCCGTACTTCACCTCGCGCAGCGACCTGCCGCCCACCGACCCGTCGGCCTTCAAGACCGGTCTGCTGACCCTGGACCTCGCCAACGGCAAGGTGGAGATGAAGGACTTCGAGGACACCAGCGTGGTGATCTTCTCCTCGGTGGTGAACCCGGTGCGCAAGACCGAGGCGTATTCGGTCTATTCGCAGCTCTCGAAGATCGACGCCGCCAAGGGCAAGCTGGTCAAGCGCATCGACCTGCCGCACACCTACTACGCCATCAACGTTTCCGACGACGGCAAGGAGCTGTACGTCGGCGGCACGATGTGCGACGTGGGCGTGCACTCGACCGACACGCTGGACCGTCTGGCGACGATCGAGATCCCCGGTTGCCCGGACCAGGGCATCGCGTCGTTCCGCATCGTGAAGCGGTAAGATAGCTCCCTCCCCCTGCTCCGCAGGGGGAGGGACGGGGCCCACGAAGTGGGAAGGGTGGGGGCATCGGTCTTCCCGAAAGGCCGTTGCCCCCACCCACCCCAAGCGGAGCTTGGGGCCCCTCCCTCCCCCTGCGGGGCAGGGGGAGGGCGAAATTTTGCTTAAGGACGGTTCATGCACCCCACCCCCTTCCGCTGGGCCTTCGGGTTCGTCCGGCCGCGCTGGAAGCCATTGGCGGCGGCGTTCGCGCTGTCGCTGGTCGGGGTGGGGTTCTCGCTGGCGCAGCCGTGGCTGACCAAGCTGATCATCGACGACGCGCTGATGGCCGGCGACGCCGGGCTGCTGGTGCGTCTGGCGCTGGCGATGCTCGGCGTCGGGCTGCTGTCCACACTGCTGTCCGGGGCCAACCGCTGGCTCTACGTGCGCGCCTCGGCCGAGGTTCTGTTCGACCTACGCGAGAGCCTGTACCGCCATTTGCAGACCCTGCCGCCGCGCTTCTACGCCACCCGCTCGGCCGGCGACGTGATGAGCCGGCTGGACGGCGACATCGCCGAGGTGCAGCGCTTCGTCGTCGACACGCCGCTGTCGGCGGTGAACTCCATCATCACACTGGCCGGGGCGGTGGTGCTGATGGCGCTGCTCGACCCGGCGCTGACGGCGGTGGCGTTCCTGCTGCTGCCCGCGCAAATCCTGTTCCTGCGCCGCACCCGGCCGTGGATCGAGCGCACCACCCGCGCGGTGCGCGAGCGTTCCGGCGATATCACCGGGTTCCTGATGCAGCGCTTGTCGGCCATGAAGCTGATCCAGGCGGCCGGCGCCGAGGGGCAGGAGGCGGCGCGCCTGGGCGGGCTCGACCGCGCGTTCCTGGGCGGGCTGATGCGCCAGCAGATGGCGTCCTTCACGGTGGGCAGCGTGCCGGCGCTGATGACCTCGGCCAGCAACGCCGCCGTGTTCGTGTGGGGCGGCATTCGCGTGATCGAGGGCGACCTGACGCTGGGCACGCTGATCGCCTTCACCGCCTACCTCGGCCGCG
>DASWVP010000489.1:0-24236 GCA_036401175.1 Azospirillum sp. | reverse complement strand
GATCTGGGCCATGCTCCGCCTGCGCCGGCGCCCGGAGGCGCGGCGCCTCGCCGGCGGGCGCCGCTGACCGATCGCACGGGCGGCGTCTTTCGCTTCGACGCGCTTTCGACGCCGCTTCACACGGGGGCTCACACTGCGTGCCGGCATGCTCCCCTGGAACGCGGCCCCCGCCGCCGATGCCGACCAAGGAGCGCCCCATGGAACCTACATCCCCAACACCCGGACGTCCCCTCCGCAACGCGCGATCCCGGCTTCCGGCGTTCTGGCTGCCGGAACTGAGCGACGCGCTGGCCCTCGCCGCCCTCGCCCTGCGGCGCGTCGACGAGTTCCGGCGCCGCCGCGCCGACGCAGAAGCTCTGCGCGCCATGACCGAACGCGACCTGCGCGACATCGGGCTTTCCCGCATCGACGCCCGGGCCATCGCCGCGGGCATCTACGACCGCAAGGACTGATCCCGTCAGATCCCACCTCCGCACCGAGGAGACAGACCATGACCACTCCATCGTCCGACACCACACCCACACGCGCCCCGATGAAGGCATGGGCCGCAACGGCATGGGCGGCAACGGCGGCGCGCGCGATGGGGCGCCCCCTGGTGGCCGTCGCGCGCCGGGTCGCCGCCTACCACGTGCACCGCAAGGCGGAGCGCGCCCTCATGGCGTTCGACGACTACGGGCTAAAGGACATCGGCATCCCGCGCGGCGAAATCCACAGCGCCGTCCGCTCCGGGCTCGACCGGCCCCGCCGCTGACGGCGGACCATGACCCTGGCCGGCGCCGCCACGCGCCCGCCGCGGATGCCGGGAGCATCTGCGGCGGGCGTTTTGATGTGCCCGTCTTCATGCGCACTTCGGCAGCGCGTTCTCCGACACCGCAGAATCACGACCGGAGAATCACACGGTCAAGGGCGGACATTCCACTCCCGCTCACACGGGCGCACCAACGATGCCCCGGTATCCATGGACCATCGCAGCCGGACGACGCCGTTCGGCCCCGAGCGAGCCGATGGAAAGGAAACCAGCCATGACCGAGACGATGACGATGGCCTCCGCCACCCCGAAAAAGCCGCCGATGCCGCGCAACGGCGTGGACACGCCCAAGCTGTTCGCCACCATCGACGTGGTCGCCGGCCAGCCGGAACTCGCCAAGTTCCAGTTCCGCGCCCAGTGCCGCTGGGTCAAGGGAACGCACAGCCGCACCACCATGTCCGGCTTCTCCGGAGCCGGCGGCGAGCACGCCCATGTGGCCGCGTTCAAGGCGGATTCCGACCACCCGGCGGTGCTCTGCGGCGAGGACAACGGCCCCACCCCGGTCGAGTACCTGCTGCACGCGCTCGCCGGCTGCCTGACCGCGGGAATCGCGAACATCGCCGCCGCCCGCGGGGTCACGCTCGACGAGGTGGAATCCACCGTCGAAGGCGACGCCGATCTGCGGGGCATCCTCGGCCTCTCGAAGGAGGTCCGCAACGGCTTCCAGGCCATCCGGGTCAGCTTCCGCGTCAAGGGCGACGCCCCCGAGGCCAAGCTGCGCGAGATCGTCGAGCAGTCCCGCGCCCGCTCCGCCGTGTACGACATGCTCACCAACGGCGCGCCCGTCACCATCGCGGTCAACGCCTGACCGCCACGCCCCCTCACCGGCGGCCCCTCCCCGCGATCGGGCAGGCGCCGCCGGCAAGGGCGATCCCCGGAGATCACCATGCAGCACAGCGACGCCGTCATCATCGGCGCCGGCCAGGCCGGTCTGGCGATGAGCCATTGCCTCGGCCGGCAGGGCATCGACCACGTGGTGCTCGACCGCGGCCGCGTCGGCGAGCGGTGGCGCAGCGAACGCTGGGACTCGCTGCGCCTGCTGACGCCGAACTGGATGAGCCGGCTGCCCGGCTGGTCCTACCGTGGGGCCGACCCCGACGGGTACATGACCATGCCCGAGGTGGTCCGCTACCTGGAAGACTACGCCCGCTCCTCCGCCGCGCCGGTCGAAACCGGCACCGTGGTGCGGGCGGTCGAGCGCACGCCGCACGGCTACCGGGTGGAGACGAACCGCGGCGTCCGGGCGACCCGCGCCGTGGTGATCGCCACCGGCCAGTGCGACGTTCCCATGGTCCCCGCCATGGCGCGCCATCTGCCGCCGGACATCCACCAGATCACGCCGCAGCACTACCGCAACCCGGACCAACTGCCGGAGGGTGGCGTGCTGGTGGTCGGGGCCTCGGCCACCGGCGTCCAGCTGGCGGAGGAGCTGCACCGCGCCGGACGGCCCGTCACCCTCTCGGTCGGGCGGCACACGCGCCTGCCCCGCCTCTACCGGGGCCGCGACATCCTGTGGTGGATGGACCGGATCGGCGTGCTGGACGAGACCGCCGACCAGGTCCCGGACATCGTCCGCGCCCGTGCCCAGCCGTCGCTCCAGCTCGTCGGCCATCCCGACCGGCGCACCATCGACCTGATGACGCTGCGCGAACAGGGGGTGCGCATCGTCGGGCGGGCCGAGGGCATCGACGGGCACAGGGTCGGCATCCGGGACGATCTGGCCGAGACGACCGCGGCCGCCCAGCGGAAGCTGGAACGCCTGCTGGCGCGCATCGACGCCCGCACCGGCGACGGCGGCCCCTTCGCCCGGGAGGTGCCGGCCCCCATCGGCCTCGGGCCCTCGCCCGCCGCGCTCGATCTGCGGGCCGAGGGCATCCGGTCGGTGGTCTGGGCGACCGGCTACCGCCGCGACTACGGGTGGCTGAAGGTCCCCGTCCTCGACGCGGCGGGCGAGGTCGTCCACCACGGCGGGATCACGCCGTCACCGGGCCTCTACGTGCTGGGCCTGCGCTTCCTGCGCCGGCGGAAATCGAACTTCATCGACGGCGTCGGAGCCGACGCCGAGGAACTGGCCGGGGACGTCCTCGGCCATCTGGCGAAACACGGCTGCGTTGCGGCCTGAGCGGGAGGAAACGGGAATGCATCCTCGGGAGAAATACGACGTGCTGGTGGTGGGCGCGCGCTGCGCCGGCGCCGCGACCGCGATGCTCATGGCCCGCCACGGGCTCAAGGTCCTGGCGATCGACCGCGGCGGCTATGGCACCGACACGCTGTCCACGCACGCGCTGATGCGCGGTGCCGTCGTGCAGCTGCACCGCTGGGGCGTGCTGCCGCGGATCGTCGAGATGGGCACGCCCGCCGTGCGCAGCACCACCTTCCACTACGGCGACGAGGTCGTGGAGGTGCCCATCAGGCCGGCGCACGGCGTGGACGCGCTCTACGCCCCCCGCCGGACCGTACTGGACAGCATCCTGGTGGATGCCGCGCAGGAGGCCGGGGCGAAGGTCCGGCACGGCCACACCCTGACCGAGCTGGTCCGCCGGCCCGACGGGCGGGTGGGCGGCGCCGTCGTCTGCGACCCGGAGGGGCGGCGCATCGAGATCGCGGCGGAGCTGGTGGTCGGTGCCGACGGCATCGGCTCGGCCGTCGCCCGGCTGGCCGGGGCCCCGGTGCTGCGCACGGCCCACCACGCCACCGCCGCCATGTACGGCTACTGGTCCGGGATCGGGGCGGACGGCTACCGCTGGCATTACCGGGAAGGGGTCGGCACCGGCACCATCCCGACCAACGCCGGCCAGCACTGCGTGTTCGCCTCCATCCCGCCGGAGCGGTTCCGACGGGAGGCCCGCCGGAACGTGGCGGCACTCTACTGGCAAGTGATCGACGAGTCCGCGCCGGAGCTCGCCGCAGCGCTGGCCGACGCGCGGCTGGAGGGGCCGGTGCGGGCCTTCGCCGGCCGCAAGGGGTTCCTGCGCCGGCCCTGCGGTCCCGGCTGGGCGCTGGTCGGGGACGCCGGCTACTTCAAGGACCCACTGACGGCGCACGGAATCACCGACGCGCTGCGCGATGCCGAACTCCTCGCCGACGCGGCCGCGCGCGGCACGGAGGCGGCGTTCGAGGAGTACGCGGCGGCGCGGGACGAACTGTCGCTGCCGCTCTTCGAGGTGACCGACGCCATCGCGTCCTTCGGCTGGGACCTCGAAGCGGTGAAGACCCTCCACCAGGCGCTCAACAAGGCGATGAAGCGCGAAGTCGACTGGATGTCCGAACGCACGATGGCCGTCAGCACCTGCTGACGGCGAACGCAAAGGGAGTGACGACTATGACCGAAACCGTCCTGGACACCGCCTCGCCCTGGTCCGCGACCATCAGGGGCAAGCCCGCGGCGGGTGCCACCGCCGAACGCCGGCGCCGCACGAGCATGCGCGACGTGGAGATGTTCACCGACATGACGGGGGACCGGAACCCGCTGCACTACGACGCGGACCTTGCCGGGCGCTCGCCCTTCGGCGGGTTGATCGTGCAGGGCGGGGTCACCTCCGGCCTGCTGAACGCCCTGGTGGCGGAGGATCTGCCTGGGCCGGGAACCGTCTTCCTCGGCGTGGAGTGGCGGTTCGTCAAGGCGGTGCTGGTGGGCGAGGAAATCGTCGCCCGCGTCGAAGTGACGTCGGTGCGCGACGACAAGCCGATCTGCACCATCGCCACCATTGTGTGCAATGCCAGGGGGGAGGTCTGCCTCACGGGGAGGGCCACCACCTACACCGTTCCACTGGCGGCGCATTTGTCCGCATAGGCGCCAGAGCATCGGGCTTTGTATCGGACACATACCCGGCGTGCTTGAGGTCGTTCCGGCACTCGTCGGGTGTGTAGAGGTCGCAGATGGAGCCGACGGCTTTCCACAGCCCATCGATCGTTCGCATAGCGTTCCACCACCGCCAGCTTCGTCGCTGGACTGAAGTGCCGTTTCCTGCGTCGCTCCATCAGGACAGTTCCTTTGACCAACTGTCCGTAGTTTTCCACCTCAGTTTAGGGGGGCACACCAAATGCGTTCTTCCGTGCCTTCTTTCTTTTCCGAACTCGCAGCCCTCAGCGCTCGCGTTCCGCCGCCTTGATGTCGGCGTGCAGGTCGCGCGTCATCTCCATGGTGAGGAAGTCCAGCGTGATCGGCAGTTCCAGCGTCACCGACGGCGCGTGCTGCAGGCGGATCGTCACGTCCTGCGTGTCGGCGGCCAGCAGGTGGCCGCCGTGCCGGCGGTCGGCCGACAGGAAATGCAGGTGGAAGCCGGCCACGTGCACCGAACTGAGGAACGACGGCGTCCAGAATCCGACCAGCGTGCCGTCCAGGTCGGCGAAGTCGAACAGGGCCTGCGTCTTCGCCACCTCGGCCAGTGGGCGGTAGTTTTCCTGCCGCGGCACGGAGCGCACGCGCACCCGCGCGAACCGCCCGTCGATGCGGATGGCGTAGACGAGGTTGGTGGAGGGCAGCAGCCCCAGCAGCCGTTCCTCCAGCTCCGCGTACGCCATCGGCTCGGCGAAGCGCTCCTCGGTGTCGCCCAGGAAGGTGGTGACGCAGGCGAACGGCGTCTGCACCGAGTCGGCCATCACCGCGACCGCGCCGTCGGCGCGCAGCTGGTACACGATGCCGTCCAGCATCACCATCTCGCCGTCCAGGTCGTTGAAGGTGCCGATGCCGAAGTCGCCGTTGGCCCGCACCTGCCCGACCGTGGTGTCCTCGCGGTAGATGCCCTCGACCAGGGCGGCGATCGGGGCGGAGATGTAGAGCGGCGGGCGCTTGGCGACGGACATGGCGGCGGCTTTCGTGCGGGAAGGGATTCAGCTGGCGGGCTTGGCGGCGGGCTTGGCGGCGGGCAGCGCCGGTCCCCGGCGGTTGACGAGTTGGATGCCGGCGCCCACCAGGACCAGCGCGGCGACCAGCGCCGGGGTTATCGGTTCGGACAGCAGCACGCCGCCGGCGATGATGCCGTACAGCGGCGTCAGGAACGAGAACGCCGCCAGCCGCGACGCCGGGTAGCGCGTGATCAGCCAGAACCACATCAGATAGCTGGCGAAGGCCACGACGACGATCTGAAAGGCCAGACTGCCCGCCACCAGCGGCGTCACCTCCACGATCCCCGGCTCACCCAGCGCCAAGGAGGCCAGCACCAGCACGACCGCCGAGACGAAAAGCTGGTAGAACAGCGTCCGCACCGCCGGCAGCGTGACCAGACGGCTGGCGCGGATCACCACCGTCGTCGCCGCCCACAGCACCGCCGCCGCCAGAATCATCAGGTCGCCCATCAGCTCCGTCCCGGACGGCAGCCGCAGCGCGTCGACGAAGGCCACCGCCACCCCGGCGAAGGCGCACACCAGCCCCGCCGCCTGGATGCGGCTCAACCGCTCGCCCGGCACCAGCAGGTGCAGGCCGATGGCCGTCCAGAACGGTGCGGTGTACAGGAACAGCACGGCGCGCGAGGCGGTGGTGTGCACCAGCGCGCCGTAGATCAGCACGAACTCCGACGCGAACAGCAGCCCGGCGACGGCGCCCAGACCCAGTTCCGCCGGGCTGCGGCCGAACAGCCGCTGGCCGCGCCACGCCGACCACCCCCACAGCAGCACCACCGCCCCGGCGGAGCGCAGGCCGGCCTGCAGCACGGGCGAGATTCCGGCGTTGGCGACCTTGATCGCCACCTGCTGCAAGCCCCACAGGGAGCACAGCACGAGCATGGCGACCACGGCGGTCGCGTCGAGATGGGCGCGGCGTTCGGACATGCGGACGGGAAGACCTTGTGCTGCGAAACGGGATGGGCCGACTCAGCCGCCGGAATGGGCGAAGTCCCAGTACAGCGCGCGCGCCCTTGCGGCCAGCGGGCCGGGCTGGAGGTCGCGATCCTCGACGCGGGTCACCGGCACCACCTTGGCGTAGTTGCCGGTGGAAAACACCTCGTCCGCCTCCATCACCTCGCCGAAGCCCAGCGTGCGCTCGTGCACCGCCACACCGGCGTCGCGCAGCAGCGCGATGACGCGCTGGCGGGTGATGCCGTTCAGGAAGGTGCCGTTGGGCACCGGCGTGTGCACGGCGCCGTCCTTGGCGATGAACAGGTTGGCGGTGGCGAATTCGGCGACGTTGCCGATGGGGTCGAGCATCACGGCGTTCTCGAACCCGCGCTCGCGCGCCTCCTTCAACGCCAGCCCGGCGTTGGGGTAGAGGCAGGCCGCCTTGGCGTCGGTCGGCGCGCTGCCCGGCGACGGACGGCTGCGGGTCGACAGGCAGGCGGTGAAGCCGGCGGCGCTCGGCAGCGGCGCCTCGTGCACGGTCAGGGTGAAGCGCGTGCTCTCCGGCTCCGGCGCCACGAAGCCGGATTCGGCGAAGAACATCGGCCGGATGTACAGCTCGGCGTCCTTGGGGAAGCGGCGGATGCCCTCCCAGGACAGCTCCTCGATCTCGCCGGCCGACAGCATCGGCGCCAGTCCGAGCGCGAGCGCCGAGCGGATGGCGCGCGCGCAGTGCCGGTCGAGGTCCGGCGCCACGCCCTCGAAGGCGCGCGCGCCGTCGAAGACGACCGACGACAGCCAGATCGCGTGCGTCATCGGCCCGATGATGGCCGGGTTGCCCTCCAGCCACGCGCCGTCGACATAGGTGATTGCCCGCGCGCTGCCGTCGCCGTGACCGGCCATGACGTCCTCCCCCTCGTTCGTAGCATCGTTCTTCGACAGGAGAGCATACCCCCTCATCGCAGTCGGTCAATGGTCACCGAAGGCCCATCTGGCGTGTTGAGGCTTTCCTGGCCAACCGATAGGAGCCGACCCATGCCCTGGATGTCGATGTCGCCCACCCCGCGCCCGCTGCGCCCCGCCCCGCCGCGCCAGCCCGACGCCCCGGCGCCCGACCGCCCCACCGACAACCCCGACCTCGCCACCCCGCGCCCCGGCCTGGGCGACACCCCGGTCCCCGGCCCGGACATCCAGCCGACCGTGCCGAACCCGGATTGAGGAAAGCCCCCGCGCGCCAACAGGGGCGCCCGTCACGACCACGGCGCGCGGGGCGCGCTCCACTTGCGCCACACGCTGACGATGCGCAGTGCGGCGGCGGCGAAGGCGCCGGCGAAGGCCACCGGCACCTCGGGCAGGCCGAGCTGGCGGCCGGTGATCACCACCACGGCGGCCAGCAGCGCCGCCACGGCGTAGATCTCCTCGCGCAGGACGCGCGGCACCTCGCTGACCAGCAGGTCGCGCAGCATGCCGCCGCCGACCGCCGTGACCACCGCCAGCAGCGCCGCCGGCAGCGGCGCCAGCCCGTAGCTCAGCGCCTTCTGGCAGCCGGCCACGGCGAAGATGCCCAGCCCGATGGCGTCCAGCACCACCACCGGCCGGTCCAGCCGTTCGATCAGCGGGTGCGCCACGAACGCCGCGACGCCCGCCGCCAGCGCCGACCACAGATAGCGGTCGTCGCGGAAGGTGGCGGGCGGCACGGCCCCCAGCAGCAGGTCGCGCACCACACCGCCGGCCAGCGCGCAGACCAGCGCCAGCACCAGCACGCCGAACAGGTCCAGCCGGTGCCGCACCGCCACCGTGCCGCCGGTCAGCCCGAAAACGAAGATGCCGACAAGGTCCATCCACAGCACCAGCGTGGACGGCTCGACGGGAAGGGTGGGCAGTGGCGGCATGGGGAAAACCATAGCATGGGAACGAAAAAGGGGGCCTCTCGCGAGGCCCCCTTCCGCGCGTTCAGGGCGTGCCGGTTTAGCGGCGCACCACCATCAGCTTCTTGATCTCGGCGATGGCCTTCGCCGGGTTCAGGCCCTTCGGGCAGGCCTTGGTGCAGTTCATGATGGTGTGGCAACGATACAGACGGAACGGATCCTCGAGGTTGTCGAGGCGGTCGCCCGTCATCTCGTCGCGCGAGTCGACGATCCAGCGGTAGGCCTGCAGCAGGATCGACGGCCCCAGGTAGCGGTCGCCGTTCCACCAGTAGCTCGGGCACGAGGTGGAGCAGCAGAAGCACAGGATGCACTCGTACAGGCCGTCCAGCTTGGCGCGGTCCTCCGGCGACTGCAGCCGCTCGCGGCTCGGCGCCGGGGACTGCGTCTGCAGCCACGGCTTGATGGACGCGAGCTGGGCGTAGATGTGCTTCAGGTCGGGGACGAGGTCCTTCACCACCGGCATGTGCGGCAGCGGGTAGATGGCCACGTCGCCCTTCACGTCCTCGATGGCCTTCAGGCAGGCCAGCGTGTTCGTGCCGTCGATGTTCATCGCGCACGACCCGCAGATGCCTTCACGGCAGGAGCGGCGGAAGGTGAGCGTCGAGTCGACGTTGTTCTTGATGTAGATGATCGCATCCAGGACCATCGGACCGAACTTGTCGAGGTCGACCACATAGGTGTCGACCCGCGGGTTCTGCCCGTCGTCCGGGTTCCAGCGGTACAGCTTGAAGGTCTTCGCCCGCTTGGCGCCGTTGGCAACGTTGATCGTCTTGCCGACGCCGACCTTCGAATTGGCGGGAAGGTTGAATTCCACCATGATTGTCTTCCTTGCCTTCTAAAGTCGGCGCCTTAGTACACGCGCGCCTTGGGCGGGAACACCTGGACGTCGTTGGTCAGGGTGTAGAGGTGCACCGGCCGGTCGCCCAGCGTGACCTCGCCCTTGTCCGACACCCAGGACGTCGAGTGCTTCATCCAGTTCACGTCGTCGCGATCCGGGAAGTCCTCGCGGGCGTGGGCGCCGCGGCTTTCCTGCCGGTTACGGGCGGAATGCAGCGTGACCACCGCCTGATGCAGCAGGTTGTCCAGCTCGATCGCCTCGACCAGATCGGAGTTCCACACCAGCGAACGGTCGGTGATGCCGACGTCCGGGCGCTTGGCGAAGGTCGCGTCGATGAGCTTGCAGCCCTCCTCCAGCACCTCGCCCGTGCGGAACACCGCGCAGTTGTTCTGCATGGTGCGCTGCATTTCCATGCGCAGGTCGGCCGAACGGATCGGGCCCTTGGCGTTGCGCAGGCGGTCCAGACGCTCCAGCGCGAAGTCGGCGCTGTTGGCCGGCAGGTCGCGGACCTTGCCCTTCTCGACGATCTCGGCGGCCCGGATGGCGGCCGAGCGGCCGAACACCACGAGGTCGAGCAGCGAGTTGGAACCCAGGCGGTTGGCGCCGTGCACCGACACGCAGGCCGCTTCGCCGATCGCCATCAGACCCGGAACCACCGCGTCGGGGTTGTCCGCCGTCGGACGCACCACCTCGCAGCGGAAGTTCGTCGGGATGCCGCCCATGTTGTAGTGCACGGTCGGCAGCACCGGGATCGGCTCCTTGGTCACGTCGACGCCGGCGAAGATCTTCGCGGTTTCGGCGATGCCCGGCAGGCGCTGGTGGATGACCTCGGGCGGCAGGTGCTCCAGGTGCAGGTGGATGTGGTCCTTGTGCTCACCCACGCCGCGGCCTTCGCGGATCTCGATGGTCATCGAGCGGCTGACGACGTCGCGCGAGGCGAGGTCCTTGGCCGACGGCGCGTAGCGCTCCATGAAGCGCTCGCCCTGCGAGTTGGTGAGGTAGCCGCCCTCGCCGCGCACGCCTTCGGTGATCAGGCAGCCCGAGCCGTAGATGCCGGTGGGGTGGAACTGCACGAACTCCATGTCCTGCATCGGCAGGCCAGCGCGCAGCACCATGCCGCCGCCGTCGCCCGTGCAGGTGTGCGCCGAGGTGCACGAGAAGTAGGCGCGGCCGTAACCGCCGGTCGCCAGCACGACGAGCTGGGCGTTGAAGCGGTGGATGGTGCCGTCGTCCAGGTTCCAGGCCATGACGCCGCGGCAGTTGCCGTCCTCGTCCATGATCAGGTCGAGCGCGAAGTACTCGACGAAGAACTCGGCCTCGTGCTTCAGGGCCTGCTGGTACAGCGTGTGCAGCATGGCGTGGCCGGTGCGGTCGGCGGCGGCGCAGGTGCGGTAGGCCTGCGTCTTGCCGTACTGCGCGGTCATGCCGCCGAAGGCGCGCTGGTAGATCTTGCCCTCCGGCGTGCGCGAGAACGGCAGGCCGTAGTGCTCCAGCTCGATGATGGCGGGGATGGCCTCGCGGCACATGTACTCGATGGCGTCCTGGTCGCCCAGCCAGTCCGACCCCTTCACGGTGTCGTACATGTGGTAGCGCCAGTCGTCCTCGCCCATGTTGCCCAGCGCGGCGGAGATGCCGCCCTGCGCCGCCACGGTGTGCGACCGGGTCGGGAAGACCTTGGTGACGCACGCCGTCTTCAGGCCCTTCTCGGCCATGCCGAAGGTGGCGCGCAGACCCGCGCCGCCGGCGCCGACGACGACGACGTCATAGGTGTGATCGATGATCTGATATGCGCTCGCCATGGCGGGTCAGGCTCCGAACGTCAGCTTGAGGACGGAAATGATGGAAGCGGCGGCCAGCGCGTACAGGACGAGCTTCACCACGATGATGCCGGCCAGCTTCTGCCACTCGACGTGCACGTAATCCTCGATGACCACCTGCATGCCTTCGGCGGCGTGATAGATGCCGACGGCGACGAACAGCACCATCATGGTCGCCGAGAACGGCGACTTCATCCACGCCACCATGGCGGCGTGGTCGGCGCCCAGGTGCGAGATCACGCCGATGACGAACCACAGGGTCAGCGGGATCAGCGCGATGGCGGTCAGCCGCTGCTGCCACCAGTGCTCCGTGCCGTACTTGGCGGAACCGAGGCCGCGGGCGTGCGCCAGCGGCGAGCGGAGGCTCTTGTCGTTGCTGCTCATGATCTCCCTCACCACGCCACGAGGCCGATGATCCAGACGAGGATGGTGAGCGCCAGCGAGGCGCCCGCCGCGATGTACGCGCCGCGCTCCGCGCTCGGCAGCTCGAAGCCGTAGCCGGCGTCCCACACCAGATGCCGGATGCCGTTGGCGAGGTGGTAGAACAGCGCCCAGGTCCAGCCGAACATCAGCAGCAGGCCCATGCCCGAGCCGATGAACTTCTGCGCCCGCGCAAAGGCGTCCGGACCGATGGCGGCGGCGACCAGCCACCAGGTGAGCAGCAGCGTTCCGATGGTGAGCCCCACGCCGGTGATGCGATGCGTGATCGACCCGGCCATGGTCCACTGGAACCGGTAGACTTGAAGGTGTGGGGAGAGCGGCCGACTGCTGCCGTTTGCCATGGTTTGCGTCCTCTTTTCGGCTGCCGGGCGCGGCGGGGAGGGAGCTGCCGCAGCGGCGGGGAGACAAGCTCGCAGATGCGAAGAAATTTTGGCGCCCTCGTTTACGCCCATAGACAGGCCGAGTCAACGCGCCCGCACGAAAGTGGTGTTGACAAGATCCCCGTTCGGGCAGGTAGGCGGGAATCTGCAATCGACGCGTGCTTTTGCCCGACAAGGCGGCAATTTGGCCGGCACCGGTTGGTTGGCGGCACCAACAGTGCCTTTTGGCCCGGTTACTGGCGGGGCCGCGAGTCGGATCGCCCGTGCCGCGCGCCCTCTACTTGTCGAATCGCCGCACGTTCTCGACCATCATCGAGTACATCTGGGTGATCAGCTCGCCCGGACGCAGGCGGCCGAAGGGGATGTTGTCCTTGGCCCACTCCACCAGCCCCTCCGGCGGCTTGACCGGGGCGACCTCGTAGCCGGCCTTCTTCAGCGCGCTCATCACCGAGCGCGCCTGCTTGGTGTAGTCCTCGTTGAAGAAGGACTTGTCGGCGTCCTTGATGGCCTTGGCGATGATGTCTTCGAGCGGGGTCGGCATGCGGCTCATTTGACTCCGGCGCGCTTCAGTTCGGCCTCCAGCCGGCCGGCGCACCACAGGAAGAACATGCGGAAGTCGCTGACCAGCGACCACAGCGGATGGGTGAAGGTGGCCGGGCGGTTGCGCTCCACCACGAAATGCCCGATCCAGGCGAACAGGTAGCCCGCCACCAGGGCCGCCGGCAACAGCCACGCCGACCGCGTGACCACCGCCAGCCCCAGCAACCCAAGCGCCAGCCCGGTGCCGATGACGTGCAGCCGCCGCGTGCCCGGCCGGCTGTGCTGGGCCAGATAGAGGGGCCAGAACTCGGCGTAGGTGCGCGGCGCGTCCGGCATGGTCCGTTCCCGGTGGCGACCCCATGTACGTACGGCGGCTATCATTGCATTTCCATGGGAATCGGACTAGGCCGTACCGCCGATTCCTAAGTCATTCAGAAGGATTTCCGCCATGGGTTACAGAGTTGCGGTCATCGGCGCCACCGGCAACGTGGGGCGCGAGATGCTGGCCACCCTGGCGTCGCGGAACTTCCCGGCCGGCGAGGTGATCGCGCTGGCCTCCGACAAGTCGGCGGGGCGGGAGGTGTCGTACGGCGACGACACGGTCCTCACGGTGCGGGACCTCGCCAAGTTCGACTTCGACGGCGTCGACATCGTCCTGTCGTCGCCCGGCGCCAAGGTGTCGGCGCAGTACGTGCCCAAGGCGGCCGAGGCCGGCGCCATCGTCATCGACAACACCTCGCACTGGCGCATGGACCCCGACGTGCCGCTGGTGGTGCCGGAGGTCAACCCGCAGGCGCTGGCCGGTTATCGGAAAAAGGGCATCATCGCCAATCCCAACTGCTCGACCATCCAGCTGGTGATGGCGCTGAAGCCGCTGCACGATCTGGCGACGATCACCCGCGTCGTCGTCTCGACCTACCAGTCGGTATCGGGCGCCGGGAAGGAGGCGATGGACGAGTTGTTCCACCAGACCCGTTCCATCTACGTGCACGACCCCGTGGAGCCGCACGAGTTCCCCAAGCAGATCGCCTTCAACGTCATCCCGCAGATCGACGTCTTCATGGACGACGGCTCCACCCGGGAAGAGTGGAAGATGATGGCCGAGACCAAGAAGATCCTCGATCCCCGGATCAAGGTGCACGCCACCTGCGTGCGCGTGCCGGTCTTCATCGGCCATTCCGAGGCGGTCACCATCGAGTGCGCCGACCCGATCTCGGCCGAAGCGGCGCGCCGGGCGCTGGCGCGCGCGCCGGGCGTGGTGGTGATGGACAAGCGCGAGCCCGGCGGCTACATCACGCCGGTCGAGGTGGCGGGCGACGACCCCGTCTACGTCAGCCGCATCCGCGAGGATTCCACGGTCGACAACGGCCTGTCCTTCTGGTGCGTGGCGGACAACCTGCGAAAAGGCGCCGCGCTCAACGCCGTGCAGATCGCCGAGCTGCTCATCCGCGACTACCTGCCCGAATAGCGGAACCCCCGCCGCCCGCCGCCCATTGAATTCCCGAAGGCCGTCACGCCGGAGGGAGGTGCGCGATGGGCGAGCTGGTGGCCGCCTTGCTTGTGTGGATCGGCGCCCACACGGATTACCGGGTGGCGGGGATTCCCCTGCCCGAGGTGCGCGTGGTGTCCGCGCGCGAGCTGACGCGGCAGTACTACAAGGGCGCGCCGCCGACCTACACCCGGCCGGCGGTGGACGACCGCGTGCTGGCGCTCTACGACCCGAACCACCCGCCGCACGGCATCATCCACCTGCGCGACGACCGCCCGCCCGACAGCATCGAGTTCCAGGAACGCCTGCTGCACGAGCTGGTGCACCATGTGCAGTCGATGAACGGCATGCACCGGCGCTACCGCTGCCCCGCCCAGGGCGAGCGCGAGGCCTACCTGCTCGGCGGCCTCTTCCTCAAGCAACGCGGCGCCCCCGACCCGCTGCCCAACCGCGAGTTCTGGGCGAAGCTGTACAGCCGGTGCTGAAGGGGGGGCCAACGCACCCCGGACTGGAGTTCGGCATCGGCGGCGTTGGTTCGCCGTGTGAAGAATATCGCGGCGTCGGCGTATGTACACAGCATTAGGCCGCGTGCTCGGCCCAATAGTCGATCACCACTTTCGCGACCGCCGGCCGGTCATACGCTCGCGCAGTCGCGCGGCCGGCCGCCACGACAGCGGCATGCGTTGGTCCGCCGGCTGCCACCACATCAAGCGCAGCGGCGAGTTGGTCAGCGCACTTCTCAATGTCGTCTTCGGGCGACCAGAAGCCATTCTGTGCAGTCGCATACTCGGCGCCGCCGATGCCGGTGAAACCCGCGACGACGCAGCCAGCCGCCATCGCTTCCAAGGGAGGCAGCCCCAGGCCCTCGAAGCGGCCGAGGGCAAGGAGGACGGAAGACTCTCCGAGGATGGCAGCGACCTCCCGCTCGGACCGGTTGTCGATGTTCACCCACGGAACGGCCGCCCAGCGCGGGTGCTTCCAACCCAAGACGGCGCGGATGTTCGCCGCCTCGCCCTTCCGCTTGCGCGGAATGGCGGCCACCTGGACGCGCTTGGCGCTGGCCGTGAAAAGCGCATGGTCGATGACCGGCGGCACCACCTGCGCGTCGACCCCCAGCACGCGGGACAGGAAGCCCGCTATGCCGGCAGACGCCGCGAACACTCGGTCAAAGCCGAAATCGCTCCATCGCTCTGGCCCTTTCAACCCCCAGGTCACGTAGTGCTGGTTTTGGCAATAAACGTGCTTTCCGCACCGGAAGGACCGCAGATCGCGCATCGCTTGTCCGTTGGTCTCCCCGACCACGATAGAATCCGTCGGGTAGAGCACGACGCCGCCAGCGCCGATGGGCAAGAGAGGCGCTTGCTCGGTCAGCCACGGCGCCGATCTACTGACCGCACCGGAAATGTACGCCTCAAACCCCGCCTCGCGCAGAAGAAGAACGTGCTGCACCATCGCCTTGATGCCACCAATGGGCCGATCCTGGCTGTTGCCGGCAAGGTAAATAATTCGACCCAAGGCGCTCTCCAATACTTCAGTCAAGGACGCGGCCTTGTATCAAACACTGCCGTCCCGCTAGGTTGATTACTACGCCTCCATACCACTACCACCCGAACAGCCGGTACAGCGCCGCGTGGTCCAGACCGCCGTCGCCCTGGGCGATGAGCGTCCCGTACAGTTCGCGGCACAGCGCCACGGCCGGCAGGTCGATGCCCGTCTCGGCCGCCAGCGCCAGGGCCTGGGTGAGGTCCTTGTGCTGCACCGTGGCGCGGGCGCCGGGGGTGAAGTCGCCGGTCACCATGCGCTCGCCGTGCAGTTCCAGGATGCGGGATTCGGCGAAGCCGCCGCGGATCGCCTCGCGCACCTTGGCCGGGTCCACCCCGGCGGCGCGGGCGAGCGCCAGCGCCTCGGCCACCGCGCCGATGGTCAGGCCGACGATCACCTGGTTGGCGGTCTTGGCGACCTGACCGGCGCCGACGGCGCCGACGTGCGTGATGCGCGTGCCCAGCGCCTCGAACAGCGGCCGGGCGCGGGCGAAGGCGTCGTCATCGCCGCCGGCCATGATGGTCAGCGTCGCGGCCTGCGCCGCCACCGTGCCGCCGGACACCGGGGCGTCCACCCATCGGCCGCCGGCATCGCGCACGCGGTCGGCCAAGCGGCGGGTGGCGGCCACGGATGTCGTCCCCATGTCGATGACCAGCGCGCCGGGCCGCAAGCCCTCCAGCACGCAGCCCGGCCCTTCGACCACCGCCTCCACCGCCGGGGTGTCGGTCAGCATGAGGATCAGCGTATCGGCGGCCCGCGCCACGGCGGCGGGGTTGTCGGCGGGGGTCATCCCCTCCGCCGCCAGTTCGCGCACCGGGCTGGGCGAGCGGCTGTGCACGACGAGGCTCGCCCCGGCCTTGGCGAGGTTGCGCGCCATCGGCCGGCCCATGAGGCCAAGGCCGATGAAGCCGACGGTGCGTCCCTTGGCCGCGCTCACCGGGTCACAGCCGCATGTGGCGGGCGCGCGCCCCGCGCTCGATGGCGGCGGCGCACAGCCGGTCGACGCCCAGCTTGTGGCGCAGCAGTTCCAGCATGCGCAGTTCCTCCTGCGTCGCCTTGGCGTCGGCGGCGGCGATGTCGCAGGCCACCGCGTAGGCGGTCTCGCACAGCTTGGTCGGCAGGGCCTGTTTGATGAGGTCGAACGCCTTGTTCATGCCGTCGGCGTCCGACAGCACCTCGGTGCAGGCGCGCGTCACCTCGGTCAGGCGTTCGGTGTCGAAGTCCTTGAAGATCGGCAGGTAACGAACGTTCTCTCCGATCGCGTCCAGCTCGTCGTCGGTCATGTCCGCGTCGGCGGCGGACACCAGTACCATGACGTAGATGAGCGCGCTGTGGTGGTCGATCATCGTGGATCCTTCAATTGGCGGGCCGCGTCTATGTTGCCCGTCGCCGTACCCCCGTCAAGGGTGGGATGCCGCCAGCGGGTATCTCCCCGGCTCGACAGGACAGCCCCGCTTGCCTAAGGTCGGCGGCGATGCACGCCGTCCTCAACGTCGCCCTCCCCGTCTTCGCCATCATCCTCGCCGGCTACCTGTCCGGCAAGATGAAGCTGCTTGGCCCCGCCTCGTCGGAGGCGCTGAACAAGTTCGTCTACTGGATGTCGCTGCCGGCGCTGCTGTTCGCCGGCACGGCGCGCCGGCCGCTGGCCGAGTTGCTGAACTGGCCGTTCATCGGCGCCTTCCTGGGCGCCATGCTGGCGATCTACCTGCTGGGGGCGATCCTGGGGCGCCTGCTGCACGGCGAGCGGTCTTCGATCATGTGCATGCAGGGGCTGACCGCCTGCTTCTCCAACACCGGCTACATGGGCATCCCGCTGTTCCTCGCCGCCTTCGGCGCCGACAAGCTGGGGCCGCCCATCCTCGCCACGGTGATCATGAGCGCGATCATGGTCGGCATCGCCGTGATCTGGCTGGAGGCGGCGCGCAGCCACGGGCACGGCATGGGCCGGACGATCGTCCAGGTCGGCACGGCGATCACAAAAAATCCGCTGATCGTCGCCACGGCGCTGGGCATGGCGTGGTCGTTCCTGCTGCCCGGCGTCGATCTGCCGAAGCCGGTGGTCACCTTCTGCGAACTGGTGGGGGCCGGCGCCGGCCCGTGCGCGCTGGTCGCCATCGGCCTGTTCCTGTCGACCCGCCGGCTGAACGCCAACCTGGGCGAGATCACCTGGATCGTGGCGCTCAAGCTGCTGCTGCAGCCGGTGCTCACCTGGTACCTGATCGAGACGTTCTTCCCGATGGACCCGTTCTGGGCGTCGTCGGCCATCATCCTGGCGGCATTGCCCACCGGTGCGCTGACCTTCGTGGTGGCGCAGCAGTACGAGTTGTACGTCGAGCGCACCTCGGCGGCGATCCTCGTCTCGACCATTCTCAGCACCGTGACGCTGAGCGTGTTGCTGGCAATCTACGCCCCGCCGGCCTGATCCGCGCCATAGTTTACAAATATTAACCGCAGACGACCTGCGGTATTTCTTCACCCGTTGGAACAAATTTAAGTCGCCGCGCCCAATCCACTGATCCGGTCCCTGGCTTTCGGCGTATAACGTCGAGAAGGTGGCCGTATTAGTTGGCAAGCAAACAACTGTTCTGCTTGTGCTCATATGGTTCGTACTCGAAACCATTATGCCGCGCCGCGGGGCGCGGGAACAGAGGAGTCCGTCATGTCGTTCCTGACCAACCTGTCGATCCGCAACAAGGTGCTTGCGGCGTTCGCATGCGTGCTGGCGGTGTCGGCCGGACTCGGCCTGTTCGCCATCGAGCGCCTGGGCGCGGTCAACACGAAGGCGGCGGAGATCCGCGACAACTGGCTGCCCAGCGTCGGCCTGATCAGCGCCATCGACACGGCCGCCCAGCAGTACCGCATCCAGGAGGCGTCGCACATCCTCTCCGCCACGGAAGAGGACCGCAGGACCATCGAGGCGCGCATGGCCCAGCTCCTGGCCGAGATGGACAGCTTGCGGGCACGCTATGCCCCCCTGGTCAACCCCGGCCACGAGACCGATCTGTACCGGAGCTTCGCCACCACCTGGGACGCGTACCGCGCCATCAGCACGGGCAGGCTCCTGCCGCTGTCCACCCAGAACGCGGATCATGAGGTCGGCGTGCTGTTCCGCACCGAATCGCGCGAGACGTTCCTCAAGGCCGCCGGCCTCCTCAAGCAGCTTACCGACATCAACGTCCAGGGCGGGCGCACCACCGCCGACGAGGGCGCGGCCACTTACCTCTCCGCCCGCCTGTGGATCGCCGTGGTGCTCGCGCTGACCGTGGCGCTGTGTGCGCTGGCCGGCATCGCCCTGGTCCGCTCGGTGTCCATCCCGGTCCAGACGCTCACCGCCACCATGGGGCGGCTGGCCCGGCGCGAGCTGTCGGTCGCGGTCGACGGCACCGGCCGCGGCGACGAAATCGGCGCCATGGCGCGCACCGTGCAGGTCTTCAAGGACGGCCTGATCGAGGCCGAGCGCCTCGCTGCCGCCCAGGCCGCCGAACAGGAAGCCAAGCAGCGCCGCGCCGAAGCGGTCGACCGACTGGTCCAGGGCTTCGACCGGACGGTGACCGGCGCGCTGGTGTCGGTGCACGCCTCGGCCAAGCAGCTCGACGACACCGCGCGCGGCATGGCCGACATCGCCCGCCAGACCAGCGGCGAGGCCGCCTCCGCCTCGGCCGCCGCCGGCCAGACCAGCGCCAATGTTCAGACGGTGGCCAGCGCAGCCGAGGAGATGGCCAGCTCCATCCAGGAAATCTCCCGTCAGGTCGCCCGCTCGACCGAGATCGCCGGCACGGCGGTCGCCGACGCCAACCGCACCAACATCACCGTGCAGGGCCTTGCCGACGCCGCCCAGAAGATCGGCCAGGTGGTGCAGCTCATCCAGGACATCGCGTCGCAGACCAACCTGCTGGCGCTGAACGCCACCATCGAGGCGGCCCGTGCCGGGGAGGCCGGCAAGGGCTTCGCCGTCGTGGCGTCGGAGGTCAAGAGCCTCGCCACGCAGACCGCCCGCGCCACCGAGGACATCGCCACCCAGGTGGCCGCCATCCAGTCGGCGACCGGCGGTGCGGTCAGCGCCATCCAGAGCATCACCGGCACCATCACCACCATCAACGACATCTCCACCGCCATCGCCGCCGCGGTGGAGGAACAGGGGGCCGCGACCCACGAGATCAGCCGCAGCGTCCAGCAGGCCGCCGGCGGCACGCGGGAGGTGACCGGCAACATCGAACGCGTCAGCGCCGCCGCCGGCGAAACCGGCACCGCCGCCGGTCAGGTGCTGAGCGCCGCCGGCCAGCTCTCCGGTCAGGCCGAGGCCCTGCGCGACGACGTCGAACGCTTCATCATCGCCATCAAGGCGGCGTAACGCCCGACATCTCGAAAATGCCGTAGGTTGGCGCTTGGCGCCAGCCTACGGGCCAACTACCCCTTCACGCTCAGGCTGAAGCCGTCCGGCCGCACGTCCAGGCGGGCGCCGTTCCGTTCGGCCAATGTGCGCGCCGCGTCCAGCGACGCGCCCTCGGGCAGGTCGATGCCGGCCCCGTGAACGTCGAGCCGCAGCACGCCGCCCTCCTCCGTCAGCGCCATCGACACGGCGCCCTCGCGCGCCGCCAGCCGGCCGGCGAGGAGGCGGCCGATCACCAGGGCCGCCAAAGACAGCGCGGCGGCGATGCTGCCGACGATCCATGCCTGCTGGCGCCAGCCGGCCATCACGCCGTCCTCGCGCATCGACACGCCGACCACGATGGGCATGGTCGCGAGCCGCCGGTAAGCGAAGATCCGCCCGATATCGAATGTGGTGTCCCAGTCCCAGTACACCTTGTCCGGACTGTCCGGCAGGTGGACGCGGAACAGCGAGACGTCGGCGAAGGACTGCCCGGTTGTCGCCTCGTGGTGCGGCCAGCGGATGAGGCGCACGCCGTCGTCGCGGAAGATCGACACCGCCCCGCCGGACCGCAACTGGATCTCGCGGAAGAAGCCCTGCATGAATTCCAGGTCGATCAGCGCCGACGCCAGGGCCGCCGGCGCGCTCGGATCCGCATCGACCGCCCGGCTGATGACGAGGCGCCAGTGCCCGCCCTCGTCCCGGAACGGGGCGCCGAAGCGCAGGCGCCGGCTGGTCGCGGGGCCGGACCCAGTGCCGGACATCGCTTCGGCCGGCGGCAGGAACGGCAGCCCGGCGGCCTCCACCCGTCCGCCCGTTTCGATGCGCAGGCCCTTCAGCACGCCGCCGGTTTCCACGCGGCCCAGCAGCCGGGCGCGCAGGGCGCGCACCGCCTCCGCATCGCCCGCCGGAGCGGCGCGCGTGTCCTCGACGCTCTGGCGCAGGCTGCGGTCCACGTAATCGAACAGGCGCGCGACGTCGTCGGTCAGCACATCCTTCAGGTTGGCGATGGTAGTGGTCGCCTCGCGCACCGCCACGACGTGCAGGTGCCAGATCGCCGCCCCGCCCAGCGCGGCGACCAGCAGCGCCAGCGCCGCGCCCAACGCCACCATCACCCGACTCGGCCGCCCGGCCCAGGAGCGCGCGTCGGCCGACCCGCGCACCGGCCGGGATCTGGACACGCCGGCGGCGCGCAACGTGGTCGGTTCGGCCACGGGCCCTCCGGAAGGTACAGATATAGTCGATACCACTTAGCGACCGAACCATTCCCCCGTCAATTGGGCGAACGGCATAGGCCGGGCTGGTAGCGCGATGCTTCACAGGTCGATGAGCGCCACCAATGCCTGCCGGCCATCGTCCAGCGACCTCCCCAGAAGAAGGTGTCGATAATTGGTCGGCGGACGGGCCAGCCCCGTGATGAGCAAGCGATTGTACACCGGCTCTCCACTCTCAATCGCTTCCTGGTACTCGGCGCCGATCGCACGGGCGTATTCCGTATGCTCGTCCTCGGTGTGGCGGCGCCCGATCAGCCCATCCGCCCATCGGTTGCCGAACACCTTGCGGGTCGGCTCGCCAATATAGCGAAAACATAACGCCCCCCCATCGTCCGACGACAGAAAAACACATCTGGACAGCAGGCCCGTGGCCGCCAGCTCATCATGAAACGCGGGAGAGAGAGTCGGATGACGACGCCACAAAGCCACGATCTTCTGCTGCCATTCCAGTGCGTATCGCGCCGGTTGACGATGGACTTCCACGTGCGCCGCTTCGGGCTTCCGCAGCGGCTGTGATGCCTCAAGACGGTCGACAGCGTCCATGTCATTGGCCGAAAGAGCAGGCAGCAGCGCAGGTGAATACCTGGACCGATACCCATGGCCGGTCAACATGATGCGCTCCAACGCTGTAGCCGCCGTGGCCGCCAACTGACTTGGCACACTCATAACCTCCATGGCCTGCTGAAGGCCGGCGAGGCTGCGATGCAGCATCCGCAGCTTTACGAGCACGCCCTTCAACGTCCGCGCTTCAGCTTCGGCAATCTGCTGTGCCAGCGCGTGTCGACGCTGCGTCGCCCTGGTTTGGGTCGCATCGGCCGGCAGCGCCGCATACTCTGCCTCCAGCGCCAGCAAGCGACCGTCCTGGTCATCGGTATCCGCGTCGGCTGGGCCGGCGGCCAGCCCGATCCGCTCCGCCTCGCGTTGCAGCATGGCGATGAACACCGTCACCGCCTCGCCCAGGCGCAGCGACGCCGTGTCGTCCACCACTTGGTGGAGGCTGACGGTCTGCGCCGCCGCTGCTTCGCGCGCCGTGCGCAACGGCAGGGCGCGCAGTAGGATGCCTTGCAATCCGTGGATGCCGCCCAACAGCAGCCGAGGGCCGTTCGACCCCGTTGGCGGCTGGCGCAGCAGATCCTCCAGCGCGTCGACCGCGCGCAGAAAGGTGGTGTCGCGGCGGTCGAAGGCGGCACTGAAGCCCCCCGGCAAGCCGTCCTGCCTAGTCTGCAAGTCGCCGCCCGACGTGGACTTCCCCATGCGACCTCCTCTACCCTGTCCGCATCGGCCAACATTCCGAAGCAAAACGCCACAAGGTTCCCGCATTACAGAAAGAGACACTGCCGATGTCAAGACGACAAAAGGCGGAAACTCACCCGGAGATTGCACAGAAGACACGGTTAAGTTGGCGATTTACATACGGGAATATTGGTCCAGCAAGAAGATCGCCTTCACCCCGGCGCCAGGAATCCGCGCGTCACGTCGATAGCCTGCTTCAACCCGACGCGCTGCACCTCCACACCTTCGGGAAAGGCGCCGAACAGGCGCGAGGGCATCATCGGGTCGAGCAGGACGAACACGCCCATGTCGTCGGCCCGGCGCACCAGCCGGCCGAACGCCTGCTTCAGGCGAAGGCGCGCGATCATGTCCTCGTACCGGCGCCGGCCGAAGGCGTCGCGGCGGGCGCGGTGCAGGATGTCCGGGCGCGGCCAGGGCACGCGGTCGAAGACGATCAGGCGCAACGACCGCCCCGGCACGTCCACGCCGTCGCGCACCGCATCCGTGCCCAGCAGGCAGGCGTGCTCCTCGCCGCGGAAGATGTCGATCAGCGTGGCGACGTCCAGCGGGTCGACGTGCTGGGCGTACAGCGGCAGCCCGGCGCGGTCGAGCGGGTCGGCCAGACGCTCGTGCACCGCGCGCAGCCGGCTGATCGCGGTGAACAGCCCCAGCCCGCCGCCGCGCGCCGCCAGGAACAGCTCGCGGTAGGCCGACGCCACCTGATTCAGATCGTCCTTGCGCACGTCGGTCACCACCAGCACCCGCGTGTGCGCCTTGTAGTCGAACGGCGACGGCACCTGCGCGCGCAGCGCCGGCGCCGGCAGGTGGCAGGAGCCGCTGCGCGCCTCCGCCGCCTGCCAGTCCAGGCCGACGTCGCCGGTGCCGTCGGTCAGCGTCGCCGAGGTCACCACCATGCCGTGCGCGATGGAACCGACCGCCTCGGCGAACGGCACCGTGGGGTCGATCCAGTGGCGGTACAGGCCGACGTCCACGTCGCGCCCGTCCTGCCGCTCCACCGCGAACCAGTCCACGAACTGCATGGGCGTGGCCGCCGTCAGCGCCTTCAGCATGGAGCGCCACGCCTCCACCGTCAGCGTGCCGCGCCGGTGCAGGCTGCGCGCCATGGCGTCGATGCGGCGGCGCTGGTCGGGCTCCAGCTGCTCCGCCTCGTCGTCCAGGCGCTTGGACAGGCGTTGCGACAGTTGCTCGATCGGTTCGGACAGGCGCTTCAGCGCCTCGTCCAGGGCCGCCGCCGCGTCCAGCAGCCCTTCCACCGGGTGGCCGGTGTCGGCCTCCAGGCTGTAGGCGCCGCCCTGCCCCTCCGTGCGGGTGTAGACCTGCAAGCGCGCCAGCATCAGAAAGCGTTCGGTCGGGCCGGTGGGGTTGTCGGCTGACAGGCGCGGCTGCCACGCCTCCCCCGGCAGGGCGCGCGCGCCCATCAGCACGGCGTCGAGCAGCGCGCGGGCCGGCTCGTCGTCGGCCACGAGGTCTTCAAGGCGCCGCTTCAGCCCGCGCGCCCGGCCGCGCCCGCCCTCCTCCGCGCCCAGCAGCCAGCGGCGCAGCTCGTGCGTCTCGCGGCCGGTCAGATGGCCGCTGAAGGCGTTGTCGGCGGCGTCGAAGACGTGGTGCCCCTCGTCGAAGACATAACGGGTGGGCAATCCCATGTCGTCGCCGCCGCCCAGCGCCGCCTGCACCATCACCAGGGCGTGGTTGGCGATCACCACGTCGGCCTTGCGGGCGCGGCGGACGCTCTTCTCGATGTAGCA
>DASWVP010000488.1:0-4574 GCA_036401175.1 Azospirillum sp. | reverse complement strand
GGCCGCGCCGCGCCGCGGCGGCCACCACGGCGGCGCTGCTGATCGTGCTGGCGCCGTTCACGGCGCCGCGCGCCGCCGACGACACGCAGGCCGTCAAGGTCACCGCCGAGACCTACCTCGCCCACGTCATGACCGGCGACCCCTCGGTCGACGCCACGGCGCGCGCCGGGCTGGAAGGGCTGGTCGAGGTGCTGAACCGCCGCACCGCCGTGGAGGCCGCCGGCACCCAGGCCGTGGACGTGGAAACCGACGAGCTGGCGTTCTTCCCCCTGCTCTACTGGCCGGTCACCACCACGCAGCGCCCGCTGTCCGATCGGGCGCGCGGCCGCGTCAACGAATACCTGCGCAACGGCGGCACCATCCTGTTCGACACCCGCGATCAGGCGGCCTCGCTGATGCCCGGCGCCGGTCCCGGCAGTATGGCGTTGCGGAATCTCGTCGCCGGGCTCGACGTGCCGGCGCTGGGCCCGGTGCCGCCCGACCATGTGCTGACCAAGTCCTTCTACCTGCTGCAGGACTTCCCCGGCCGCCATGCCGGCGGCGAGGTGTGGGTGGAGGCGCGCGAGGGCCGCGCCAACGACGGCGTTTCCTCGATCATCGTCGGCGCCAACGACTGGGCGGCGGCCTGGGCCGTCGACCCGCGCACCAAGCAGCCCATGTACGCCGTCGTGCCCGGCGGCGAGCGCCAGCGCGAGATGGCCTTCCGCGTCGGCGTCAACGTCGTGATGTACGCGCTGACCGGCAACTACAAGGCGGATCAGGTCCACGTCCCCGCCATCCTCGAAAGGCTTGGTCAATGATGGACGGCACCTCGGTCGCCCTGGCGCCGCTGCTGCCCTGGGCGGTGCTGGCGCCGCTGTTCGCCGTGGCGCTGGCGGTGGTGCTGCTGGGCCTGGTCCGGCGCGCTCGCGGCGTGTTGTGGCGCCTGCTGGCGCTGGCCGTGCTGGCGATGGCGCTGCTCAACCCGTCGCTGGTGCACGAGAAGCGCGAGCCGATCAAGGACGTCGCCGTCGTCGTCGTGGACGACTCGCCCAGCCAGAACATCGGCGACCGCCGCGCCCGCGCCGAGCGGGCGCTGAACGACCTCACCGACACGCTCAAGCGCTTCGACGACCTGGACGTGCGCGTGGTCCGGGCGGGCGACGGAGCCGCGGGCGGCATCAACGAGACGCACCTGTTCGACGCGCTGGCCCGCGCCATGGCCGACGTGCCGCGCCGCCGCATGGCCGGGGCGGTGCTGATCACCGACGGGCAGGTGCACGACGTGCCGGAGAACGTCGGCAAGCTGGCCGAGATCGGCCCGATCCACACGCTGCTGACCGGCAACCGCGACGAAGGCGACCGCCGCATCGCCATCGTGCAGGCGCCGGCCTACGGCATCGTCGGCAAGCCGGTCGAGCTGACGATCCGCATCGACGACATGCCCGGCCGCCAGTCGCCCAACGCCATGGTGACCCTGCGCCAGGACGGCGGGGCGCCGCGCACCATCCAGGTGCCGGTGGGCCGCGACTTCCACCTGGACCTGCCCATCGCCCACGGCGGCCAGAACGTGCTGGAGCTGGAGGTGGAGGCGGCGCGGCAGGAACTCACGCTCGCCAACAACCGCGCGGCGGTGGTGGTGAACGGCGTGCGCGACCGGCTGCGCGTGCTGCTGGTGTCGGGCGAGCCGCACGCGGGGGAGCGCACGTGGCGCAACCTGCTGAAGGCCGACCCCTCGGTCGACCTCGTCCACTTCACCATCCTGCGCCCGCCCGAAAAGCAGGACGGCACGCCGATCCGCGAGCTGTCGCTGATCGCCTTCCCCATCCGCGAACTGTTCGAGGTCAAGCTCGACGAGTTCGACCTGATCATCTTCGACCGCTACCGCCGGCGCGGCGTTCTGCCGGCGATGTACCTGGAAAACATCGCGCACTACGTGGAAAAGGGCGGCGCGCTGCTGGAGACCAGCGGCCAGGGCTTCGCCACGCCGCTGTCGCTCTACCGCACGGCCCTGGGCTCCGTCCTGCCGGCCGAGCCGACCGGACAGGTGCTGGACCAGCCGTTCAAGCCCAAGGTGACCGAACTCGGCCGCCGCCACCCGGTGACCACCGGCCTGCCCGGCGACCGGCTGGAGGGCGATCCCGACTGGGGCCGCTGGTTCCATCAGGTGGAGGTGCAGCCGAATGGCGGAGCGGTGGTGATGGAGGGGGCGCAAAGCCGCCCGCTCCTCGTCCTCAACCGCGTCGGCGAGGGGCGCGTGGCGCAGCTGGCGTCCGACCAGATCTGGCTGTGGAGCCGCGGCTACGAGGGCGGCGGCCCGCAGGCGGAGCTGCTGCGCCGCCTCGCCCACTGGCTGATGAAGGAGCCGGAGCTGGAGGAGAACGACCTGCGCGCCCGCGTGGACGGCAACCGCATCACCGTCGAACGCCGCTCGCTGGAGCCCGACCCGCGCAACGTCACGCTGACCACGCCATCGGACGAGACGCGCACGCTGGTGATGACCGACGACAAGGCCGGCCGCGCGACGGCCACGGTGATCGCGTCCGAGCCCGGCATCTACCGCGTCTCGGATGGTGACCGCGCGGCGCTGGCGGTGGTGGGGGCGGTCAACCCGCCGGAACTGGCCGACGTGCGCTCCACCGGCGACCGGCTGAAGCCGGTGGCCGAGGCGACGCACGGCGCGGTGCAGTGGATCGCCGACTACGGCGCCCCGGCCCGCGCCGGCCCCGACGTGCGCCGCACCCGCCCCGACCGCGACCAGTCCGGCTCCGGCTGGATCGGCCTGCGCGCCAACGGCGACTTCGTGGTGACGGGCGTGTCGGACGTGCCCCTGCTGCCCATCGCCGGCGTGCTGGCGCTGGCGCTGGGCGCGTTGCTGCTGGCGTGGCGGCGCGAGGGGCGGTAAGGCGGGTTTTCCGCCTGTTGCACGGCTGCGCGTTTCCGATTATGGTGCCCGACCTTTCGCGATTGGGGCGTCGCCAAGCGGTAAGGCAGCGGTTTTTGGTACCGCCATTCCCAGGTTCGAATCCTGGCGCCCCAGCCAGATGGACCCCTTGGAAACCCTCGGTTTCCAGGGGGTCCGGCTCCCCCGAAACGTGTTGCACGGCATTGCAACGCAATGTCATCGAAAGCCTTGGGAATCCTCGCTTTCGCAACCGTTCCCAAATGTTCCAGGCAACACGGCGAGCAACACGGCGCGGCCGATTTGTTCCACGTCCGTTCACGGCTATGCCGGGCTGGCAAAACATCCCCTCACCCCGCCGCCGGCCAACGTGGTGCAGATCCGGCCGGAGCAGGCGGCGTAGGCGCCGGGCGCGTCGCGTACGCGGGGATGCGTTACACGTGGCCTGTAACGCGAAATTTGAGACGGTAGGTCTACGAGGTTTTCACCGAACCGGGTGAAAACCTTAGTGCCAACGTGCGGCCCCCGAGCGGTAAGCGATATCGGTTATCCAAGCTCGGGTCACAGCCGGCGCATGTCACTGCGCTCGTCGACATCATCCAGCCGCAGCGCCACGCCATCAACCACCCTCACGGCATCAAGAATTTCCGCCAAAGTCTGTGCGGCGCCGTCCACACGTGCGGCCATATCGTCCAGAGCCGCCGCGACATCGGCCGGCCTCTCGCGCAACGCCCTGAGGTGTTCGCCTGCTTCTTCCAGGCGTCCGAGCAGCGCTGGCCAGTCGGCCGCGTCGCCAGCCTCCGCCAGCCGCCGCACATCGGCGCACAGGTCTTCGGTGGCCGACCGCTGCAACCGCATTTCGCCGGCAACCGATCGCAGCCCGTCGCCGATCCACAGCCCGACCGCAACGCCAGCCACACCGAGCAGCCATACCCATTCCATGACGCCCCCACCCCGCAGCACGCCGACCGCGCAGTGTGCCGGGCGCCCGTGGCGCTTGCAAGTCAGTGCCGTAGCTCAGGCCCCATCTCCGCCCGATTGGTTCCCCCGATCCGGGGAATCAATCGCAACCACTCGGGCGCCTCTTAGGTCACCCCTCGTCGGACGAAGGCGGGCGCAGCCGGGCGCCGGGCGAGCCGTGGTTCAGCAGCTCGACGCCGGCCGCTTCGAGGGTGTGCGCAACCGCTTCCATGCGATCGACGGTCGCCCGAATTGCCCCGTTGGTGGCCTCCCAAGCCTTGATTGTCTCGACCGACACGGGCGCGATTTTGCTCGCTTCGTCCGCAAGCTTCTTTTGCCCCCAGCGCAACAGCGCCCGAGCCGCCCTCACGTGCTCACCATGCAGCCGAAACACCGCCGCCCCCTCCATCATCCACAATTAGGTATGACAATGCCTCTTTAGGTGTTGACGGTCAATATCGAATGCAGTACCTATTTAGGTGTCGTAAGGCTTTTATCGGCACTCCATCGCCGTATTGAGCAGGAAACCACCCATGAGCGTACCGAAAACCACCCCCGCCCCCGCCACCCCGGCAACCGCCGCAAAGGTGACTACGCTCACCTTAAAGGACCTGAAGCCGGCTGCGGACCTTGGGGACCGCCCGGAATTCGTCTGGCTGCCCGTCGAGTGGCTGTTCGTCGACGGCATCTATCAGCGCGCCATGACCAGCGCGAAGTCGCGGAAGACGGTGCG
>DASWVP010000487.1:0-2237 GCA_036401175.1 Azospirillum sp. | reverse complement strand
GAGCTGATCGACCATCGTGTTGATGGTGTTCTTCAACTCCAGGATCTCGCCCTTCACGTCGACGGTGATCTTCTTGGACAGGTCGCCGTTGGCGACGGCGGTCGTCACCTCGGCGATGTTGCGGACCTGCGCCGTCAGGTTGGCGGCCATGGCGTTGACGTTGTCGGTCAAATCCTTCCAGGTGCCGGCGACGCCTTCCACGCGCGCCTGTCCGCCCAGCTTGCCCTCCGTGCCCACCTCGCGCGCCACGCGGGTCACCTCGCTGGCGAAGCTGTTGAGCTGGCCCACCATGGTGTTCACGATCTTGCCGATGCGCAGGAATTCGCCGCGCAACGGGCGCCCGTCGATCTCCAGCACCATGGTCTGCGACAGGTCGCCCTTCGCCACCGCGCCGATCACGCGCGCCACCTCGTTGGTGGGCTGCACGAGGTCGCCGATCAGGGTGTTGATCGAATCGACGCAGCGCTCCCACTTGCCGGTGGCGCCCGACAGCTTGGCGCGCTGGCTGATCTTGCCCTCCTTGCCCACCACGGAACTGAGGCGCCCGAACTCCTCGGTCATCTGCTCGTTCAGTTCGACCACGTCGTTGAAGGCCTCGGCGATCTCGGCGTCGATGCCCGTGAAATGCAGGGGCAGGCGGACGGCGAAGTCTCCCTTCTTGAAGCGCCGGAGCGCGGCGAGAAGGTCGCGGGCCGAGAGTTCGACGATGGAGGTGTCGGGCATCGTAAGCCTCAGGGTGGTCTTGTTCTTATGGCTGCGTTCGGGGGAATTGGGCGGGCCGTCCACGTCAGGCATGGCGGGACGCCCTGTCGGCGGTGGTGGTGCTGATGGACATGCCGGCCCCCTTGAAGCGCTGCGTGCGCATTGAGCCTGAATTTAAAGGGAGTCGAACGCGCGGGTGTGCGGAACAAGGTGCTATATGACGAAATCACAGCGCCTATGAGCAACGGCAGAGCCGCCCCGCCGCCCGGTCAGGACGCCGCCAAATGACCGTATTCCAACGCTTTCAGGGCGCGGCGTACCGACTTTTGGGTTACTGCAGCCCGGCGGTGCGGGCGGTGAAGACGCGTTCGGCCAGCGCCACGCAGAGGCGGGCCTCGGCTTCCGACACGCTGTCGTCCAGCGCACGCTCGGCGCGCAAACTGGCGAGCCACAGCGTGTTCCAGTGGCGCCGCGCCAGCGTGACGAAGGCCGGCGCGCTGGCGGTGTCCGCCCCGGCCAGCGCCTCGCGGACGGCGCGGGTGTTGCCGGCGAAGGTGGTGGGGTCGAGGCCGACGGCGCCGGCCACCAGCAGGAACACGGCGTCGTAGGCGAAGCGGGTGGCGGCGCGCCAGTGCCGCTCGGCGCCTCCCGGCGTGGCGACCGCCTCGCGGGCGAGCGACAGGTAATGGTCAGGCGACATCGGCGGCACCGGCCAGCGGAAGGGTGGTGAAGCGCAGGGCGAGGCTGCCGCAGAGCTGCGGGGCCATCTGCTCGACGCGGTCGTGCAGCGCCTCGATCAGCGCCGTCAGGCGCGGGGTGTCCCGCATCAGGTCGGGGGCGACCGGCACCACCATCTCGTAGACGATCATGTCGCCGGCGATGCGCGGCCTCAGCCCCACGGTGTCGGGCAACCCGGCCTGTTCGGCCAGCGCCGCCAGATACAGCTCGCCCGCGGTGACGAGGTTCACCTCCGGCGTGCGGCGGCGGCCGATGGCCAGCGCGCGGTGGCGCATCTGGCGGATGATGGTCAGCCATTCGTCCTGGAACTGCTCGGCCGCTTCGGTCACCGCGCGCAGCACGGCGGCGATCTTCGGCGGCATTTGCAGTTTGCGCGCCAGCGCCTTGTATTCGCGGATGACGTCGTTGCCCAGGCGCTTGATCTCCGCCTCGTGCTCGGCGGCGACCTCGATGAGCTGTTCGTGCACGGCAAAGCCATCGGCCGCCGCGCGTTCGGCGAGGTACATCAGCCGTTCGGCGTCGTAACGCACCTCCGCCACCACGCGGTTGGCGATCAGTTCCAGCGCGTTCTGCACCGGGCGCACCTGTTCGGTGTCCAGTTCGTTGCGCCGTTCCAGCACGTTGTGGATCAGCGACACGTACTGCTGCGCCACCTTGAGCGGCTGTTCGGGCGTGAAGGGATCGAGAGCGAGTCGGGCCATGCGCGCCACCTTGGCGGGCCGCCGCGCGCCGGTCAATCCGACCTACGGCAGGCGGACTAGCCCGTACGAGGGATGCCGAACCGCAGGTTCAGGACA
>DASWVP010000486.1:0-5604 GCA_036401175.1 Azospirillum sp. | reverse complement strand
GCCCGGCCGAAGCGCCGCGGCCGGTGGCGCGCGGCGGCGCGGTCGCCGTCATCGGCATGAGCGGCCGTTTCCCGATGGCCCGCGACCTCGACGCGTACTGGGAAAACCTGCTGGCCGGAAAGGACTGCATCACCGAGATCCCCGCCGACCGCTGGGACTGGAAGGCGCTGTTCGGCGATCCGGCCAGGGAGGAGAACCGGACCAACGTCAAGTGGGGCGGCTTCATCGACGGCGTGGGCGACTTCGACGCCCGCTTCTTCGGCATCTCGCCGCGCGAGGCCCAGTCGATGGACCCGCAGCAGCGCTTGCTGATGCAGTACGCCTGGAAGGCCATCGAGGACGCCGGCTATGCGCCGGCCAGCCTGTCCGGCAGCAGCACGGCGCTGTTCGTCGGCACGGCGTCCAGCGGCTACGGCGAGCTGATGGCGCAGCACGGCGCGGCCATCGAAAGCTACAGCTCGACCGGGGTGGTCGGCTCGCTCGGCCCGAACCGGATGAGCTATTTCCTGAACCTGCACGGGCCGAGCGAGCCCATCGAGACCGCGTGCTCCAGTTCGCTGGTCGCCATCCACCGGGCGCTGTCGGCCATGGCCAACGGCGACTGCGAGCAGGCGATCGTCGGCGGCATCAACCTGATCCTCAGCCCCGAGACCCACATCAGCTTCAGCAAGGCCGGCATGCTGTGCCCGGACGGGCGCTGCAAGACGTTCTCGAACCGCGCCAACGGCTATGTCCGGGGCGAGGGCGTGGGCATGCTGTTCCTCAAGACGCTGGAGGCGGCCGAGCGCGACGGCGACCACATCCACGCCGTCATCCGCGCCAGCGCCGAGAACCACGGCGGCCGCGCCAACTCCCTGACCGCGCCGAACCCCAAGGCGCAGGCGGAGCTGATCAAGGCGGCCTACACCCGCGCCGGGGTGGACCCGCGCACGGTCGGCTACATCGAGGCGCACGGCACCGGCACCGACCTGGGCGACCCGATCGAGATCAACGGCCTGAAGACGGCGTTCCGCGACCTGTACCGGTCGGCGGGGGTGCCGGACGACGCCGGCGCGCATTGCGGGCTGGGCTCGGTCAAGACCAACATCGGCCACCTGGAACTGGCGGCCGGCGTCGCCGGAGTCATCAAGGTGCTGCTGCAGCTCAAGCACCGGACGCTGGTGCGCAGCCTGCACTGCGACGAGGTCAACCCCTACATCCAGCTTGAAGGCAGCCCGTTCCATCTGGTGCGCGAGAACCGGGAGTGGACGGCGCCGCGCGACGACCAGGGGCGCGAACTGCCGCGCCGCGCCGGCGTCAGCTCCTTCGGCTTCGGCGGCGTGAACGCCCACGTGGTCATCGAGGAATACCGGCCGGAGCCGCAGGCCGACACCGAAGACGCCGACACCGGCGACACCGACACGGCGCCACGTCTGGTGGTGCTGTCGGCGAAGGACCCGGAGCGGCTGAAGGCGTACGCACGCGACCTGCTCGCCTTCATCGCCGCCGGGGCGCCGGCCGGCGCTAGCGCGACGGACGGGGCGCGCGACGCGCTGGCCGACCGGCTGTGCGCGCTGGCCGCCGACATCCTGCGGACCGACCGGGGGGAGATCGACGCCGCGCAGCCGCTGGACGAATACGGCATCGCCCCGGTGCACCGGGCGATGCTGCACGAGGGGCTGCAGCGGGCGCTCGACCTCGACCTTCCGGTGGCGCCCTTCCTGGGGAACCACAGCCTCGCCGCCATCGCCGAGGGCCTGCTGGACGCCCATCCGGCGTTGCGCCACCGGCTCGCCGGGGAAACGGGGCTGGCCGGGGAGGCGGATGCCGCGGGGCCGGCGGCGGTCGCCGCGCCGACGCGGCGCCGGGTCCGGCTGGCGGATCTGGCCTACACGCTCCAGGTCGGGCGCGACGCCATGGACGCGCGCCTCGCCACCGTCGTGACCACGCTCGACGAGCTGGAAGACAAGCTGCGCGCCTTCCTCGACGGCCGCGCCGACGCGGTCGCCGACCTCCACGTCGGCGAGGCCGGCAGGAAGAAGGGCGTCGCGGCGGTCTTCGGCGCCGACGAGGAGCTTCAGGAAGCCCTGGAGAAATGGATGCGGCGCGGCAAGTTCGCCAAGCTGCTCGGCCTGTGGGTCCAGGGCGTCGACATCGCGTGGGACAGGCTGTACGCCGATGGCCGCAAGCCCCGCCGCGTTCCCCTGCCGGGCTATCCCTTCGCCGAGCAGCGCCACTGGATCGAGGCGCGCCCGGCCGCCAGGCCGGCCCCCGACACGGCCGCCGCCCCGGCCCCCATCCTGCACGCGCTGCTGCACGAGAACGTCTCGACGCTGGGGCAGGTCCGCTTCCGCACCCTGCTGACCGGGGCCGAGTTCTTCCTCGACGACCACCGGGTCCAGGGGCGCAAGGTGCTGCCGGGCGTCGCCTATCTGGAGATGGCGCGGGCCGCCGCCGTCCAGGCGGTTTCGGACGGTGGTGCGCCGGGGACGGTGCTGCGCCTGCGGAACGTCGCCTGGATCCGCCCGGCGGTCGTCGACCAGCCCCGGCACATCGGCATCGCCCTGACCCGCGACGCGCACGGCGCCGTCCGCTACGACATCACCGGCGAGGCGGCGGCCGGCGACGGCCCGGCCGGGGATCTGCACAGCCAGGGCACCGTGGCGTTCGTTCCGGCCGCCGCGCCGCCCGCGCTCGACATCCCGGCGATAGTCGCGCGGGCGGGGCTGGAGCGGATCGACGGGGCGCGGTGCTACGCGCTGTTCAGCGCCGCCGGCTTCGACTACGGCCCCGGACACAAGGGGATCGGCGAGCTGTATGCCGGGGGCGGGCAGGTGCTGGCGCGGCTGGCGCTGCCGGACGCGGTCGGGCGCACGCTGGACCGCTTCGTCCTGCACCCCAGCCTGATGGATTCGGCGCTGCAAGCCTCGATCGGGCTGACGCTGGGCGCCGACGCAGCGGCCGGCGGCGCGCCACGGCTGGCGCTGCCGTTCGCGGTGGAGGAGGTCGACGTCTTCGGCCCCTGCGCCGCGTCGATGTGGGCCTGGGTGCGCCGCCGCGCGGGCGTCCAGCCCGGTGACCGGGTGCAGAAGCTCGACATCGACCTGTGCGACGACCAGGGGCGCGTCCGCGTGCGGATCAGCGGCTTCTCCTCCCGCATGGTGGAGGCCGGGCACCCGGCGCCGGCCCCGGCATCGGCACCCGCTCCCGCTCCCGCTCCCGCTCCCGCTCCCGCTCCCGCTCCCGCTCCCGCTCCCGCTCCCGCTCCCGCTCCGGCCGATCCGGGCGCGCTGAAGGACCGGACGCTGGCGTATTTCAAGGAGCTGCTGTCCGCGACGCTCAAGTTCCCCGTCGAGGAGATCCGCGCCGACGAGGCGCTGGAGTCCTACGGCATCGACTCCATGATGGTGATGGAGCTGAACGGCGTCCTGGAAGAGCCGTTCGGGGCGCTGTCGAAGACCCTGTTCTTCGAATACCAGACGCTCGACGAGCTGGTGGAGCATTTCCTGGAGGCCCACCGGCCGCAGCTTCTGCGGATGTTCACCACCGAAGCGCCGGCCCCCATGCCCGCCGCCGTCCCGGTCGCACCGCCGGTCGTGGTGGCGCCGGCCATGCCCGTCGCCGTCGCGCCGGCCCCCGCCGTGCGGGCGCGGCCGGCGGTCGGCGGCGCACTCGACATCGCGGTGATCGGCGTGTCCGGACGCTATCCCCAGTCCCGCGACCTCGATGAATTCTGGCGCAACCTGCGCGAGGGCCGCGACTGCATCACCGAGGTGCCCGCCGACCGCTGGGACTGGCGCGCCTATTACAGCGAGGACCGCAGCCAGCCGGGCCGGCACTATTGCAAGTGGGGCGGCTTCATCGCCGACGTGGACAAGTTCGACCCGCTGTTCTTCAACATCTCGCCGGGCGCCGTCGAATTCATGGACCCGCAGGAGCGGCTGTTCCTGGAACACGCCTGGATGGCGATGGAGGACGCCGGATACCGGCGCGAGGATTTGCAAAGGCCGCCCGCCGGCGCGCCGGACGACGACGACCTGCCGGCGCAGGTGGGCGTCTATGCCGGCGTCATGTACGGCGAGTACCAATTGCTGGGGCTGGAGGCCAGCCTGAGCGGCCGGGGGTCGTCGACCGCCAACTTCTACGCCGGCATCGCCAACCGGGTGTCCTACGCGCTGAACCTGCACGGGCCCAGCATGGCGGTGGACACCATGTGCTCCAGCTCGCTGACGGCCGTGCACCTGGCCTGCCAGGATCTGGCGCTAGGGCGCACGGACATGGCGCTGGCCGGCGGCGTCAACCTGAACATCCACCCCAACAAGTACAGCCTGCTCAGCATGGGGCAGTACATCTCGGGCAACGGCCGGTGCGAGAGCTTCGGGGCCGGGGCCGACGGCTATGTGCCGGGCGAGGGCGTCGGCGTGGTGCTGCTCAAGCGGCTGGCCGACGCCGAACGCGACGGCGACCACATCTACGGCGTCGTCAAGGGCAGCGCCCTCAACCACGGCGGCAAGACCAACGGCTACAGCGTCCCCAACCCGCACGCGCAGCACAAGGCGATCACCCGCGCCCTGCGGCAGGCCGGCGTCGACCCGCGCGCCGTCGGCTACATCGAGGCGCACGGCACCGGCACCAAGCTGGGCGACCCGATCGAGATCACCGGCCTGACCAAGGCGTTCGGCAAGGCCATGGCGCCGGGCCAGCGCTGCTGGATCGGCTCGTCCAAGTCGAACATCGGCCACTGCGAGGCGGCGGCCGGCATGGCCGGCCTGACCAAGGTCCTGCTGCAGATGCGCGAGGGCGAGGTGGCGCCGTCGCTGCACGCCGAATCCCTCAACCCGAACATCGATTTCGCGGCCACGCCGTTCCAGGTGAACCGGGAGCTGCGGGTGTGGCCGCGCCCGGTCGTCGACGGCCGCACCCTGCCGCGCACGGCCAGCGTGTCCTCCTTCGGGGCCGGCGGCTCCAACGCCCACCTGATCGTCGAGGAGTACGTGCGGCCGGAGCCCGCCGCCGCGCCGCCGCCCGGACCGTGCGCCGTCGTGCTGTCGGCGCGCACCGAACAGCAGCTCCGCGACTACGCCGGGGAACTGCTCGCCTTCGTGCGCCGCCGCCGGGCGGACGCGCGGGCGACACTGGCGCTCGCCGACGTCGCCTACACCCTGCAGGTGGGCCGCGAGGCCATGCCGCACCGGCTGGGCATGGTCGCGGCGTCGCTGGACGAACTGGCCGGCGGGCTGGCCCGCTTCCTGGACGGCGACCGCAGCGGGCTGCACGTCGGCCGGGCCAGGGCCGGCGCCGCCACCCCAGCCGCCACCGGAAACCGGCTGGACGACCTGCTGGCGGGCTGGATCGCCGGGGCGGGTATCGACTGGAACGGCCTGTACGCCGACGGCGCGCGGCCGTCGCGCATCAGCCTGCCCACCTATCCCTTCGCGCGGGAACGCTATTGGGTGCCGCTGGCCGAACCGGCCCGGCCGGCGCTGGCCGCCGAACAACCTGCGGTGCCCGCACCCGACACGCCGGTGGCGGACCTGCTGATGCTCGCGCCGGTCTGGGCGGCGGCGCCGCTTCCCCCCGGCGCGGCGTCCCCCGCCTATGCCGAGCACCGCGTGCTGCACGCCG
>DASWVP010000485.1:0-10829 GCA_036401175.1 Azospirillum sp. | reverse complement strand
GCGAGCCCGATGGCGTCGGCCGACGGGTCGTAGTCGTACTCCAGCAGGCGGAACGCCACACCCGCCGCCTTCGCCGCGTTCACCGCCGGTGTGCCCTTCGCCGCCATGCCCCGCTCCGTCCGCCGCAAATCCCCACCGTCTTGCCGCGGAACGGTGCCGCCGTCCAGCCTCTCGCGCCTACTCCCGCTCCTTCAGCACGCCGCGTTTGATCTGGTCGCGCTCGATGCTTTCGAACAGGGCGCGGAAATTGCCTTCGCCGAACCCCTCGTCACCTTTGCGCTGGATGATCTCGAAGAAGATCGGTCCGATCACCGTCTTGGTGAAGATCTGCAGCAGCAGCCCGCCGCCCGGCGCGCCGTCCACCAGGATGTGGTCGCGCTTCAGGCGCTCCAGGTCCTCGCCGTGGCCGGGCAGCCGGCTGTCCAGCATCTCGTAATAGGTGTCGGGCGGCGGCGGCATGAATTCGGCGCCGTGCGCGCGCAGCGCTTCCACCGTGGCGTAGGCGTCGTCGGTGGACAGGGCGACGTGCTGGATGCCCTCGCCGGCGTAGGCTTCCAGGTACTCCTCGATCTGGTCCTTGCCGCCGCGGCCGGCCGATTCGTTGATGGGGATGCGGATCTTGCCGCACGGGCTGGTCATCGCCTTGGACCGGATGCCGGTCTGCTGGCCCTCGATGTCGAAATAACGGATCGGACGGAAATTGAACAGCCGTTCGTAGAAGCCCGCCCATTCCTCCATGCGGCCGCGGTGCACGTTGTGCGTCAGATGGCCGATGGCCATCAGCCCCACGCCCGGCGGCTTTTCCGGCACGCTGTCGTCGAACTCGAAATCCACGTCGTAGATGCTGCGGTCGCCGTACCGGTCGACCAGATGGATCAGGCTGCCGCCGATGCCCTGGATGGCCGGGATGTTCAGTTCCATCGGCCCGGCCGTGCTCGGCCCCGGCCTGGCGCCCAGCGACAGCGCGCGCCTGTAGGCGTGCGCGGCGTCGGCGACACGGAAGGCGATGGCGCACACGCTGGGGCCGTGCACGCGGGCGAAGGCCTGGGCGAAGCTGTCGGGCTCGGCGTTGACGATGAAGTTCACGCCGTTCTGCCGCCACAGCGTCACGTGCTTGGACCGATGGCGGGCCACCGGGCGGAAGCCCATGGTGGTGAACAGCGCCTCCAGCCGCTTGGGATCGGGCGCGGTGTATTCGATGAACTCGAAGCCGTCGGTGCCCATCGGGTTCAGGTCCGAGATCATCTCGGCCATGCGTCGGGTGCTCATGCGTCTCTCTCCCGCTGTGGTCGGGTTTCGTCGCCTCCCCATGACGTGGGGGCCGGGGGCCTGCGCGGCAAACGCAGCGGTCCGGGGGCAATGGGTCTTAAGTACTAAGCGTCAAGGGCTTGGCGGCCCTTGTCCGCCGGGCGGGGGCCGTATACGCTTCGGTTGAAAATGAAAAAGGGTAGCCGTCCGGCAGTACCCGCCTTTGGCGTGCCGGGCAGACCAACCCATTCAGGTCCTGGTTTTCACGTCGGAGGATTCGCCGATGCAGCGATCGCTCAATCTCGACCCGGGCAAATGCACCGGGTGCCGCCAGTGCGAAATGGCGTGCTCCTATGAAAAGGAAGGGGCCTTCAATCCGTCGAAGTCGCGCATCCGCGTCTTCAGCTTCGACGCCGAGGCCCGTTTCGTCCCCTACACCTGCACGCAGTGCGCCGAGGCGTGGTGCATGAAGGCGTGCCCGGTGGACGCCATCACCATCAGCCTGGGCACCGGCGCCAAGGTCGTGCACGACGACGTCTGCGTCGGCTGCAAGGTCTGTACGATCGCCTGCCCGTTCGGCACGGTGAACTACAACGCCGACAGCGGCAAGGTCGCCAAGTGCGACCTGTGCGACGGCAGCCCGGCGTGCGCCAAGGCGTGCCCGACCGGCGCCATCACCTATGTGGACGCCAACTGGACGGGCCTGGACAAGATGCGGTCCTGGGCCGCCAAGTCCACCTCTCCCGCCGCCGCGAACTGAGGAGGCCTGACGATGGGATGGGCTGGTAAGATCCTGCGCGTCAACCTGACCGCCGGCACCTGCAAGAGCGAGCCGCTGAACATGGAGTGGGCCCAGAAGTATCTGGGTTCGCGCGGTCTCGGCACGAAATACCTGTGCGAAGAGATCGACCCGAAGGTCGATCCGCTGTCGCCCGACAACAAGATGATCTTCGCCACCGGTCCGCTGACCGGCACCATGGCGTCGACCGGTGGCCGTTACACGGTCATCACCAAGGGCGCGCTGACCAACGCCATCGCCTGCTCGAACTCGGGCGGCTTCTTCGGCAACGAGCTGAAGAACGCCGGCTGGGACATGATCATCTTCGAAGGCCGTTCGCCCAAGCCGGTCTACCTCTACGTCGAGAACGGCGAGGCGAAGCTGCTGCCCGCCGACGACCTGTGGGGCACGTCGGTCTGGCACACGGAAGAGGCGATCAAGGCCAAGCACCAGGATCCGCAGATCCGCGTGTCCTCGATCGGCGTGTCGGGCGAGAAGGGCGTGAAGTACGCCTGCATCGTCAACGATCTGCACCGCGCCGCCGGCCGTTCGGGCGTCGGCACGGTGATGGGCTCGAAGAACCTGAAGGCGGTCGCCGTGCGCGGCACGCTGGGCGTCAAGATCAAGGACTTCGACGCGTTCTTCAAGGCGTCCGAGGCCGCCAAGGCGGTGCTCGCCGGCAACGCGGTGACCGGCCAGGGCCTGCCGGCCTACGGCACCCAGGTGCTGATGAACGTCATCAACGAGTCGGGCGCGATGCCCACGCGCAACCACCGCGACATCCAGTTCGAGGGCGCGCACAAGATCTCGGCCGAGGCGATGGTCGCTCCGCGTCAGACCGACGGCAAGGCGAACCTCGCCCGCAACGGCGCCTGCTTCGGCTGCACGATCGCCTGCGGGCGCATCTCGGTCATGGACAAGACGCACTTCTCGGTCAAGGACAAGCCGCAGTACTGGGGCGCGTCCGGCGGCCTGGAGTACGAGGCGGCCTGGGCGCTGGGCTCCAACACCGGCGTCGATGACCTGGAGGCGCTGACCTACGCCAACTTCATCTGCAACGAGCAGGGCATGGACCCGATCTCGTTCGGCGCCACCGTGTCGGCGGCGATGGAGCTGTACGAGATGGGCGTCCTCACCACCAAGGAAACCGGTGGGATCGAACTGCGCTTCGGTTCGGCCGAGGCGCTGGTGACGATCGCCGAACTGACCGGCAAGGGCGAGGGCTTCGGCGCCGAGATCGGCCTGGGCTCCAAGCTCCTGACCGAGAAGTACGGCCACCCGGACCTGTCCATGTCGGTCAAGGGCCAGGAGTTCCCGGCCTACGACTCGCGCGGCATCCAGGGCATGGGCCTGACCTACGCCACCTCCAACCGCGGCGCCTGCCACCTGCGCAGCTACACCGTGGCTTCGGAGATCCTGGGCATCCCGGAGAAGACCGACCCGCTGGCGACCGACGGCAAGGCCGGTCTGGTCAAGGCGTTCCAGGACGCCACGGCGGCCTTCGACGCCGCCGGCATCTGCATCTTCACCTCCTTCGCCTGGTCGCTGGTCGACGTCGCCCCGCAGGTCGACGCCGCCATCGAGGGCGGCTGGTCGGTGGAGCGTCTGGTCGAGACGGGCGAGCGCATCTGGAACCTGGAGCGCCAGTTCAACCTCGCCGCCGGCCTGACGGCGAAGGACGACACGCTGCCCAAGCGCCTGCTGAAGGAAGCGGCGAAGACCGGCCCCGCCACGGGCCGCGTCAACGACCTGGGCAAGATGCTGCCGGAATACTACGAACTCCGCGGCTGGACGCCCGATGGCGTGCCGACCAACGAGACGCTGTCCCGGCTGGCTCTGTAACGGTTGGGGGCCTCGGAAGAGGCCCCCTTTTCCGCCTGTCTTTTTGCCGTCATCCCCGCGAAGGCGGGGATCCATGCTTCCGACGACGGGACGCAACGAACGACATGGATCCCCGCCTTCGCGGGGATGACGATGGAACAGTTCCGAGCAAGGGTGATCCTCCATGCATTACGTCGTTCTCGGAGCGGGGCCGTCCGGCGTCGTCGCCGCTGAGACCCTGCGCAAGGCCGATCCCAACGGCAAAGTCACCCTTGTCGGTGGCGAGCCGGAGCCGCCCTATTCGCGCATGGCGATCCCCTACTTCCTGACCGGCAAGATCAAGGCCGAGGGAACGTACCTGCGCAAGACGCCCGGCCATTACGACACGCAGGGCATCGGCTATCGCCAGGGTCTGGCGCAGCGCCTGCGGCCCGACGAGAAGAAGATCGATTTCACCGACGGCAGCCACCTGTCCTACGACCGGCTGCTGATCGCCACCGGCGCGCGGCCGGTGCGCCCGCCGATTCCCGGCCTGGAGCGCAAGGGCGTCCACCACTGCTGGACGCTGGAGGACGCGCGCAACATCACCGAACTCGCCCAGCCGGGCAGCCACGTGGTGCTGATGGGCGCCGGCTTCATCGGCTGCATCGTGCTGGAGGCGCTGGCGATGCGCGGCGTCACCCTGACGGTCGTCGAGATGGGCGACCGCATGGTGCCGCGCATGATGAACGAGACCGCCGGCACCATGATCAAGACGTGGTGCGAAAAGAAGGGCATCCGCGTCCTCACCTCCACGAAGATCAAGAGCCTGCAGTCGGTGGCCGCCGAGAAGGAGCGCGGCATCTTCGCCCGCCTGTTCCGCAGGGAACCGGTGATCGAGGCCACCGACACCATCGACGTCGAGCTGGACAGCGGCGAGATGCTGGCCGCCCATCTGGTGGTCGTGTCGGCCGGCGTGCGCCCGAACGTCGAGTTCCTGGAGAACAGCGGCGTGAAGATCGACCGCGGCATCCTGGTCGACCGCTACATGCGCACCAGCGTCAACGACGTCTATGCGGCCGGCGACGTCGCCCAGGGCTACGACTTCTCGACCAAGGGCCATGACGTGCACGCCATCCAGCCGACGGCGTCGGAGCACGGCCGCATCGCCGCCATGAACATGGCCGGCCGCAACCTGCAATACAACGGCAGCTTGCAGATGAACGTGCTCGACACGCTGGGCCTGATCTCCTCCTCCTTCGGCCTGTGGGCCGGCGCGGACGGCGGCGAGAAGGTCGAGGTGGTGGACCACGACAACTACAAGTACATCAGCCTGCAGTTCCAGGACGACGTGCTGGTCGGCGGCACCGCCATCGGCCTGACGCAGCACGTCGGCTGCCTGCGCGGCCTGATCCAGACCGGCACCAAGCTGGGCGTGTGGAAGGAGCGGCTGATGAAGGACCCCTACCGCCTCATGGACGCCTACGTCGCGAACTCCCAGATCAGGTAGCACGACGCGGGGGCGCCACGGCGCCCCCCCAGTGTGGACAGCCTGGGCAGCGCATCGACGTTGTTGATCGACGTTATTGGCCGTCATCCCCGCGCAGGCGGGGATCCATGTTCCCGACGGACAAACCCAGCGGAAAACATGGATCCCCGCCTGCGCGGGGAGGACGTAAAAGAAGGCGGTTGCGCGTCTGTGCGGTGTGAGCGGCCCAGACACGGGAGAGGCGGAGGTTCGATGGAGATCACGGTCAAGCTGTTCGCCACCCTGTCCGGCCACCTGCCGCCGGGCGCGGTGAACAACCAGGCCCCCTTGCAGGTGCCCGACGACGCCACGCCGGGGCACGTCATCGCGCGCCTGAACCTGCCGCGCGAGAAGTGCCATCTGGTGCTGATCAACGGCGTCTACGTGCAGCCCAGCCAGCTCGACCGGCAGGTGCTGAAGGCCGGAGACGCGCTCGCCATGTGGCCGCCCGTCGCCGGCGGATGAGCGGTTCCCTCGTCGAAAAGGACATGGCGCTGACGCCGGCGGACTTCGCCCGCCTGCTGCCCGACGCCGCGCGCGGCCTGCCCTGGCGGGTGGAGGCCGGCGTCTATTGCATCGGCGGCGCGGATGCCGGCGTGGACATCCGCCTGGACCAGCTGCCGGAACGCCGCATCGCTTTGATGGCGCTGCCGCGCCTGCGCGTCACGCTGGCCTTCCGCGGCTGGTCCGCCGAGGAACGCCGCGCCTTCCTGGACCGCTTCGACACGGCCTTCCGGCGCGGCGGCGGGTAACGCGGTCAGACCACCGGCGCGCCGTAGGCCCACGAGAACGGCACCGGGCCGGACAGCGCCAGCACGTCGCCTTCGTCGAGGATGCGGTGCTCGTTGATCAGGCCGCCCAGCGTCGGCGTGACGTCGCGGCCGTTGACCAGCACCAGATAGACGTCGCTCAACGGAATGCCGAAGCGGCGGATGACGTCGCCCACCGTGCTGCCGGCCGGCAGCGACAGGGGATGGAACACCTGACCGCCGCCGTGCCGCGTCAGGCTGTTGAAAAGCCGCACTTCCACGGCGATCCGCACGCCGCCCGAATTGTGGCCGAACCCGCCGTCCGGCGTGACGTTTTCACGCTGCAACACACCATGTCTCCCCGACTGGACCATGCGGCCAGGATCGCGGGCGCGGGGCGGGGCGGCCTTGACCCCGGTCAAGCCAGCGGTGGCGCCCCGGTGGCACTTTCGTATCACGCCGCCGCGCGAACGGATGATCTGCGTCACGGCGCGAGCCCTTACTCCCCATTAAACATTCATGTTCATACTGGATGCGAGGGATGGGCTTCGGCCCGAGGAGGTTACCATGTCCGCCATGCAATTGCCCGAAGCGCCGGAAGGCCTGGAGCAGGACTTTGCCCTCCTCGGCATTCTCGACCGTGCCTACGTCAAGCGGGTGCTTCGCGATGGCGAGAAGCTGTTCGAGGTGCACGCCGCCGACGGCAGTTTCCTCGGCCAGTTCCACGACCGGGAAACCGCCTTCGCCGCGTTGCGCCTGCAGGACATGGAAGCGCTGAGCGTCCACTGACGCCGGATCAAGTGGTTTACTGAACGCGCTCCAGCGTGCGCAGGACGCGGTCGAGGATCGGCAGCGGCGTGCCGATGACCACGCCGTCCAGGATGGCTTCGGCCTGTTGGGGGTCGATGCCGGTCATGCGGGCGACCGCTTCGGCGCCCAGGCCGCGGTCGTCGGCGATCAGCGTGATCCAGTTGGCCAGCGCGTGTTTCTGCCGCAGAAGGCCGGGGCAGGCGTGCAGGATGTCGCTCAGCGCCTCGCCGCCCGGACCGATGGGCGTGGCGTTCTCCTGCGCGGGCTCGATGCCTTTCATGGACTCCTCCCGAGTTGGCCGAGTTGGTGGACCGTGCGACATTTCCTGTCGTTCTGCCGCCATGGTGACTCAAGGGGCCTCGTCCGCGCAATCCGGCCAACGGTACTGTCCATCCGTCCGATATGTCCGCTGTTGACAACGGCGCGGTTCAGCGCACCACCAGCAGTTCGGTCACCACGTTGGCGCCACTGTGGGCCAGATCCTCGGCCCGTTCGCGCACGTCCACCCGGCCGGAGAAGCCGCCGCGCTCGGCCACCCGCTGCAGCCAGGCCGGCGAGGTGCCCAGCCGGGCCAGCCGCGTCTTCATCTCGTTGATGGTGCGCAGCGAGATGATGCCGCTGCGCTCGTCGCGCGGCGCGTGCACCATGAAGGAGGCGCCGGCCTCGGCCCGGCGCGGCAGGCCGGCCATGAACACACCGAAGCACATGCTCTCGCACGCCGCATCGCCGCGCACCAGCGTCACCACCGGGCGGCCCGCCGCGCGCTGGCGCAGCATGGCGTCGATCATCGCATAGCCGGCGGTGACGAAGCCGCCGGGGCTGTCCAGCTCGACCAGGACCGGCCGGCCGGCCGGCGTGCCGTCCAGCGCCTGGATGAAGTCGGCGGCGACGGCGGCGGTGATCACGCCGGAGACGCGCAACGTCGTGCGGTCGCTCTCGATGCGGCGGGTCACCGTGCCGACCATCCCGGCGTCGGCCGCCATGACCATGCCCTCGCTCCCCTCGGCCAGGCACGGCCACGCGGCGAACAGGATCAGGACCGTCAACAGGATGCGCATCGAAGCCCCCGCGTTTGGTGAATGCGGGGCGATCCTAGACCGCAGGAATGCGGCGGCGCTGTGGCGAGCGCCACAGCCATGCTTTTTCCTGGACGCTGCACGGAAGGGGCACGCCCGGAACGGCGAAGTACCGCCATTGGCGCCCCCGGCGGGGGCATGGGGGCCGTGTACACTGGCGATGTCCAAGGGGGGCATCCGCCAGGGGGAGGCGCCGCATGGCCGGGGTACGGATCGCGTTCGACAAGGAACTCGTGCTTGCCGGGCACTTCCTGCTGAAGCACCTGGAACGCGAGGAGCTGAGCCGGCTGGCGTCGAGCGCCCGCCTCGCCTACTTCCCCAAGAACGGCGTCATCTTCCAGAAGGGCGACCCCGGCGACAGCATGATGGCGATCATCCGCGGCCGGGTGAAGATCTGCTCCCACTCCGTCGACGGCAAGGAGCTGGTGCTGAACATCATCAACAAGGGCGGCCTGTTCGGCGAGATCGCGCTGCTGGACGGCGAGCCGCGCACCGCCGACGCCGTCGCGCTGGAGGAAACCGACCTGCTGGTGCTGGAGCGCAGCCAGTTCATGCCCTTCCTGACCGCGCGGCCGGATCTGGCCCTGCGCCTCATCGGCGTGCTGTGCAAGCGCCTGCGCCAGACCAGCGAGCACCTGGAGGACACGCTGTTCCTGGAGGCCTCCTCGCGCTTCGCCCGTGCGCTGCTGCGCCTTGTGGAGGTCTTCGGCCGGCCGGCGCCGCAGGGCGCCATCCGCCTGGACATCAAGCTGTCGCAGCAGCAGCTCGGCTGCCTCGTCGGCGTGTCGCGCGAGAGCATCAACAAGCTGCTGAACGAATGGCAGCGCAGCGAGGTGATCGCCATGGAAGGCGGCTACATCACCGTCCGCGACCGCGACGCGCTGGAAGAAATCGGCACGACGTACGAGTAACGCCAATCCACCCGCGCCTGTGGCCCGGCTCACAGCGCGCCGGCGCCGGCGGGGCTAATCTCCTCCCATCACGAGCACACGGGGAGGAAAGCATGTCCGGCACCGATTTCGCCACCCTCGGCCTGATGGACCGCTGCTACGTCAAGCGCGTCACCCGCCGCGGCCGGACCAGCTACGCCTGCTACGCGGCCGACGGCACCTACCTCTGGCGTTTCCCCAGCCGCGACATCGCCTTCGCGGCGCTGCGCCAGCACGACATGGAACCGCTCAGCGCCCACTGACAGATACCGCCGCACCGCCAGCAAAGGGAACCGCCGCCATGACCCGCATCTCCCCCCTGCACGCCGCCGCCGTCCTGGTGCTGCTGTCGTCCGGCACCGCCGCCGCGCAGGACGCGGGCGGCATCGGCTTTCCCAACGGTGTCGGCGCCGCCAACATGGCGCAGGCCTTCGCGCAGCCGCCGCGCATGCCGGTGTTCGTGGCGCCGCGCCGCATCACCCCGCCGGGCGCCATGGTCACCAACCCCAACGTCAGCCGCAAGCAGGTGCATCAGCAGCAGATCACCAAGATCCGCGGCGACGCCGGCTTCCTGGCCGGCTTCAACAAGGGCCAGCCGCTGGCCGTCAGCCGCCAGCCGCCGCCGGAGTTCGCCGTCCCCTCCTTCACCTTCATCGAGGCGCCGTTCATCTTCAACACGTTCAACAGCACGCTGGAACTCGACGTGGGCGACGGCGGCGCCGGTCAGCCCGGCACCGGAACGGGCGGCGAGACGGCCGGCCCCGCAAGCCCGGTCCCCGGCGGCCCGGCCCCCGTGGTGCCGCTCACCAGCCTGGAGACGGCGCTGGCCACCGGCGGCGTGACGTTCAACAACGTCAACAGCGCGGTCAACATCGCCGCCGGCACCGGCAACACCGCCGTGCAGACCGTGAAGTCGGTGCAGAAGTAGTTCCAAAGCCCTCCCCCGGCCCCGCCGGGGGAGGGAGGGACCCAAGCGAAGCTTGGGAGGGTGGGGGCAAGTTGTTTCCGAGAATCAGCGGCCGGCTTCCTCCGCCTGCCGCAAAGGCCGCTGCCCCCACCCTTCCCACTTCGTGGGCCCCTTCCCTCCCCCGCCGAAGGCGGGGGAGGGATCAAATCAAAACGCTCAGTTCAGGTCGCGCGCGACGCGGAAGCCGTTGTTGATGTAGCGGACATCCACGTCGTACTGCCCCCGCCCGGTCGCCGAGATTTCGGCCAGCGCGTTGCGCCAGGACCCGCCGCGCAGCACGCGCTTGCGGCAGTTGCCGTCCTGCCAGGCGCTGCCGTCCGCCGGGGCGCCCTGGTAGTCCTTGTTCCAGCAGTCGGCCACCCACTCCGCCACGCCGCCGTTCATGTCGTGCAGGCCGAAGGGGTTGGGCTTGTAGCTGCCGGCCGCGGCCGGGGTCAGCCGCTCGTGCGGGCCGCCGCAGTTGGTGCAGTTGGCGAAGATGCCCTCCTCGCCGCCCCACCAGAACGGGCCGACGCTGCCGGCGCGCGCGGTGTATTCCCACTCCGCCTCCGACGGCAGACGATAGCGCTGGCCGGTCTTCCGGCTCAGCCACTTCACATAGGCCTGGGCGTCCTCCCAGTGTACGTTGTAGACGGGGGTGCTGTCGGTGGCGTTGGTCATGCGCGGCATGTTGGGGCAGCCGCCCCCGTCCACGCAGGCGCGCCATTCGCCCACCGTCACCTCGTAGGCGCCCAGCGCGAACGGCTTGGCGATGGTCACCCGGTGCACCGGCTTCTCCACGGAATCGCCGCGGTCGTTGCCCATCATGAACCAGCCGGGCGGCACGCGCACCATCACCGGGCAGTCCGGGCAATCCTGGAAGCTGTTGCCGCGCCCGTGCGTGCGCACCGCGGCGCCGTTGGCGGGCGGCGGCGGCGCGGCGACGGCGACCTGCTGCGGGGCCG
>DASWVP010000484.1:0-1790 GCA_036401175.1 Azospirillum sp. | reverse complement strand
TCGGCCAGCGCGATGGCGGCGTCGTTGCCCGACTGCACCGCCATGCCCTTTTCCATGTCCAGCAGCGGCGCGGTCTTGTTGACGGCGAAGCCGCTGTAGCTGCCGTCGGTGCCGGCGCCGCCCTCGCGCCAGGCGCGCTCGCTCATCATCACCTGGTCATCGGGACGGATCTTGCCGTTCTTCTGCTCGGCGGCGAGCACGTAAGAGGTCATCACCTTGGTGATGCTGGCCGGCTCGACCCGCTGGTTGTAGTTCTCTCCCGCCAGCACCTGGCCGGTGATGTAGTCCATCAGCACCCACGCGGTACCCACCGGTTTGGGCGGCGGCGGGATGGCGACGGCTTCGGCCGGCGGGGCGGCGGGCGCCGGCTGCGGGGCCGGGGTCTGCGCGATCGCCGCGCCGAAGGCGGCGGTGGCCAGGGCGGCCAGGGCGAAACGGAACTTCATCTGCTGCGAACTCCTGACTGGGCACGAGGCCCGTTCGACGAAAACGACATTTTAGGCAGGCATCGGCGGCTGGGAATCCCGCCGGGGCCCAAAACAGGCAAAAACAGGCGAAAAAACCGCTGTACGGCTCAGTCGCGAACCAGTTGCGGGCGTCCGAAGCCCAGTTTGGCAATGCGGCCGGCCAGTTCATCGGCGCCGGCCGGGTCGGTCGCGCCGACGCGCAGCCGCCACAACACCCGTCCATTGCTCTGCACGTCGCTCAGGCTGGCGCCGGCGATGCCCGCGGCGACCAGCCGGGCCAGGGCGCGATCGGCGTTCTCGCGGCTAGCGAAGCTGCCGACCTGCAATTGCAATGGCGAGGCCAGCGCGCGCGGCGGCACACCCGGCGTGATCGACGCGCCCGTGGACGAGGCGGCAGGCACCGACGCGATCGCGCGGGCGGGCACGGAAGCGGCCACCGGGGTCGCGCCCGAAGCCGCCGGCGCACGCGCCGCAGCGGTCATCGACGCCGGCTTGCCGGTGGCCACGCGCACGCCGTTGGCCTGCATCCAGGCATCGAAGCGTTCGGCACTGGCGGGGTTCTTCGTATCGGGGATCACCTGGTAGCGACGACTGCCGCGCCGGTCCACCGAGGCCACGACCGCGGCCGGGATCGCCGTGGCGCCGGCGACGGTCGGCGCCGCGGGCGTCGATGCAGGCAACGTCTCGACCAGCGCATCCATGCCGCTGCTGGCCGGCGCGGCAGGCGCCGGTTTGGGCGCGGCGGCTTGAGCGCGGCCCGCCTCGCCCGGGGTCAGCGCGCGCACTTCCACCCGGCCGGTGCCGCGCTGGGTGATGCCCAGCTTGTAGGCGGCGGCGTAACTCAGATCGATCACGCGCCCGTCATGGAATGGCCCGCGATCGTTGACCCGCACGATCACCGACTGGCCGTTGTCCAGGTTGGTGACCCGCGCGAAGCTCGGCAGCGGCAGGGTCTTGTGGGCGGCGGTGAAGGCGTACATGTCGTACACCTCCTGGTTGGAGGTGCGGCGGCCATGGAACTTGTTGCCGTAGTACGAGGCCGTGCCCTGCTCCACGTAGCCGTCCACCTTGTCCAGCACCCGGTACTTCTTGCCCAGCACCGTGTACGGGGAGCGGTTGCCGATGGGCGAGCGCGCCTCGGCGGTCACCGCCGGTTCGGCGATGCAGTCCAGGTCCGGCACATGATCGGGCGTGGTGTCGGAGACGCCGGGCTTGTACAGGCCACCGGCGGTGTAGTTGCCGCGCGTGGACATGTCTTCCTGCGCCGGTGCGTAGAACGAGCAGTCCTTGCCGGTGGCGGAACCACGGCCATGGTGCGCGGTC
>DASWVP010000483.1:0-23210 GCA_036401175.1 Azospirillum sp. | reverse complement strand
GGCAACCGACGTGGCGCCATAGCCGGCCACGTTGCGCACGGGGATGCCGTGGTCCCGGCAGGCCTCCAGGTCCACGTTGTCGGTGCCGGTGGCCGACACCAGGACCAGACGGAGCCGGGGGGCGGCGTCGATGGCCGCGCGGTCGAGACGCACCTTGTTGACGATGACGACGGCGGCGTCGCGCACGCGCTCCGCCACCCGATCCGGCGCGGTGCGGTCGTACTCCCGCCACGCGTGCGGGTAGCTCGGGCGCCGCAGGGCGATCTCCGGCGCCAGCGTGGCGCGGTCGAGGAAGACGATGACCGGGTCCGTCATGGGGGCCGCCTTGTTCATGATGCCGCCTTGTTCATGATGCCGCCTTGTTCTTGATGCCTCCGGTCATTTCAGGGCCTGGGGCAGCCACAGCGACAGTTGCGGCACGTAGGTGATGATGGCGATGTCGATCAGCAGCGCAAGGTAAAAGGGCAGCATGCTCTTGAGGATCTGCTCGATGCGCAGCCCCGCCACCTGGCAGGCGACGAACAGGTTGACGCCCACCGGCGGCGTGGTCATGCCGACCGCGAGGTTGACGATCATGATGATGCCGAAGTGCACCGGATCGACTCCCATCGTCATCGCCACCGGCGTCAGGATCGGCGCCAGGATGATGATCGCCGCGCCCGTCTCCAGGAACATGCCGACGAGCAGCAGCAGCGCGTTCACCAGCAGCAGGAACACGAACGGGTCCTGCGACACGGCGATGAAGGCCTGCGCGATCATGTCCGGGATGCGGTTGGCGGTCAGCACCCAGCCGAACACGCTGGCCGCCGAGATGATCAGCAGGATCACCACCGTGCTGAGCAGCGACGACCGCAACGCCGCCATCAGGGTGGCCGGCGACAGCGTGCGGTACACGGCGACCCCCAGGAACAGCGCGTAGAACACCGCCACCACCGCCGCCTCGGTCGGCGTGAACACGCCGCCGTAGATGCCGCCCAGGATGATGACCGGCATCAGCAGCGCCAGGAACGCCTCGCGGAAGGTGTGGGCGATGCCGTCCGACGGCAGGCGCCCCTCGGCCAGAGTGCCCAGCCCCCGCGCCCCCGGCTGGCCGTAGCCGCGCCACCGGCTCATCAGGTAGACGGTCAGCATCAGCGACAGGGCGATCATCAGGCCGGGCACGATGCCGGCCATGAACAGGTCGCCGATGGACACCGGCACCCCGGCCGTCAGCGCGAAGATGATCATCGGGATCGACGGCGGGATGATGACGCCCAGCTCGCCCGAGGAGGCCTGCACCGCTGTCGCGAAGGGCTTGGGGTATCCGCGCGCCGCCATGGCCGGGATCAGGATACCACCGATGGCCGCCGTGGTCGCCGCGCTGGAACCGGAGATCGCCGCGAAGAACATCGCGGAAATGACCGTCACCAGCCCCAGCCCGCCGGTGGCGCGCCCGACCAGCGCCTGGGCGAAGTTGATGAGGCGGGTGGAGATCCCCGCCGCCTCCATCACCGCGCCCGCCAGGATGAAGAAGGGAATGGCCGACAGCGGGAAGGAATCGAGCGCCGCGAACATCCGCTGCACCATGGCCTGCAGCGGGATGCCGGAGTTGTGCATGGACAGCGCCGCCGTGGTGCCGAGCGCGATGGCGATCGGAATGCCGGCGGCAAACAGCAGCAGCAGCACGAAGCCGAGAGTCACTGGGGTCATTGGACCGATCCCTTACTCGATGGCGCCTTCCAGCGACGGCGCGGGCGGGTCGATGGCGGCGACGATCGTGTTGAGCAGAGCCAGCGCGGCGCCCACCGGCACGGCGAGGTACACGGCGGACATCGGCATCTCCAGTGCGCCCGAGTTCATGCCCTCGACGTTCTCCAGGATCGCGATGCCATAGACCAGCAGCACCAGCCAGAACACCGCCGAGACCAGCAGCACGACCCACGCCAGCACGCGGGCCAACGGCGCCGGGGCCATCTGCGTGACGATCTCGACCGAGGCCAGCATGCCCTTGCGCACGCCGACGCCGATGCCCAGGAAGACCATCCAGATCAGCGCGTAGCGGATCACCTCCTCCGACCACGTCAGCGGCTGCTGGAACGCATAGCGCGCGACGACCTGCGCGAAGCCGAGGCAGGCCAGCGCCCCGAGCGCCAGCGCCAGCGCCACCAGCAGCGCCTCGTTGAGCCAGTCCACCGGGCGGATCAGCCGCCGGGAAAGCGGGATCGCGGGGACCGCCGCGGCGCCGGTCACCGGCGCGGCGGGCGGGGGCGGCACCGGGGCGGGGCGGGCCGAAGCCGCCGGCGCAGCCCTCCCCTTGTGCCGCCTACTTGCGGGACGAGACGACATTCTCTTCGACGATCTTGGCGTGGAGCAACTTGAGCGACGGAAACTCGCGCTCGACGAACCCCTCCAGCTTGGCCTGGAACTGCGCCTTGTCCGGCTCGACCAGCGTCATGCCCTGCTCCTGCAGGTCCTTGAGGAAGGTCTCCTCGCCCTTGGCGACCTCGGTGGCGGCGAGGGTCTTGGCGGCGCCGTTGGCCGCCTCGATCAGCGCGGCGCGGTGCTTCTCCGGCAGCTTGGCGAGGCGTTGCGCGCTCATCACCACGGCGATCGGCTCGAAGACATGCTCGGTGCGGACAAGGTACTTGGTCACCTCGTTCAGCTTGGCGCTCTGGATCAGCGACAGCGGGTTCTCCTGCCCGTCGATGACGCCCTGCTGGAGCGCGGTGAACACCTCGCCGAAGGCCATGGGCGTGGGGGCGGCGCCCAGGCCCTGCCAGGACTTGACGAACACCGGGCTGTCGGGGACGCGGATCTTCTTGCCCGACAGGTCCTCCGGCGCGTTCACCTCGCCCTTGGTGGTCAGCCAGCGCGGGCCGCGCAGCCAGTAGGAGACGACCTGATAGTTGGCCTCCTTCTTGATGCGGTCGGAAATCTCCTGGCCGACCGGGCCGTTGTAGACGTTCTGGAAATGATCGATGCTGTTGATCATGAAGTGGACGGTGAAGATCTTCGCCGTCTCCGACGCCGCCGACAGCACGCCCGCACCGCCGACCCAGATGTCGTTGGTGCCGAACTTCAGCCCTTCGACCAGCTCGCGGTCGCTGCCCAGCGTGCTGCCGCCGAAGGTCTGCACCTTCACCTCGCCGTTGGTGGCGCGGGCGACGTCCTGGGCGAACCGCTCGGCGGCCTTGGCGTGGATCTCCGTCGGCGGCCACACGTGGCCCAGCTTCAGCACCGTCTCGGCCGACGCGGCGGCCGGCAGCAGGGCGACGGCAATGGCGGCTGCGCCGATCAGAGCGCGTTCCTTGAACGTCATTTTCGTTTCCTCCCAGAGATTAAACAGGCAAAAAGCCCGTAGGTTGGGTTGAGCCGCAGGCGAAAACCCAACGTCTTCGCCATTCGGGGTGTGTTGGGGCGGGGTGCGTTGGGTTTTCGCTGACGCTCAACCCAACCTACGATTGTTCGTTCCTCAGCTCTGCAGGTAGACGGCCTTCAGCTCGGTGAAGAATTCCTGGTTGCTGTGGCCGATGGAGTAGGGACCGAAGCCCGATCCCTTGACGCCGCCGAAGGGCAGGTGTGCCTCGCTGGCGGTGCCGTGGTTCACGTGGACCATCCCCGACTGGCTCTCGCGCACGAAGCGCCACGCGTCGTCCACGTCGCGCGTGAAGATGGACGCGGCCAGCCCGTACTCGACGCTGTTCGCCACCCGGAACGCCTCGTCGGCGTTGGGCACGGCGACCACGGCCAGCACCGGGCCGAACACCTCCTCGCGCGCCAGACGGGTGTCGGGGCGGACGGTGTCGATCAGCGTCGGCTCCAGGAACCAGCCCTTGGCGAGATCGCCGTCCTCCAGCGGCCGGCCACCCAGGCGCAGCCGCGCCCCCTCGTCCAGGCCGGCGGCGATGTTGCGCAGCACGGAGACGCGGTGCTGGTCGGTGATCAGCGGCCCCATGGTGGCGTTCGGGTCCCACGCCGGGCCGACGCGGATCGCCGACAGCTCGGCCGCCAGCGCCTCGCCCAGTTCGTCGGCGAGGCTGTCCAGCACGATGACGCGGCTGAGCGCCGTGCAGCGCTGGCCGGAGCAGGCGAAGGCGGCCGAGGAAATCTGTCTGGCGACCGCCGCCGCGTCCTTGTAGCCCAGCACGACGGCCGGGTTCTTGCCGCCCATCTCCAATTGCGCGCGGGCGAAGCGGCGGGCGGCCTGGGCGTTGATCTCCGCCCCCGTCCGGGTCGAGCCGGTGAAGCTGACGCCGCGCACCAGCGGATGCCGGGTCAGCGGCTCGCCCACCGCCCGGCCGGAGCCGGTGACGAGGTTGACGACACCAATAGGGATGCCGGCATCGCGGAACACGTCCATCAGGCGCACCGCCGACCAGGGCGTGAACTCGGATGGCTTCATCACCACGGTGCAGCCGTAGGCCAGCGCCGGGCCGATCTTGCGGATCGGCGTCACCACCGGGAAGTTCCACGGCGCGATGGCGGCCACCACGCCGATGGGCTCGCGGAACGTCATGGCGAAGCCGTTACGCTTCTCGCTGGGCAGGGTGACGCCATCCATGCGGCTCGCCTCGCCGGCGCTGAAGCGCATCTCCTTGGCGGCGCGCATCACCTCGCCGCGCGATTCCGCCAGCACCTTGCCCTGCTCGGCCGACAGGGTGAAGGCCAGTTCCTCCACCCGCTGCTCCAGGATGTCGGCGACGCGGAACAGCATGGCGCCACGGTCCGGACCGGGCATCTCGCGCCAGTCCAGGAACGCGCGGTGGGCGGCCCGCACGGCGCGCTCCACATCGTCGGCCGTGCCTTCGGTGAAGTGGCCGAGAAGCTGGTCGCGGTTGGCCGGGTTGTAGATGGGGGTGGTCCTGGCGCCGGGCTCCTCCCAGGCGCCGTCGATGAAGTGGCCGTAGCGGCGGCCGATGGCATCGGCCAGCCAGATCTGCATGTCCATGGAACGCTCCAAAGCTCAGAGTTCGGCGCGCAGGATCGCCTTCAGGTCGTCGCGCGTGGGCTGGCGCGGGTTGACCGGCACGTTGCCGGACTGCATGGCCTCGTCCACCACGCCGTCGAAGTCGGCTTGCGCCAGACCGAACTCGCCGAGCCGGGCGGTGATGCCGATGTCGGCCTTCAGCGTCTCGATGGCGTCGACGGAGCGCGCCGCCGCGTCGCGCAGGCTCAGCCCCGCCACCGGCTCGCCGAAGATCTCGGCGATGCGGGCGTACTTGGCGAAGTTGCCGGGCAGGTTGAAGCGCATGACCGCCGGCAGCAGGATGGCGTTGACCAGCCCGTGCGGGATGTGGAACCGCGCCCCCAGCGGCATGGCGAACGCGTGCACCAGACCAAGCCGCGTGCTGTTGAAGGCCAGCGCCGCGATGGAGCTGGCCAGCAGCATGTCGGAACGCGCACTGGCGTTGTCGCCCTGCGCCACGGCGACGCGCAGGCTCTTGGCGATCAGGCGCATGGCCTGCTCCGACATCGCCTCGGAGATCGGCTGGGTGGCCTTGTTGACGTATGATTCCAGCGCGTGGGTCAGTGCGTCCATGCCGGTGGCGGCGGTGATCGCGGGCGGCAGCGACAGCGTAAGCTCCGGGTCCAGCAGGGCCACGCGCGGGCAGTTGAAGGTGCTGCCGACGCTGATCTTGACCTTCCGCTCCTTGTCGGACAGCACCGACCAGATGGTCAGCTCGCTGCCGGTGCCGGCGGTGGTCGGGATCGCCACCACGGGCGCGCCGGGCTGCGGCACCCTGTTGATGCCGACATAGTCGCGGATCGTGCCGCCGTTGGTCAGCATCAGGCCGATGGCCTTGGCGGTGTCCAAGGCGCTGCCGCCGCCGACGCCGACGACCACGTCGCAGCCCTCCGACTTGGCGAGCCGGGAGCCGGCCTCGACCGACTGCACCGCCGGGTCGCTCTCGACGTCGGTGAAGGTCGCGGCGGGGATGCCGCCCTTGGACAGGGTGGCGGCCACCCGCTCGACAAGGCCGGCGCGGGCCACGCCCGGATCGCCCACGACCAACGCGCGGGTGCCGCCGAGATCCTTGGCGCCGAGATCCTTGACGATGCCCGGCAGCCGGGCCAGGGCGCCCCAGCCGAACTCGATGGCGGTGGGGATGTGGTAGGTGAAGGTGGGAATGGTGCCGTGCATGATCTGTTTCTCCTGGCCTCAGCCGATCCAGGCGACGCCGTATTTGCGTCCCAGGGCCGTCAACTCCTCGGCGACCTTGTCGGGAAGCTCGATGCCCTCGAAGCGGCGCCGCTGCTCCAGGCGGTGTTCGACCTCGCCGGCATGGAGGATTTCCGGGACGCCGGGGGCCATCGGCTCGGCCTTCATCAGGTCGATGTAGCGGCCGATGCGATCGGTGAAGGACGCCAGCGGGATGAAGCGCTCGATGTCGAGGACGATGAAGAAATGGCCGACGTTCTGCGGCTCGGCCCAGTTCTCGTACATGTTGTTGACCGTGGGACCGAAGCCGGCGCCGGTCAGCACGCCCGCCAGGATGTCGATGGCCATGGACAGCCCCGACCCCTTGGGCCCGCCCAGCGGCAGCACCGCGCCCTCCAGCGCGGCTTGCGCGTCGGTGGTGGGGTTGCCATGCCTGTCCACCGCCCAGCCCAGCGGGATCGCCTCGCCGCGCTTGGCGGCGACGATGATCTTGCCGCGCGCCACCAGGCTGGTCGCCATGTCCAGCACGAACGGCACCTCATCTCCCTTGGGACGCCCGGTCGGGAAGCCGAAGGCGATGGGGTTGGTGCCGATGAACGGCCGCACGCCGCCGGTCGGCGGCATCGTCTGCGAGGCGTTCGACAGCACGATCAGCGCCATCCCCTCCCGCACGGCGCGCCGCGCGTAGAAGGCGCCGGTGCCGAAGTGGTTGGAATGCCTGACCCCCAGCGCGCACACGCCGTGCCGCCGCGCCCGTTCCATCGCCCGGTCGAGCGCCTGCGCGCCGACGTAGGCGCCGAAGTTGTTGCCGCCGTCGGCCAGCGCGGTGCAGCCGTCGTCGCGGACCAGCGTCACCTCGGCGTGCGGGTCGATCATCCCCTCGGCCGCCCGGCGCAGGTAGATCTCGGTGCGCACCACGCCGTGCGATTCCACCCCGCGCAGGTCGGCGTACACCAGGCTTTCCGCCACCATGTCGGCAACCGTGCCGGGCACGCCCGCGCCCCGGAAGACCGCGCCGCAGAAGCCGGTCAGCCGGTCGGCCTGGACGCGCGCGCTCACAGCTTCACCCCCTTGGCCCTGAGCGTCTGGTCGACCCAGGACCGGTCGATGGTGCCGTCCTGGATGCTGCGCAGGATGCCCGTCTCGCGTTCCTGCTGCGTTAGGGCCAGGGCCAGGATTTCCCAGGCGTCGGCCAGCGGCACGGCCAGCACGCCGTCCTCGTCGCCGACGACGATGTCGCCGGGCATCACGACCATGCCGCCGACCGACACCGGCACGTCGATCTCGCCGGGGCCGTCCTTGTATGGGCCGCGGTGGGTGGCGCCGCGCGCGTAGACCGGCAGGTCGCCCGCCGCGATGGCGGCGGTGTCGCGCACCGCGCCGTCGATCACGAAGCCGGCGATGCCGCGCCGGCGGGCGTAGGACCACATGATCTCGCCGATGATGGCGTTGGTGGTGTCGCCGCCGGCATCGACGACGACCACGTCGCCCGGCTCGGCCACGTCGAGGGCCTTGTGGACCATCAGATTGTCGCCGGGCCGCGTGCGGACGGTGAGCGCCGGGCCGCACAGCGTGCCCGTCCGGTGGACCGGGCGCAGCGCGGTGCCGCCGGCAAACAGCCGGTTCATGTTGTCGCTGATGATGGCGGTCGGAATCGTCCTGAACGCGGTGACGAGGTCCGTCGACGGGCGCGGCTGTCCGCGCTCGATCCTGAAGCCCGGTATCATGTCTCCTCCCGGCTATTCATTGCCCAGCTGTGCGTTGCGGCACGCCGAATGAAGTCCTTGCGAGGGGAAACTTGTCGTCGCGCTGACTGTTCGTCCAATACATTATCGGTGCCGGATTGATGCCGCGGCGGTATCAGACATGATCGAGGTTAGACACCTGCGGTATTTCAGGGCGGTGGCCGAAGACCTGCACTTCGGCCGCGCTGCCGCTCGGCTGCACGTCGCCCAGCCGGCACTGACGCGCCAGATTCAAAGACTTGAGGAAGAGGTGGGTGTTCTGCTGCTGAAGCGGACGCAGCGTTCGGTAGAACTGACACCGGCCGGGGCGCTCTTCTTCGAGCGTGCGACGATGATCCTGGAGGAGATCGCCAAGGCGGGGGCCGACGCGCGGCGCGTCGAGGCCGGCGAATACGGGCGCCTCACCGTCGGTTTCATACATTCGTCTACATACGGCCTGATGCCGGCCGTTCTCGAACGGTTCCACCACATGTACCCGGATGTGGAACTGGACCTGCGGGAGATGACGGTGGCCGAACAGCTCGACGCGCTGGTCCGCGGCACCATCGACGTGGGCCTGCTGCGCCCGCCGGCGACGGACCCGCGCATCGCGATGATCGCGATCCTCGAAGAGGGCTTCCTGCTGGTCGTGCCGAGGAAACACCCGCTGGCCGACGCGGCCGGCGTCTCACTGGACCGTCTGGCCGGCGAGCCGTTCATCATGTTCTCGCAGCGGCAGAGCCCGCTGTTCCACTCGCGCATCATGCGCATGTGCGAGAGCGCCGGCTTTTCCCCCAACGTGGTGCAGCACGCCACGCAGATCCATACGGTGCTGGGGCTGGTGGGCGCCGGGATGGGGGTGGCCGTGGTGCCGGAGACGGCGCGCAACCTGCGCATTTCCGGCACGCGCTTCCTGCGCATCCAGCACGCCCCGGAACCCGTCCACGTCTCGCTCGCGTGGCGCCGCGACAACGAGACGCCGGCCGTCCGCTCGTTCCGGCAGGTCGCCCTTCTGGTGGCCCAGCAGACGAAGGCCGACGGATAGGGCGGCATCCCGGAATGGGAAGGCGCCTGAGCGCCGGCGCCGGAAGGATCAGGTCAGATGCTGGCGCGCGAGGTAATCCTCGCTCTGCATCTCCATCAGGCGCGACACCGTGCGTTCGAACTCGAAGGCGTGCCGGCCCTCGGGGTAGAGGCGTTCGGGGGGGCCGTCGGCGGCAATGACGACGTTTACCCGGTGTTCGTACAGCGCGTCGACCAGCGTCATGAAGCGCTTGGCCTCGTTGCGCTTCTCGTCGCTCATCACCGGCACGTCGTCGATCAAGACGGTGTGGAAGTGCGTGGCGATGGACAGGAAATCGGCGGCGCCGAACGGCTTGCCGCACAGGTCCCAGAAGTCGACCCAGGCGACGCCGCGCGCCGCGCGCTCGATCTCCACCCGCCGGCCCTGGACCAGCAGGTGCGTGCACTGGCCCGGCTCGCCGTCGGTCAGCATGGCGAAGGTCTCCTTCAGCCGCGCGTCCGTCGCCGGGCCCAGCGGCTGGAAGTACACCGGCTTGCCCTTCAGCCGGTCCAGGCGGTAGTCGACCGCCCCCTCCAGCGCCAGAACGTCCAGCCGCTCCTTCAGCAGCGCGATGAACGGCAGGAACAGCTCGCGCTGCAAACCATCCTTGTACAGCAGGTCCGGCGCCCAGTTGGACGTCGCCACCACCACCACGCCCAGCTCGAACAGGTTGGTGAACAGCCGCCCCAGGATCATCGCGTCGGCGATGTCCACCACGTGGAACTCGTCAAAGCACAGCAGCCATGCCTCGTCGGCTATCCGGCGCGCCAGTTCCGGCAGCGCGTCGTCCGGCCCCTGCCCCTTGCCCTTGGCCTGCCGGTGTTCGTGGATGCGCCGGTGCACCTCCAGCATGAAGGCGTGGAAGTGGACGCGGCGCTTGCGCTCGACCGGCGCGGTCTCGAAGAACAGGTCCATCAGCATGGACTTGCCACGCCCCACGCCGCCATACAGGTACAGCCCCTGCGGCGCCTCCACCGGTTCCGGCCGCCGGGCGAGGCCGAAGCGCTCGCGCCAGCCGGTCTTGCCGGTCTGCGGCCGGTAGTTCCTCAGCGCGTGGTACAGGCTCTGCAGCTTCTCGGCCGCCAACTCCTGGTCGGGGTCAGGGCGGAGCGTTCCCTGGCCGCGCCGGACACGGTAGAGCGAAAGCGGTCCTTCGGGCATGGCTCGGCCGGGGTCTGCGGATGGGGCGGGCGGAGGCCCTTTACCTAGCCGATGGCGTGCCGCCGCGCAATGCGCGTCCGCCCCGGCGGGGTCCGGGCGGCGTCAGGGCAGGCCATGGCGGTTCACCGGAAAGAAGTCCTCGTCGAGAAGCTGGTCGAGCGTGTAGGGGCACTCCACCGGCGGCGAGACCGGCTCCGGCAGCCCGGCGAAGTACCGCCCGGCGGCCTTCGCCGCACGCCGGTAGAGCGTGCCCAGGTCGATGTGCCGGCGCACGCCCGGCGCACGCTCCAGCCGTTCCAGGGCGTTGTCGCGGAAGTTCCCGGCCTCCTCTTCCCAGTGGCGGCGCGGGTAGGGATCGGGCGACCATTCCAGCTTCAGCAGATGGATGATGAGTTGCCGCAGGTTGCCGTCCACCACGGCCAGTTCGTTGTTGCCCAAGCCCTCGACCTCCTCGGCCAGGTGTTCCAGGTCGAGCCGGGTGTTGATGCGCTCCTCCGCCATGCGGCGCAGCAGGGCCGCCTGTTCCTGCGTCCAGGCGTAGAAATCGGCGTCGTAGCGGGTGTCGGGCATGGCGGCCTCTCGTGGGACGTCCCGTCGCTCAAGAATGGGGCCGGCGCCGGAAACGCGCAAGCCTCAGCCCAGTTCCGCCTCGTCGGATGCCTCGGCGATGACCACGCGGTTGCGGCCCTGGTGCTTGGCCTCGTACAGCGCGGCGTCGGCCTTGCGCACCGTGTGCTCGTAATCGGGGTGGCCGTCGTGCAGCGCGCCGCCGATGGAGGCGGTGACGGCTAGCGCATGCCCCGCCGCCATGAAGCGGTGCTCGGCCACCAGCGCGCGCAGCCGCTCCGCCTTCACGCGCAGGGTCGGGGCGTCCATCTCGGTCAGCAGCACCAGGAACTCCTCGCCGCCGTAGCGGAAGACGAAGTCGCCGGCGCGCACGTTGGCGTGCAGCAGTTCCGACAGGTCGGACAGCACGGCGTCGCCCGCCTGATGGCCGTAGGTGTCGTTGATCGCCTTGAAGTGGTCGGCGTCCATCAGCAGCACGGCGAAGGGCTTGCCATGGCGCAGGCTGATGGTCACCTCGCGCTGGAAGATCGCCGGCATGAAGCGGCGCGTCAGCATGCGGGTCAGCGGGTCGCGCCCGGCCTCGATCTCCAGCGCCTTCTCGATCACCGCGCCCATCAGGTAGGCCACCTCGGTGACGTCGTTGTTCAGTTCCTTGAGGAAGGCGGGGGTGGGCTGGCGCGCGGTCGCGGCGGCGCGCACCTTGGCGCCGATGCCGGCGGTGCGCTCGCGGATCGATTCCAGCTCCGCCACCTTGCCGAAGGTCAACTCCGCCTTGTGGTTCAGCCACAGGCCGAAGTCGCTGGATTCGATGGCCGGCACGTCGATGGCGCCGCCCTCGCTGGCGTAGAAGGCCACCACCGCCTGCCGCAGCCAGTCGAACAGCGAGGATTTCAGCCGCTCGCCGTCCAGCGCCAGGTTCTGGCCGGTCATGAACATCTTCAGCGACTGCTGGTGGCGCGCGTTGCCCAGCAGGTCGCCCAGGTAGGCCTCGTGCATGTTGTCGAGCACGGAATCCAGCATCTCCCCGACGAACAGGATGGCGTGCGCCGTCTGCGCCCGGCTGAGCTTGGACCCCAGGATGCGCGCCGCCATCTCCTTCTTGATGATGCGCATGCCGGCGTTGACCAGCGTCAGCGGAATGTTGATGCGGGCGTGGACCAGCCCGACCTCGTAATTGTGCGCCAGCGAGGCGTCGATGCCCGCGCGGGTCGAGGCGCACAGCAGGTCGCGGATCCACTTGGCCAGCGACGGCCGCAGCCGCTCGTGCACCAGCGCGTGGTTGAGGAACGCCTGCGTTTCCGGCAGGCGCAGCAGCGTGTCGTAGAACACGTCGGCGATGGCGTCGGCGTCGTCCTGCGCGATCTCGGTCACGCATTCCACAACCGCCGGGTCCGTCTCCGCCCACAAGGTGGCGAGCGTCTCGGCGAGGATGGCGACCTTGCGGTCCTTCTGGCTGTCCATGCTGGTCCTCTCCCCATCTCCACCGACATTTAGACCCTGCGCGGCGTGTGGGCAAAGGACAAACGCCCCGCCCGCCACCAGGGTCAAGGTTCCTTAAGGAGTCTGGCGCAAAGTTTTCGTGCGTTTGCGTCGCGGCCGGCGTTTGCGGATTGATCGCGGGATCGGTCCCCGCCTAGGGTGCGGCCATTCCACCGGCCGCGCCCGCGGCCCGGACCACCGCGCACGGAGCAGCGTTCCACCTATGTCCGGGCACACGTCCAGCGAGGATCGAGGCGACTCGGCGACACGGCCGCCGGCCATGGGGGCCACGGGCGGCGTCGGGCGCGCGCTGGCGTCGGTCGGCTTCCTGATGGTCGCCTCGGGCGTGGCGTTCATCGTGGTGGTCAGCGTGCTCATCGGCTTCGGCGTCTGGCAGCACCACGGCGAGGCGAAGGAGCACGCGCGGCAGACCGTGCGGCACCTCGCCCGCATGCTGGAGGAACAGACGGTCCACGCCGTCGCCGGGGCCGACCGGCTGTTCACCGACATCGCCTTCGTGCTCGGCATCCGCCCCGACACGCAGCAGCGTGCGGCGGAGGGCGTGTACCAGTACCTGCGCAACCGCACCGAGGCGTTTCCGCAGATCACCGCCATCGTGGTGGTCGGCCCGGACGGCCGCATCCTGCACCATTCGGCCGACACCAGCCCGCCCGACGTCGACCTGAGCGACCGCGATTATTTCGCCGCGCACCTGGGGCGCGCCGACACCGGCCTGTTCATCGGCGTGCCGACGCCCAGCCGCGTCTTCCCGGAAAAGTCGGTGATCCCGCTCAGCCGCCGCATCACCGGCCCCGACGGCGGCTTCGGCGGCGTGCTGGTGATCCTGCTCGACACCGTGTACCTGAACGCCAGCCTCGCCGACCTGCGCACGTCGGAACGCGGGACGGTGACCCTGTCGCTCGGCGACGGCACCGTCCTGGCGCAGCAGCCGCCGGGCGGGGCGCCGGGCGGGCTTCCCATCCTGCGCGACCTGTCCGACTGGCCGGAGTTGGACGCCGCGGTCGCCGCGCGCCGGGAAGGCACGCTGGACCTCGTGGCCCCGCGCGAGGGCGGGGCGCGCATCCTCAGCTTCCGCCACGCGCGCGACTACCCCCTGGTCGTCGTCACCACCCTGCCGGAGGAGACGGCGCTGGCCGACTGGCGGCGCGACACCGCCGCCTGGACTTTCATCCTGGTGGCGATGACCTCGGCCATCGCCATGCTCACCTGGTACGTGGTCAGCCAGCAGCAGCGGCGCGAGCAGGATCAGGCGAAGCTGACGCGCGCGTCGCGCCGCATCCGCGGCATCCTGGAATCCATGGTGGACGCCGTCGTCACCATCGACGCCCGCGGCCAGATTGAGACGTTCAACCCGGCGGCCGAGCGGATGTTCGGCTACCAGGAGGCGGAAGTCGTCGGCAAGAGCGTCGGTATCCTCATCCCCGAAGGGTTCCGCGCCGATCACGGCCGCTGGATGAGCGGGTACCGGCCGGGCGCCTCGCGCATCATCGGCCAGGACCGCGAGGTGCAGGCGCTGCGCCGCGACGGCACCACCTTCCCGATGAACCTCGCGGTCAGCGAACTGATGCTGCACGGCGGCGATCCGGCGAATGGAACGACGGGCGGCCCGGCCCGCGTGTTCGTCGGCGTCATCCGCGACATCACCGTGCGCAAGCAGAAGGAAGCCGAGCTGCTCGCCGCCAAGAGTCAGGCGGAGATGGCCAACCGCGCCAAGTCCGAGTTCCTGGCGAACATGAGCCACGAGCTGCGCACGCCGCTGAACGCCATCATCGGCTTCTCGGAAATCCTCGACAGCGAGTTCTTCGGCAAGCTGAACGACCGGCAGAAGTCCTGCGCCAGGGACATCCACGACAGCGGCAAGCACCTGCTGGACATCGTCAACGCCGTGCTCGACATGTCGAAGATCGAGGCCGGCCGCTATGAGCTGACCGAAGAGGTGCTGGACCCCGCCGAGGCGGTGGCGCAGTGCCTGATGATGGTACGCGACCGCGCCCAGGACGCCGGGGTCGAGCTGCACAACGAGGTGGCCGGCCGGCTGCCCCACATCTGGGCCGACCGGCGCGCCTTCAAGCAGGTGCTGCTGAACCTGCTGTCCAACGCCGTGAAGTTCACGCCTTCGGGTGGCGGCGTCACCGTGCGCGCCGCCGTGGGCGAGGACGGCTGCCTCGCCGTGACCGTCGCCGACACTGGCATCGGCATCCCCAGGGAATTCATGGCGCACCTGTTCGAGCCGTTCCGGCAGGCCGACAACTCGGCCAGCCGCCGTTACGAGGGCACCGGGCTGGGCCTGTCCATCTCCAAGAACTTCATGGAGCTGCACGGCGGCACGCTGTCGTGCGACAGCGCGGTCGGCAGCGGCACCACCATGACCGCCCGCCTGCCCGCCAGCCGCGTCATGACCGCCGACAAGACCGGGAAGACCGACGCCGAGAAGGAAACCGAAGCGGCGGAGTGAGGACCCGACCTACGGGCGTGACGCACCGACACCGTTCTCCCACCGGACATCCGGCAGGGACAGGTGCCGTGGCGCGCCGCCGTCGCGGCGCGACAGAGTCAGCACCATGCGCGGCGCCTCCGCCATGCTCAGCGTCAGCAGCCCGGCGGCTTCCAGGGCGCGCAGGTCGTCGGAGGGCGGCACCGTCACCTCCAGGTGCACACCGGCGATTTCGGCCAAGCCCGCGGCGGCCTGCCGGCCGCCGGCGCGCCCGTCGGTCCAGGCGTCCGGCCGGGCATCGCCGGGGGAGCGGAAGAGGAAGGGCTGCCGCGGGTCCTCGGCCGACAGCGCCACGGGGATCGACAGCCCCGCCGGCAGGTACGGCGGCGCGTAGGTCCATGCGGCGAACGGGGTGGCCCCGCGCACGGCGATGCCGAAGGGCGAGGCCCCCGTCTCGCGCCAGCGCGCCCGTTCGGCCAGATGCGTGCGGGCGATCGCCGGACCGGCCAGGGCCGCCGCGTCCTCCACCCACAGCAGTTCCAGATAGGCGTTGTCGAAGCACCAGCAGGCGTTCGCCGTCCCCTGCCCCGGATGGGCGCGGCGGAAGCTCTCGCGCAGGCCGGCGGCCTCCAGCGCCGCCGCCTCCGGCGCGCCGGGCGTCACGAACGCGAAGACGTGGCACAGCGACGGCGCGTTCACCGCACCTTCCCGGCGCGGAACACCGTGCGGGGGGCCACCATCTCGTCCTGCGCGGCGATCAGCTGCAGCTCGCGCGTGCCGCGCCGCCGCGTCTCCTCGAACACGGCGTAGATCGCCGCCGACGCCCGCTCCAGCGCCGCGGCGGCGTCGAACGCCTTCAGATAGTGGGCGAGGAACAGCGCCGCCACCGCGTCGCCCGCCCCGTTGGGCGGCGGGTCGAGCGGCAGGCGCGGCGTCGCCACCACCCAGGCGCCCTCGGCGGTGTCCACCAGCATCTCGATGCGGTCGGCCGGCGCCTCGGCGCGCGTCAGGCTGGTGACCAGCACCACGCGCGGCCCCCGCGCCCGCAACGCCGCCGTTGCATCCAGCGCGTCGGCCAGCGAGCCCACCGTGTGGTCGGTCAGGTACTCCAGCTCGAACTGGTTGGGGGTGACGATGTCGGCGGCCGGCACGGCGTGCGCCTTCATGAAGTCGGGGATGCCCGGCCGCACGAAGAAGCCGCGCCCGACGTCGCCCATGACCGGATCGCAGCAATAGACCGCGCGCGGGTTGGCCGCCTTCACGCGCGCCGCCGTCTCGACGATCACCTGGCCCAGCGCCGCCTCGCCCATATAGCCGGACAGCACCGCGTCGCAGGCGGCGATGCCGCCGCGCTCCGCCACGCCGTCGATGACGTCGACGATGTGCTCGGCCGTGAAGACCTGGCCCGTCCACGCGCCATAGCCGGTGTGGTTGGAGAACTGCACGGTGTTCACGACGGTGACGTCGTGGCCCAGCCGCTGCAAGGGGAACGCCGCCGCCCGGTTGCCGACATAACCGAACGCGACGTGGGACTGGATGGAAAGCACGGTCTTCATGGCCGTGAAGCCTATGCCAAGCCGCCGGGCTTCGTCCATGCCGCGCGTGCAGGGCGGGCCATGCGAAATTTTCCGACAAGCAGCCGGATTACAGAGCGATAACCAAAAACAGCAAAATCGAAACCCGAAAAGACTCCGCCGCCGAACTCTCGAATGATATTTTCGCACCGCACAAAAGAAATATCGTGAGGGTTTCGGACCATGGCCGTCGAGTTCCTCCGCCTGAAGCTGCGCACGAGCAACGCCGCGCCGGTGCTGCTGTCCGGTACGGTCGTTCTGCAGCCGCACGGCGCGGTCGACCTGCTGGGCGACGCCATGGAGCACGCCGACGCCATCGTCGCGGCCATCGACGGGTTCGACGCCATGACGCCGCTGACCGACCAGCGGCTGGGCGATTCGGCGCGCGAGAGCTGCTTCGGCTGCCCGGCGCGGCGCCGCGCCTGTTCCTGCATCGAGGCGACCAAGGTCCGCGTCGGCACGCGGGAAACGCTGAACCCGCTCAGCCTCCGCCCCGGCGAACCGGCGGCCATCGTGCGCGGCACCGACGCCGAGACCCGCGCCGCCCTGACCCGCGAGCTGACGACCTTCCGCGCCGTGCGCTCCGCCGCCATCGCCCGCGCCGCCTGATCGCCAGGAATCCACGCGGCGCGCGCGGTGGCGGCCGTCGCGACGACCGCTTGAATCCCCCAGTACGCCTGCACCAAAGACATCGCGCTGCTGGAAGGCCGCGGCATCCGGCCCCGCATGAGCCGTGCCGGCTGCCCGTACGACAACGCCATGGCCGGGTTTGATCCCCAAACATAACAGCCGGCATCGTTAAGGTTTCGGTATTACCAGTCGCGTTAGCCTCTTACCCATCGGTGCACAAAACCAGGTTCCCACGGCATGGCCCACGGCAGCGCCCACCCTCCCGGTCCGGAGCTGGACGCCGGACAGCACCGGCCGGCGGACGTCGAGCAGGCCGCGCACCGGGCGGAGGCGCGGCTGGCCCACCTCGTCGACAACCTGCCGGTCGGCGCGGTGCACCTGGAGGGCGGCGTCCTCACGCTCAACCGGGCCGCCGAGACGATCACCGGCTACCGGCGCCAGGAGCTGACGACGCTGGAGGCGTGGGGCAAGGCGCTGTTCGGCGACCGGCAGGCCGCCATGCGCGAGTTGTACGAGATGGACCGCGCCGCCGGCTTTCCGGCCCCGCGCGAGGTGCGGCTGCGCCGCAAGGACGGGTCGGAGCGCGCCGTCGAATTCGCCGCCTACGCCTCCGAGCGCGGCGAGATCTGGATCATGAACGACGTCACCGAACGCCGGCAGGCCGAGCTGGAGGCCAAGGAGCGTTCGCGCCTGCTGCGGCTGGCCGAACAGATGGCGCATGTCGGGCACTGGCGCCTGTCGCTTCCAGACGGCACGCTCACCTGGTCCGAGGAGATGTTCCGCATCCGCGGCCTCGATCCCGCGACGCATGTGCCGACGCGCGAGAACACCATCGCCACCTACCACCCCGACGACCGCGCGTTTGTCGCGCGCTATGTCGAGACGGCGGTGCGCAGCCGCGAACCCTACGGCTACGAGCTGCGCATCATCCGCGCCGACGGCGACCTGCGCGACGTCGCCTGCCGCAGCCAGGTGGAGGTGGGGCCGGACGGCGCGGTCACCGCCGTGTTCGGCGTGCTTCAGGACATCACCGACCGCAAGCGCGCCGAGCGCGAGCTGGCGACCGCCATGGAGCGGTTCCGCGACTACGCCAACGCCGCCTCCGACTGGTTCTGGGAGATGGGGCCGGACCTGCGCTTTTCCTATTTCTCGGAACGCCTGACCCGCGTCACCGGCACCCTGCCGGAGGAGGCGCTGGGCAAGTCGCGCACGGACATCGCCGCCAACGCCGAGGACCCCGATTTCTGGCGCGACCACCTGGACGACCTGGAAAACCACCGGCCCTTCCGCGACTTCGTCTACACGCACCGCCGCACCGACGGCGAGACGCGCATCTTCCGCATTTCCGGCACCCCGGTCTTCACCGCCGAGGGCGTCTTCACCGGCTATCGCGGGGTGGGCACCGACATCAGCGAACAGGTGCGCACGGAGGAGGAGCTGAAGCGTGGCCGCGTCGCGCTGGAACGGCAGGCGGCCGAACTCGCGGCCCTCGCCCGCGACCTCGACCGCGCCCGCCAGGAGGCCGAGGCGCTGCGCGCGAAGGCCGAGGCCGCGAACGAGGCGAAGTCCCGCTTCCTCGCGGTGATGAGCCACGAGCTGCGCACGCCGATGACCGGCATCATGGGCCTGATCGACCTGCTGCTGACCACGCCGCTGGCGGCCCAGCAGGCCGACTGGGTGCGCACGCTGCGCACCTCCGCCGGGTCGCTGCTGCGCCTGCTCAACGACATCCTGGATTTTTCCAAGATCGAGGCGGGCGGGCTGCGCCTGGAAGAGGTGGGCTTCGCCGTGCAGGACGTCATGGACGACGTCGTGCGCCTGTTCTCCGTCCCGGCGTCGGAGAAGGACATCCTGCTCAAGCGCTCCATCCCGCACGACGTGCCGCCGGGCGTGGTGGGCGACCCGACGCGGCTGCGCCAGGTGCTCGCCAACCTCGTGGGAAACGCGCTCAAGTTCACCGAACGCGGCCGGGTGGAGATGCGCGTCGCGACGCTGCGCCGCGACGGCGCGCACGCGGTGCTGCGGTTCGAGGTGCAGGACACCGGCATCGGCATGGACGCCGACACGCGGGCCCTGCTGTTCCGCCCGTTCGAACAGGGTGACGCCTCGATCGCCCGGCGCTACGGCGGCACCGGGCTGGGGCTGGCGATCTGCCGCCGCCTCGTCACCGCGATGGGCGGCGAGATCGGCCTGACCAGCGCGCCCGGCGCCGGCACCACCGTGTGGTTCACCGTGCGCTTCGCCGCCGCCGCCGGCCCGGTGCCGCAGGCCCCGCTGCCGTGCGCCCCCGCGCTCGCCGTCGAGCCGCCCGCCCCCGGCCGCCGCATCCTGCTGGCCGAGGACAACCCGGTCAGCCGCGACCTGATCGCCGCCATGCTGGAGAGGATGGGGCACACGGTGACCGCCGTCCCCGACGGCGCCGACGCCGTGGCGGCGCTGGCCGACGGCGCCTTCGACCTCGTCCTCATGGACATGCAGATGCCGGGCATGGACGGCGCCGAAGCGACGCGCCGCATCCGCGCCCTGCCGCCGCCCAGGGGGCTGGTGCCGGTGGTGGCGCTGACCGCCGACGCGGCGTCCGAGAACCGGCCGCGCTACATGGCCGCCGGCCTCACCGACCTGCTGACCAAGCCGGTCGACTGGGACCGGCTGCGCGCCCTCATCCCGCTGGCCATCCTCGGCCGCAGCCACGCCGCCCCGCCCCCCGCCGCGCCGCCCGAACCCGTCGACGGTGACGAGGTCGCCGCCATCGACCGGCCCCGCCTGCTCGCCATCGCCGCCAGCCTGGGCGACAAGGACCTGGACGTTCTGCTGGACAGCGTGCGCGCGGAACTCACCCGCCAGCTCGACCTCGCCCGCGCCGCCGCCGGCCGGGGCGACACCGCCGGGATGCGCCGCGCCGTGCACGCCCTGCGCGGGATGGCCGGCAACTTCGGCCTGACGGCCGTGGAACGCGGCGCCCGCCGTACCGACGCGGACGGACCATCCCACCTCGATCACCTCGACCGCGCAGTGGCCGACACGCTGCGCGCGCTGGACGGCTGGCGGCGATAGCCGCGTAGCCGCGTAGGTTGGGTCGAGACCCAACGTCCTTCGCATTGCCGGCGGCGTTGGGTTTTCGCTGACGCTCAACCCAACCTACGGCTCCCCCATCACGTCATCGTCCTTCCCCCTCTCGACAGTTCCCCTCATCCCTATATTTTCCCACGACAACCACAACTCCGCGCGCACCAACGCAGCGCGGCCAGGGAGACAACACCGATGATCCTCGAAGAGCATGGCGTCGCCCACCTGCTCGACCCCGCCGCGCTGCGGGACGGCGGCATCGCCGTCCGCTCGCCCATCGACGGCCGGCCGCTGGGGCGCGTCGCCGCCGACACGGCCGAGACGGTGGACGCCAAGATCGCCGCCGCGCACGCCGCGTTCCTGGAATGGCGCGGCGTGCCGGCGCCCCGCCGCGGCGAGCTGATTCGCCTGCTGGGCGAGGAACTGCGCGCCGAGAAGCAGGCGCTGGGCCGCCTCGTCACGCTGGAATGCGGCAAGTCGCTGCAGGAGGGCTATGGCGAGGTGCAGGAGATGATCGACATCTGCGACTTCGCCGTCGGCCTGTCGCGCCAGCTCTACGGCCTGACCATCGCGTCGGAGCGGCCGGGCCACGCGATGCGCGAGACGTGGCATCCGCTGGGCGTGTGCGGCGTCATCAGCGCGTTCAACTTCCCCGTGGCGGTGTGGTCGTGGAACTTCGCGCTCGCCATCGTCTGCGGCGACCCCGTCGTGTGGAAGCCGTCGGAGAAGACGCCGCTGACCGCGCTGGCCTGCCAGCACATCTTTGAGCGCGCGGTGGCGCGCTTCGGTTCGGCGCCGGACGGGCTGTCGCAGGTCATCGTCGGCGACCGCGCCATCGGCGAGCGCATGGTGGACGACCCGCGCGTGGCCGTGGTCAGCGCCACCGGATCGACCCGCATGGGCCGCGCCGTGGGGCCGCGCGTCGCCGCGCGCTTCGGCCGCTCGATCCTGGAACTGGGCGGCAACAACGCGATGATCGTCGCCCCCTCGGCCGACCTCGACCTCGCCGTGCGGGCCGTGCTGTTCGCCGCGGTCGGCACCGCCGGGCAGCGCTGCACCACGCTGCGCCGCCTGATCGTGCACGAAAGCGTCTACGACGCGCTGGTCCCGCGCCTGAAGGACGCCTATGCCCAGGTCACCATCGGCAACCCGCTGGAGGCCGGCACCCTGCTGGGCCCGCTGATCGACCGCGAGTCCTTCGAGGGCATGCAAAGGGCGCTGGACGCGGCGCGCGCCGACGGCGGCCGCGTGGCCGGTGGCGAGCGCGTGCTGGCCGACGCGATGCCGGATGCCTTCTACGTCCGCCCGGCCATCGTCGAGATGCCGGAGCAGACCGACGTGGTGCGGCACGAGACCTTCGCGCCGATCCTCTACGTCATGCGCTACGCGGGCAACCTGGACGCGGCCATCGCCGTCCAGAACGGTGTGCCGCAGGGCCTGTCGTCCTGCATCTTCACCACCGACCTGCGCGAGGCGGAACGGTTCCTGGCCGCCGCCGGCTCCGACTGCGGCATCGCCAACGTCAACATCGGCCCGTCCGGCGCCGAGATCGGCGGCGCCTTCGGCGGCGAGAAGGAGACCGGCGGCGGGCGCGAGTCGGGTTCCGATTCCTGGAAGGCCTACATGCGCCGCCAGACGGCGACGGTGAACTATTCCAACGCCCTGCCGCTGGCCCAGGGCATCGTCTTCGGAAGCTGAGACGCCAGCTCCGTTCGCTTCCGGTCTACCGCGCGCGCATTTCGCTGATGCACCGATTTTTAGATTTGGCGAGAATGCGTGTAGCCCCTCTCCCCTTGCGGGAGAGGGGGGCCAAGGCAAGATGTCCCTGGGAAATGCAAAGGTGCAACGCCAGAGCGCCACGGATGCCGAAAGGCGGCTGTGGAGCGCCCTGCGCAACCATCGCCTTGCCGGGCTGAAATTCAAGCGCCAGCAGCCGATAGATCGGTACATCGCCGATTTCGTCTGTTTTGAATGCCGGCTGATCATCGAAGTGGATGGCGGCCAACATGGCGTCCAGACGGACGCCAGACGCACTGCGTATCTGGAGGCGCAGGGCTTCCGGGTGCTGCGCTTCTGGAACCCGGAAGTGCTGACGCGACTTGACGACGTCCTCGCCACCATCATGGCCGCGGCGGAAGATCCGGGGTTCAGGCGCGAGCCTTAGATTGCGTCGGGTTTCCCCCTCTCCCCAACCCCTCTCCCGCGAGGGGAGAGGGGCTTTCCTCTCTCCCCTCCACCCACTCCGATGCGTGTTTTTGGCCGGGCCGGAGGCCAGGGACGGAACTTATTGTGCACTGCACAAAAACTCCTTGCGCGGGGCGCGGAAATCCGTATATTGGCGTTATGTTGCGTTGCAGCATGAACCGTCCGCCGCAAGGGGACATTGGCCAACTGGGCCGCGCCGTCCGCCGTGACGGGGACGCCGGGGCCGCAGCAGGAAAGAACAGCGCCATGACCGATTTCCAGACCAAGACCATCGCCCAGACCACCAAGATGTTCGACGAGCTGACCGTGGCCTCCAAGGCCAACCTGGACGCCGCCGTGCAGTCGGGCACCATCTTCGCCAAGGGCGCGGAAGAGGCCTCCAAGCGCCTGACCGCCTTCGCCCAGGCGTTCTTCCAGGACCAGCTCACCACCGGCAAGAGCCTGCTGGGCGTCAAGTCGATCCAGGAAGCCTCGAACCTGCAGCTGGCCTTCGCCAAGCGCGCGCTCGACGGCGTCATCGCCCAGGCGAACGGCCTGACGGAGCTGAGCATGAAGGTCGCCGCCGAGGCTTCGGCCCCGGTCGCCGCCCGCGTGAACGCCGTCTCCAAGATGGCCGCGTAAGCGTCCCCATCGAAACGAAAGCCCCGGTGCGCTGGCCGCACCGGGGCTTTCGTGCGTCTGGCCCCCGCCAGACACGGACCCGGCCCGGCCGTTCCTTCGCGGGAACGGCCGGGCCGGGTCGCGTCGGATCAGACGCGCTGGCCGGCGTCGACCTTGATCACCTGCGCGGTCACGAAGCGCGCGGCGTCGGACAGCAGGAAGGTGACGGTGTCGGCGATGTCCTGCGGCATCGGCAGTTCCTTCATCACCGCTTCCTGCTTATAGCCGTCGATGGCGGCTTCCGGCAGCTTCAGCGCCATTTCGGTCAGCACCAGACCCGGCGCGATGGCGTTGCAGGTGACGCGCTTCTGGCCGTACTCGCGGGCCACGGTCTTGGTCAGGCCGATCAGGCCGGCCTTGGCGGCGGCGTAGTTGGCCTGGCCGAACATGCCGTGCAGGCCGTTGATCGACGAGATGTTGACGATGCGCCCGCCGCCGTATTCCACCATGCGCGGCGCCGTGGCGCGGATCATGTGGAAGGCGCCGG
>DASWVP010000482.1:0-9897 GCA_036401175.1 Azospirillum sp. | reverse complement strand
TCGGGTCTGCTGTGGAACCTGCGGCGGGACCGCGAGGCCGGGCGGGCGGGCGCCTGCGCCTGACCGGCGCGGCGCCCGCCGTTTCTCATTCCGCGGCGCGCAGCATCGGCGGCGGTTCCTCGGCGACGGAGCCGACGTACTCGCGGCCCAGGCTGTCGAGCAGGCGCAGGATCTCCAGTGATTGCGCCTTCATGTCGGCGGCGTGGCGTTCCGCCGCCACGCGGTTGCCGGTTTCCAGCGCCAGCAGCACCTCGCGGCCCTTCTCGTGCACGGCGCGGTGCGGGTCGGCCATGCCCTGGTAGGCGTTCAGGCGCATGGTGACCGGATCGTTGACGTGGTCGTACCAGCGGCCCAACCGGCAGGAATGGTGCGTCGACAGGTCGGCGGGGAGCATCTTCCGCTTGCCCTCCAGCGCCTCGACGACCTTGTCGACGAAGGCGCGGTGGTCGCTCTTGGCCAGTTCGACGATCTTGCGCATGCTCTCCAGGCTGATGCGGTCGGCGTCGGCGGCGCTCAGCACGCCGTCGCCGAAACGCACGTGCACGCCGTCCTTGGTGTGCGCCACCACGGTGCCGCGCGCGGTGATGCCGCCGGGCAGCCCCACCTCGATCGTCGCCCCCTGGCCGACCTTGAGCGCGCTTTCGACATAGCAGCCCTGCTCCGACAGGTCGCGCACCAGCCCCGGGGCGGCGCTGCCGCCGGCGTGCACCGTGGTTTCGTGCAGTGTCGGGCGGCGGCGCGTCTTGCGCCGGTTCGCCATGTCGTGGGAATTGCGGATGGCGCGCGCCAGCAGCGTGGGCATGTGCACCAGCGCCTCGCGCATGCGGTCGGCGCTGCCGCCCACCGTGTGGGCGACGCCGGTGGCGGTGCGGGTGTCGCCCTTGACCGTCTCCATCATCGCGCCGACGCGCTGGGCGTTCTCCGCCACCTCGGCGACGTTGCGGGCGATTTCCTGCGTGGCCGCCGACTGTTCCTCGATGGCGGTGGAGATGGAGCCGTTGATCTCCTCCATATGGTGCACGGTGGCGGCGACGCGTTCGATGCCGGCGATGGCCGACTGCGTCACCTCCTGGATGGCGGCCACCTTGCCGGCGATCTCGTCGGCCGACTGCGCCGACTGGTTGGCCAGGTGCTTCACCTCGTTGGCGACGACGGCGAAGCCCTTGCCGGCGTCGCCGGCCCGCGCCGCCTCGATGGTGGCGTTCAGGGCCAGCAGGTTGGTCTGCTCGGCGATCTTGCGGATGATGTCCAGGATGCCGCCGATCTCGTGCGCGGCGGTGCTCAGCTGGTGCATGATCTGCTTGGCTGAATCGCTGTCGGCGACCGCCGTGCGGGCGGTCTGCGCGGCGTCGGTCACCTGCCGGGCGATCTCGCCGATGGACGCGTTCAGCTCCTCCGCCGCCGACGCCACGGTCTGCGCCGAGCCCAGCGAGGTCTGCGCCGAATCGGCGGCGCCCACCACCGCGCTCTCCACCGAGCCGCAGACCCGGTCCAGGTCCTTGACGGTGCGCGTCAGATCGTCGGTGAAGCCCAGCACGCTGCGCACCATGTCCGAGGATTCGTGGTCGATGTGGTCGACCATGTTGTCGACCGCGCTGACGCGTTCCTCCTGCAGCCGTTCCCAATAGACGGACAGCGCCGCTTCCATGTCGAACATGACGGCGGAGATGACGGCCTGCTGCGCCCGCGCGATGTCGGCGAGGCGGCCGCCGGTGGTGAACATCGCGGCGCGTTCGCGCGCCACGGCGGCGACCATCTCGCGCAGGACGAAGGTGTAGCCGCCCATGTACCAGTCGGGCGCAAGGCCGGAGCGGTGATGCGCCGCTGCGCTGGCCCGCACCGAGGACCAGTAGGTCTCGTCGAAGCGTGCCTCGAACAGCCGGGCCCAGTGCGCGGCCTGCGCCCGCTTGGCCCCGTCGACGCGGCGCGGGTCGCTGAACAGGCGCGCCAGCTCCGGCTGTCTCAACGTGTGCTCGTAGAAGCGTTCGAGGATGCCGGGAATGGCCCGCTCCATGGCCGGCCGCAGCAGGCGCAACGTGGCGACCGTCGCCTCGTCCAGGCCGAAATAGGCGGAGACACGCTGCCTGCGTTCGATGTCGGTGTTCGCGTCGTTCATGGTGGGTGATTCCTCGCGCCTCTGCCCCGGTGCCGTGGCGCCGTCCCCCGCGCCTTTTTCGGGCGAGACACCGCGCGCCGCGCCAACGCCCTGGGTTCGTTGGTGACGTTTGTTGTTGTTGTCTTTGGTTATGTAACCAGATTGACATAGTAGCAAAGGGAATATGATATTTCGAGCATGAACCCGCCGGTTTTGTGCAAAACCCTCCATGAAGCCGGGTCTTGCGCCGGCAATCGCCCGCGCACCGGTTGCCGGTGGCGCCTTTCGGCCGTCGCGCGGGGCAGAACGCGAAACGGCCGCCGAAAGGACTTCGGCGGCCGTTCTCCTGGCGGGCGGGCGGACGATGTCACGCTCCGCCGCTTTCGATCGGACCGGGATCAGCGTTTCGCTTCGGCGTGCTGGCCGGACATCTTGCGCTGGAGATAGGTCTGCGTGAGCTGCGGCAGGTTGCTTTCGATCCAGTTCGCCATCTCCTCCTCTTCCCGCAGGTTCTCCTCCAGCAGGCGGGCGATGTCCATGTCGCCGACCTGCCGGGCGGTGGCGATGAGGACGCGGTAGTTGGCGATCTCGAACTGCTCGAAGGCGTAGTTGAAGATGCCGGCCTTGACCACCTCGTCGGACGCGAAGATGCCGGACAGGGACTGCGCGTTGCCGATCAGCATGCCGATGCCGGTCTTGATCGACGAGGTGTCGGTGCCCAGCCGCTTCAGGCACTCGCGCACGCGGTCCGCCTGACGGCGGGTGACGGTGACGTGTTCGCGCACCTTGGCGAGCATGTCGGGATAGTGCTCCAGGCGTTCGGTCTGGCGCTCCAGCATCTCGACGGCCTGGTTTTCCATGGCGTAGGCGTCGCGCAGCCAGTCCGCCAGGGTATCCTTGATGTCGGCCACCGTAGTCCTCCGTGTTGACGTGCGATGGGCGCAAGGGCTTGCGCCGGTTTACCGCTCAACAGCGGCGGTGGCGCATCGTCGCGCGCCCGCGGCCTAACGGAACCTTTGCCGTGCGCCGGCGGTTGAATCCGCCGGACGCAGCCGGGCGAGGGAGAGCCGCCATGATGGGCAAGAACGAGATCGTGGACACACTCAACGATCTCATTCGCATCGTCGAGGACAGCCACGAGGGCTACCGGCAAGCGGCGGAAAGCAGCGAGGACGCCGACCTCAAGGCGCTGTTCGGCGACCTCGCCGACCAGCGCGGCGCCATCGTGCGCGAGCTGCAGCGCACCGTGGCCGAGCAGGGCGGGGCGCCGGACATGGGCGGCACCGTGGTCGGCAGCGCGCATCGTTTCTTCCTCGATCTGAAGGCGAGCGTCCTGGGCCACGACCGCGCCGCCATGCTGGCCGAGGTGCAGCGCGGCGAGAGCGAGTGCGTGCGCCGCTATGAAGAGGCGCTGGCGAAGGAGCTGCCGCCGGACGTCGTCGTCGCCGTCAGCCCCCACCTCGACCGCATCCGCGTCGACCACGACCGCATGGCCGAGCTGCGCAACGCGGTGGCGTGAAGGGGGACATTCCCGTCCGCCGGGAAAAGCCCGCGCACCGATCAGGCCATTCCTGAACCTGCGCCGGCCTGTGGTCCCCCTCACAGCGGGAATAGGGGGCGGGGGTGCACTGTTGACCCATCACGTCCCTAGCCCCTTTCGATGGAGATCAGCATGTCCCGCCTGCCGCCCCCGCCCCTATCAGCGTTGGAAATCGGTGTCCTCATGCGCGACCGCGCGGCGCGGGAACGCGCGCTGCTGGCGCCGCCGGCCATGCTGGCGCTGCACGACCACACCCACACGATGCGGGAGACCGCCATCCTGACCGAGGTGGACAGCGGTTACCGGTACGATGACTGAACGCCGCGCCGCCGCGCTGCTCGCCGGGATGGCGGCCGGGGCGGTGATGCTGCTGGCCTTCCATGCGGCGGCGGAGCGGGTCGTCGCCGACCGCGACACCGGCTGCCGGATCTGGGACCAGTACCCGGATTCCCGCAAGACGATCCGCTGGTCGGGTCCGTGCCGCGACGGTTTCGCCCATGGCGAGGGCACGCTGGAATGGGCCTATGCCGGGCGTTACGACGGCCGGGTGAGCGGGCGCCTGATCGAAGGCCGCCTGGACGGCCGGGCGCATGTCGAATGGGCGGACGGGCGGTCGATGGACGGCACCTTCCGGCACGGACGCGCCTCGGGCGAGGGGACCTTCGTCTGGCCGGACGGGCGGCGCTACACCGGGTCCTGGCGGAACGACCACCGCACCGGATTCGGGACGCTGCTGTTCCCCGAGGGGCACCGCTACGTCGGCTGGTTCGAGCGCAACCGCCCGACGGGCCAGGGCGAATACGTGTCGGCGGCCGGCACGCGCTACGCCGCACGGATCGACGTGGACGGCGACGTCGTGCCGGGACCGATGCTCGGCGCACCGCAGCCGGCTCCCCAGCCGGCCGCCCAGGCCGCCCCCCAGGCCGCCGAAGCGCCGCCGCCACCCGCCAGCCTGGACGAATGGCTGCGCGAACCGACGCCCGGCTTCGGGCGTCGGTGAAGCCCAAAGCCTACTGGCCCAGCACCTCGAACGTGCGGGCGGCGGGGTCGATGACGCGGGTTCCGGTGGGCGTGACCTCCAGGACCGACAGCGCGCGCTCGCTCAGGCCGTTCGGGCGCAGGCGGAACAGCCCCTCCACGCCCTCGAAGCCGCTGGGGTTGCTCAGCGTCGCCGGGGTGTAGGGCATCGGCCCGCCCATGCGGGCGAGGATGGCGGCGAGCGCCGTCGCGTCGTAGGCCAGCGTGGCGATGCGCGGCGGCTTCTTCCCGTACAACCGCTCGAAACGCGCCTCCACGTCGGCCCGCTGTTCGGGGGCCGAGGCGGCGAACCACGCGCCGACCAGCGCCGGCTCCTGCCCCAGGCCGGGCTCGTCCCACAGGCCGGTGCCCAGCAGGCGGACGCGCTGGGTGTCCACGCCGTTTGCCGCCAGTGCCGCGGCCAGGGCCTTCACGCGCTGCCCGCCCTCGGCCAGCATGATGGCCTGCGGCTGCACGGCGCTTTGCGTCACCTGCCGGGCGGCGGTGGCGAAGTCGGCGGTGTTGGGGTCATAGCGCTCGACCTGCGTGACCTGCCCGCCGAAGCGGCCGGCGGCGGTCTGCAGCGCGTTGACGACGGCGTCGCCATAGGGGCTGCGCGGTGCCAGCGCCACGAGGCGGGTGATGCCGCGCGACCGGGCGAAGCCGACGACGCGCGTCACCTGATCGGCCGGCACGAAGCCCAGCACATAGGTGCCGTTGCCGGCCTGCGTCCAGTCGTTGGTGAAGGCCAGCACGTCGACCCCGGCGTTCTGCGCGATCGGCCGCACGGCGGCGACGTCGGCGGCGAACACCGGCCCCAGGATCAGCCGCGCCCCTTCGCCGATCGCCTGCCGGGCGGCGTCGGCGGCGCCCTGCGGCGTGCCCTTGGTGTCGCGCGGCATCAGCTCGAACCCGTCGCCGGCCTGATCGAACAGCGCCATCTGCGCGGCGTCCAGCATGGACTGGCCGAGCGCCGCGTTGGTGCCGCTCAGCGGCAGCAGCAGCGCCACCCTGGTGGCCTGCATAGCCGGTATGCCGGACACAGGTGGAGGTTGCGGCCCTTGTGCCGGGGGCGGCGGGGCCGCTACATTCCTGGCGCAGGCCGCGACGAGCAGCGCCGCTGCCATCCACAGGGTGCGGGCCATCCGCGGTCCCCGCCCGCGCGCGAAAGGTGTCGCCAGTCGTGCCACCGAAGGTCTCCAGTCCAGGTCAGGCGCCCGATGCCGGGCGAAGCCACGCTGAAGGTAGCGACAGCGGGCGCCCAAGTAAACCGACGCAGGGCAAAGTGGCGCAGGGCAAACTCGCATCCGGCCTCCACATCGTGGCCACCCCCATCGGCAACGCCGCCGACATCACGCTGCGCGCGCTCGACACGCTGCGCGGCGCCGACGTCATCGCCTGCGAGGACACGCGGATGACCGGCAAGCTGATGATGATCCACGGCGTCTCCACGCCCCTCGTCTCCTATCATGAACACAACGCGGCACGGATGCGTCCGGTCCTCATCGACCGCATGCGGGCGGGCGAGGCGGTGGCCCTGGTGTCGGACGCCGGCACGCCGCTGGTCTCCGACCCCGGCTACAAGCTGGTGCGCGACTGCGTGGCGGCCGGCGTCGGGGTGACGGCGCTGCCCGGCCCCTCGGCGCCGCTGACGGCGCTGGTGCTGTCGGGGCTGCCGACCGACCGCTTCCTGTTCGCCGGCTTCCTGCCCAACAAACAGGCGGCGCGGCGCGGCGCCATCGGCGAGCTTCGGGGGGTGCCTGCCACGCTGCTGTTCTTCGAGTCGGCGCAGCGCCTGCCCGACACGCTGGCCGATCTGGCCGACCTGCTGGGCCCGCGCGAGGCGGCGGTGGCCCGCGAACTGACCAAGCTTTACGAGGAGGTGCGGCGCGGGCCGCTGCCGGAACTGGCGGCGCACTACGCCGAGGCCGGGCCGCCGAAGGGCGAGGTCGTGCTGGTCGTCGGCCCGCCGGGGGCGGAGGCCGAGGCGGCGGAGGCCGACGTCGACGCCGCGCTGGCCGAGGCGCTGGGCCGGCTCAGCGTGCGCGACGCGGCGGCCGAGGTGGCGGCGAAGACCGGGCGGCCGCGGCGCGCGGTCTACGCCCGGGCGCTTGAACTGGCGAGGGAAGGCACGCATGGCGGCACACGGGGCTGACGAGCACCGCCGCCGCACCGACGGCTTCGGCCGTTTCGCGGAGGCGCTGTGCCGGTTGGAACTGCGGCTCAAGGGCTACCGCATCGTGGCGCAACGCCTGCGCACGCCCTTGGGCGAGATCGACATCGTCGCCAAGCGCGGCCAGACGCTGGCCGTGGTCGAGGTGAAGGCGCGCGGCGACTGGCTGACCGCCAGCGAATCGGTGACCGCCCGCCAGCGCGGCCGACTGGCCCGCGCGGCGCACGTCTTCCTGGGCGCCAACCCGCAGTACGCGGGCTTGAGCTTGCGATTCGACGTGATGCTCGTTACCCCTTGGGCGTTCCCGCGCCATTTGAAGGACGCTTGGCGTTTGTGACGGGGTTTCCGATGCCGGTTCAGGCCGTGATGTGGAACAGGGTTGGGGACACGGATGAACACGGATGCCGGCGGGGCCGGCGCGCGGATGGACACGGATGAAGATATATTTCTTGTCTCTTTATCCGTGTGTATCCGTGGAACATCCGTGTGCATCCGTGTCTCGGAATCATTGTCCCCATGAGCCGCTGTCCGGCGGACGGCTCGACACCCGCCGGTATCCCGCCTACATGGCATGACAGGCCGGCCCGCTGCCCGGCCGGAACGGAAAACCACGCGAATGCCCCTCAACAGCCGCGCCGAAGCCCGCGAGATCCTGCGCCGGACCGGCACCCTCGCCGACGAGGACATCGACATTGCCGAGGCGGCGCTGGCGCTGGGCGCGCTCGACCGGCCGAACGTGCCGCTGGACCGCTACCGCCGGCATCTGGCGGCGCTGGCCCGCGACATCGCCGACCGCTTCGACCCGACGGCCGACGGGCTGGAGGTGCGCGTGGCGCTGCTGCACGAGATCATCATGGAGCGGCACGGCTACGCCGGCGACACCGAGACCTACGACGACCTGGAGAACGCCAACCTGCCGCGCGTCATCGACCGGCGGCGCGGGCTGCCGGTGGCGCTCGGCATCCTCTACCTGCACGCGGCGCGCTCCATGGGCTGGGACATGGTGGGGCTGAACTTTCCCGGCCATTTCCTGGTGCGCATCGACGTGGACGGCGAGCGCGCCATCCTCGATCCCTTCAACGACGGGCAGGTGCGCACCGCCGTCGACCTGCGCGACCTGCTGAAGGCCACCGCCGGCACGGCGGCCGAACTGTCGCCCGACCATTACGCCGCCGTGCGCAACCGCGACATCCTGCTGCGCCTGCAGAACAACCTGAAGCTCCGCCACCTCACCGCGAACGAGGTGCCGAAGGCGCTGGAGGTGCTGGAGGGCATGCGGCTGTTCGCGCCGGAGGAACCCGCGCTGTGGCGCGAAACGGGCCTTCTGGAGGCGCACCGCGGCAACACCGAACACGCCATCGCGGCGCTGGAGACCTTCATCCGGCTGGGCGACAATGACCGCCTGATGCATCAGGCCGCCACGCTGATCCAGCAGCTCAAGAACAGACTGCCTTAGAATCCGGAGACCCTTCGCATGAGCCTCGCCGTCGCGTTCCAGATGGACCCCATCGAGTCCATCAACATCGACACGGACTCCAGCTTCATGATGGCGCTGGAGGCGCAGCGGCGTGGACACGCGCTGTTCCACTATCACCCGCGCGACCTGTCGCTGACCGGCAACCGCCTGCGGGCGCGCGTGCGCGAAATGGCCGTGGAGCGCACGCGCGGCGCCCACTACCGCCTGGGCGAGGCGAAGCTGGTCGACCTGAAGTCCATGGACATCATCCTGATGCGCCAGGACCCGCCCTTCGACATGGCCTACATCACCGCCACGCACCTGCTGGAGCATGTGCAGCCCGACGTGCTGGTGCTGAACGACCCGAAAAGCGTGCGCAACGCGCCGGAGAAGCTGTTCGTCACCCACTTCCCCGACCTGATGCCGCCGACGCTGATCACCACGGACAAGCAGTCCATCCTGGACTTCCGCGCGGAGCACAAGGACATCATCGTCAAGCCGCTGTTCGGCAACGGCGGCGCCGGCGTCTTCCACCTGAAGCCGGACGACGAGAACCTGGGCTCGCTGCTGGAGATGTTCACCCAGCTCTACCGCGAGCCGGTGATCGTGCAGAAGTATCTGCCGGAGATCCGCCAGGGCGACAAGCGCATCATCCTGATCGACGGCGAGCCGGCCGGCGCCGTGTCCCGCATGCCGCTGGACGGCGAGGCGCGCGCCAACTTCCACGCCGGCGGCAGCGCCCGGAAGACCGAACTGAACGCCCGCGAGCGCGACATCTGCGCCGCCATCGGCCCGGTCCTGCGCGAACAGGGGCTGCTCTTCGTCGGCATCGACGTGATCGGCGATTACCTGACCGAAATCAACGTGACCTCGCCCACCGGCATCCAGGAGATCAACCGCCTGGACGGCTCCCACCTCGAAGCCACCCTGTGGGACGCCATCGAGCGCCGGTACGAGGCCAATCGCAAAAAATAAGCTTCAGGTGTAGGTTGGGTTGAGCGTCAGCGAAAACCCAACGTTTTCGTGGTGCGAGGCGTGTTGGGTTTCAACCCAACCTACACGTTAAGGGCGGACGGAGGGCGGCATGGCGGTGAAGAAGGCGGACGGGTCCTGGGTGGACACGGCGAAGACGATGGGGCTGGCCGTGGTGCTGGCGCTGGGCGTGCGCACGGCGGTGGCCGACCCGTTCCATGTGCCGTCCGAATCCATGGAACCGACGCTGCTGGTCGGCGACTTCCTGTTCGCCAACAAGGCGGCGTACGGCTACAGCCGCTATTCGCTGCCGCTGGCGCCGCCGCTGTTCCAGGGCCGCGTGCTCGAATCGCCGCCGGAGCGCGGCGACGTCATCGTCTTCAAGCTGCCGCGCGATCCGGGCGAGAATTACGTCAAGCGCGTCGTCGGGCTGCCCGGCGACCGCGTGCAGATGATCGGCGGCGTGCTGCATCTGAACGGCGCGCCGGTGGCGATGCGGCGGGTCGAGGACCACGTCGAGGAGGTGGGCGGGCGCGCCGTGCGCGTGCCCCAGTTCGTCGAGACGCTGCCCGGCGGGCGGGAGCACCGCATCCTGCACGCCGCCTATCTGACGCCGCTCGACGACACGCCGGTGTTCGAGGTGC
>DASWVP010000481.1:0-3550 GCA_036401175.1 Azospirillum sp. | reverse complement strand
CCCGCGCGCGGTGACCGCCAGCGGCGGATCGACGAAGCCCAGCCGGAAGCGCCGGTAGCGGCCGGGCGCCTCGACCCCGCTGGACAGCACGAGGCCGCGCCGGGTGTCCAGCGCGCCGATCAGGGCGTCGAACGCGCCGTCGCCGGCGAGGCGCTCGGCCGTGCGCGCCACCACGACGCCGCCGGGGGTGGGGTGGGTGACGGGGGAAAGGTGTCGGGGATCGGCGAGGTGCGGGGGGATCATGGGGCCTCCGAAGGATCGGTACGGCACGCCCGGAGTTCCTTGCCGACACCCGTGTTCCCTGAATGGGAAAGGCCGCCCGGAACCTCCGGACGGCCTTTGTCGGGTGTGCTCACGCACGCGTCAGGGCCGCCCGGTTACTCGGGCCACCACCAACGACGCACAAGGGTGAGCGAAACGGTCTGCATGCCCACGACTTGGCCACAGGCGGCGCGGCGGTGTCAAGGCGCTTCACGGAGCGCGGCATCGAGCAGCGCGAGGATTCGCGGGTCGAAGGAGAACGGATGCGTCGCCACGATGCGCACCCTTTCCGCGTCGGGGTGGGCTGGATTGAGCAGGATGTTGTGCTCCAGCGGAACAACGGCCGACGGCGCACGCAGGAGTGCACCGGTCCGGCCATCGAGCCATCCGTTGCCGATCGCCTGGCACGCCGGCCAGCGGGCCTTCTCCCGCCAATCGGCCGGGAGTTGCGCCGGTTCCACCGATGTGGCGGGCAGATCGTCGGGAACCTCGACCTCCATCGCCACATAGTCGCGCGGCAGGAACCCGGGTGGCAAGTCGAGGTTGACCAGAACCTCCAGCGACGACAGGGCGAGCGATGATCCCAGGTAGACGACCCGGCGCGGCCGGGTGTGCCAGCGCCCGTCCCCCATCTCGCCGCCGATCCCCCGCAGGTCGGCGCACGGCCGCCGTGCGATCCGCCAGACGCGCACGCGGTCAGGCCGCCATGCCGTGTGCGATCCGCATCAAAAGATCCGCGACGAGATCGCCGCCGGGTTCGGTGATGACGAGGTCGAGCGGCGCCCGCCCGCCGAGGGTCTGGGTCGACCGGCGTAGCCAGCGGTCGGCCACCTCACGGTCGCCGAAGGTCTCCTCCGACAGCGCGGCGATGCGGGCGACGCGCAACGCGCGCTCCGTCTCCTCGGACGACAACGGCCGGCTCTGCGCCTTCCGGTGTGCGTAGGTCCGCCGCGGCACCACGAGGCGGAAAAGCTCGTCCTTGCTCAGCGTGGTCAGCGAAAGGGCGTCGGCGGCGGCGACGGGCAATCCTGCCTCCGCCAGGCGCATGAGGTCTTCCTTGGAACGGACAACCGAACCGACGGCCTCGGCGCCGCCAAGCCGGTCCATCAGGTGGCCGAAATCCGCGCCTGCTCCCAGCGAGCCTTCGGGCATGTCACCGCTCCGTGCCAGATGCTCGAAGTATATGGGCATTCGGCACCGCCGGGCAACGGGCGTTACGCCGCCGGCGCCCCGTGCATCGCCCGCAGCTCGCCGAACGCCTGCCGCAGGATCGACCACGCGGCCGTCAGGGCGAGGCCGGCGATGCCGGCGGCCACGGCGATGTCGGGCCAGCCCGTCTGCGTGCTCCACACACCCGCGCCGGCCACCATCACCGCGATGTTGGCGAGCGCGTCGTTGCGCGAGCACAGCCAGACCGAGCGCATGTTGGCGTCGCCGCGCCGGCTGGCGAACAGCAGCGCCGCCACCGACACGTTGGCGGCCAGCGCCAGCAGGCCGATCAGCCCCATGGTCGGCGCATCGGGCACCACGCCGGTCGAGGCGTTCCACACCGCCGACGCGACCACCCACAGCCCCATGGCGCCCAGCGACAGCCCCTTGACCACCGCGGCCCAGGAGCGCCACTCCAGCGCGTGGCCCAGCACCCACAGGCTGATGCCGTAGTTGGCCGCGTCCGCCAGGAAGTCCAGCGCGTCGGCGCGCAGCGCCGTCGACTCCGCCCGCAGGCTGGCGGTCAGCTCGATGGCGAACATCAGCGCGTTGACCACCAGCGCAATGCGCAGGATGCGCCGGAAGTCGGCCTGCCGGTCACCCGGTCCACTCGCCCCGCCCGTCCCGCAAGATCCGCCGCAGCACCCGCCGCCCATGATCCGTCTCCCGCTTGCCAACGACCCTGGTGTCACCGCGCCAGGATAGGCCCGCGCGGGCGCGGCGTCCAGTCCATTACATTAGAACATCGACATGTTCAAATGGACCGCCCGTGCCTCCCTTGCGCGGTTGCGCCGTCGCGGCGCCACGCTAGATCCTTGCCCGAGTGGTGTACGCCACGCGAGCGAACCCAGGGGGAGAAGCGCCATGACCAGCGTCGCCGAACTGCTGAGCACCAAGGGCCGCACCGTCGTTTCCATCTTTCCCTCGGAAACGGTCGCCGCGGCGGCGGCGCTGCTGACCGAGAAGCGGATCGGCGCCGTGATCGTGCGCGACCGCCGCGGCAAGCTGGTCGGCATCCTCTCCGAGCGCGACATCGTCCGCGCCATCGCCGGACGCGGCGAAGCGGCGCTGGACGACCGGGTCGAGGAGCTGATGACCAAGGAGGTCCGCACCTGCGGGCCGGCCGATACCGTGAAGGACCTGATGCACATGATGACGCTGCGCCGCCACCGCCACGTGCCGGTGTGCGACGAGGCGGGCGACCTCGTCGGCATCGTTTCCATCGGCGACGTGGTCAAGGCCCGCCTGGACGAACAGGCGCACGAGGTGGCGGTGCTGCGCGACCTGACCATGGTGCGGTAAGGCTCCACTCCACGGGGGAGTTCCGAGGGGATGCCCGGTCGGTCGGCGCCGTGCCCCGAACGCGCCCGTCGGCGCACGGCTGGCACCGCTTCAGGGAATGGCGCTAACCCCTCTCCCCGTCATGCGTTTCGGCCCGCGGGTCACAGATAGTGGCGTACCCGTTTTCCCGGAACCGGTCCGCCCAGACGATGCACGCACGCCCGATCTTCCGCCCCTTCGGCCGCCTTCGGATCCTCGTCGTCGACGACAACCCGCTGCTCCAGCGCGGGCTGAAGGAGATGCTGAGCATGACCGGCTGCGTCTGCGTCACCGCCGCCGATGGCGCCGAGGCGAAGTCCATCCTGCGCCGTCAGGCGATCGACCTGCTGGTCACCGACTGGGTGATGGCGCCGCTGGGCGGTGCCTCGCTGGTCCGCTGGATCCGCGGCAGCCACGAAAGCCCCTGCGGCGCCTTGCCCATCCTGGTGCTGACGGCGCAGGCCGACGTCGCCACCGTCCGCGCCGCCTGGGACAGCGGCGCCGACGCCGTGCTCGCCAAACCGGCCACCGCGACGGAAATCGTGCGTCGCATCGAAGCGGTGCTGCGCCGCCCGCGCCGGTCCATGCCGGGCACGGGCGCAGGGATGGACGCAGGGATGGGCGGCCCGGACGCCGCCCCGCCGCACGGCCCGACCGGCGAGCCGGTGTTCCCGCGCCTGTCGCGACCGCCCCATCCGCCCGCGCCGGAAAGCCCGCCAGTCCCGCAGCTCCCCTCTCCCTCGGCCAGCGCGCGCGAGGT
>DASWVP010000480.1:0-25171 GCA_036401175.1 Azospirillum sp. | reverse complement strand
CCCTCCCTCCCCCAGCGGGGCGGGGGGAGGGTTTTCGGCCTGATTTTTCGCGTCGTACCGTTTCGATTCGCCTCCGAAACGCTTGCGGGGCCGCGCGGGGTTGGGCACACTCGCGGGCGGCTGCGTCCACGGGGGGAACATGGCGCGGAACCTGAAAGCTCTGGGGTTGTGGCGCACCGTGCTGGTCGAAGGCGTCCGGCAGGACGGGCCCGACCTGTCCGCGCGCCAGATGGCCATCGTCCTGCAAATCTACCTGACCGACCCGCCGCACACCGTGCGCGGCCTCGCCAAGACGCTGAACATCTCCAAGCCGGCCGTCACCCGCGCGCTCGACCGCCTGTCGGTGCTGGGCTTCGTCAAGCGCAAGCGCGACACGGAAGACAAGCGCAACGTGCTGGTGCAGCGCACCGTCAAGGGTTCCGTCTTCCTGTCCGACTTTGCCGAACTGGTGATCCGCTCCGGCTGCGTGACGGCGGAGGACATGGAAACCGTCCGCGCCGAGGAGGCGTTGGCCGCCGCCGCCAAGGCACGGCTGGAGGCCGAACTGCGCACCCGGACGCCGAGCCCGGTGGCATGAGCGCGCCGCTCGACCCGCGCCGCCACCCGTTCCGCCCCGACCTCGCCGCCACCCACCTGCACGGGCTGGTGGCGGCCGAACGCTTTGTCGACGGCGTGCCGCACCGCGTGCGCACCGGCGTCGCCGCCCTGCGCGGCCGGCCGGACGCCACCGCCACGCAAACCTCGCAGGCGCTGTTCGGCGAGACCTTCACCGTCTACGACCGCCAGGGCAACTGGGCCTGGGGCCAGTGCGGCACGGACGGCTACGTCGGCTGGGTGCACGCGCAGTCCCTCAGTCCTGAGGTGTCCGCCCCCACGCACGTCGTCACCGCGCTGCGCAGCTTCCTGTTTCCCGAGCCCGACCTGAAGACGCCGCCGCGCGACGCCATCCCGCTGGGCGCCCCCGTCACCGTCCTGCGCGAGGAGAACGGCTACGCCGCGCTGGCCGGCGGCGGCTGGCTGTACGGCAAGCATCTGGCGCCGCTGGACAGCACCGAGCCGGATGTCGTCGCCACCGCCGAACGGCTGCTGGGCGTGCCCTACCTGTGGGGCGGGCGCTCGCCGCTGGGCATCGACTGTTCGGGGCTGGTGCAGTTGGCGCTGCTGCGCGCCGGGATCGCCTGCCCGCGCGACAGCGACATGCAGCGCGCCGAGGTGGGGGAGCTGGTGTCCACCGATGGCAAGGGTGTGGACTATCGCCGTGGCGACATCGTGTTCTTCCCCGGCCACGTCGGCTTCATGCTGGACGGCGCCCGGCTGCTGCACGCCACCGCCTTCACCATGACGGTGTGCGTCGAACCGCTGGCGGACGTGGCGCTGCGCGTCGATCCCACCCGCGCCGGCGGCATCCTGGCGGTGCGGCGGCTGACGCCCTGAGAGGGGCCGACGTCACGCCTCCGCCACGCACACCCGGTTGCGGCCGTTGCGCTTGGCTTCGTAAAGGGCATGGTCCACGCGGATCAGCGCGCGTTGCAGCGATTCGCCCTCGGCCAGCGCCGCCATGCCCAGGCTGACGGTCATGGTGAAGGAATGGCCGACCGCGTGGATGGCCATCTGCGCCACCGCCAGACGCACCCGCTCGGCCACCGTCAGCGCGTCCGCCGCCACGGTTTCCGGCAGCAGGATCAGGAATTCCTCGCCGCCGATGCGGCCGATGGTGTCGGTTTCCCGCAACTGCCGGCGCAGCACGGTGATGAGCCGGCGCAGCGTCTCGTCGCCCGCCGCGTGGCCGTAGGTGTCGTTGATCGTCTTGAAGTGGTCGACGTCCAGGCTGAGCAGCACCACCGGGTGGCGGTAGCGGTGGGCGCGCATGATCTCGCGCTCGGCCAGCTCCATGAAGTGGCCGCGGTTGGCCACGCCGGTCAGCGTGTCGGTGGTCGCCAGCCGGGCCAGCTCGCGCTCCGCCGCCTTCTGCTTGGTGACGTCGCGGCCGGCGGCGAGGATGCCGCCGATCTCGCCCGCCGGGGTGCGGTAGACGGAGATGTTGAACAGCAGCTCGGTGATCGTGCCGCAGGTCTGGCGCATGGCCAGCGGGAAGTCGCGCAGCGTGCCCTGCTCCAGCGCCGTCTCCAGCCCGTCCGCCGCCTGCTCCGGCTGGGTGAAGTGGTCGACGAAGCCGGAACCGATCAGCGCCTCGCGCGTCACGCCGGTCACCTGCTCGGCCGCCGCGTTGACGCCGGTGATCGTGCCCTTGGTGTCGATGGTGATGAACGGATCGATGCTCGCCTCGATCAGGCTGCGCGCATAGTCCGCCATCTCGCGCAGGCGGTTCTCGCGCACCACCGTGGCGGTCACGTCGGACACCTGGACAAGGCACAGCGTCTTGCCCGGATCCCCCCCCGCGCTGCGGATCGGGCGGACGACGGTCGACTGCTCGATGGGGGCGGCACGGGACCGGCTGCCGGGCTGCGCGGTGAACAGCGGGAAGGGGCGCGGGTGCAGGTTGTGCGACAGCACCGTGGACAGGCCGGAGCGCAGCGCGGTGCGCACCGCGTGCTCGATCCGCGTGTCGGCCAGGTGCGGGAACAGGCCGGCCAGCGTCCGGGCGACCGCCTGATCCTCGGTGATGCCGGTCCGCTCCGCCATCCAGGCGTTCCACAGCACGATCCGCTCGTCGGAATCGACGAGGATGACACCGCAGTTCAGCGCGCCCAGCAGGCCGGCGCAGGTGTCGTACCGCATGGCCTACTCCCGCCCGACCGCGCGCAGGCAGGCGGACACGAGCTGGCGGAACCGCTCGACCCCGACCACGTCCATGACGAACATCAGATAGCCGCTGACGTCGTCGCTGCGGATCAGGAAACGGATGTGCAGGAACAGCACGACCGAATCCTCGACCCCGCCGCTGCCGTCCTTCTCCGCCTCGGCCGCGGTGAACAGGTCGCGGTTGACCTCGTTGGTCAGCGTCGGCAGCGACGACACGACCTCCGTCTGGAGGAAGTTGCCGATGGTGCCCAGGCAGGCGTTCAGGATGATGTTGCCGATCTCCAGCAGGGTTTCCTGGGCCAGCTCGGTGATCTCCTGCACCGGATAGGCGCCGCCCAGCACGGAGCGCACGATGTGCAGGCTCTTGGCTTCGGGGAAGACCAGGGCGGCGACGCCGGCCAGCGCGCCCTCGAAGCTCTGCGTGATCCCGGTGGCGCGGTCGCAGGTCAGGCGGGCCAGCGCGACCGCCGCCGCCTCGCGCGACATCACCTCGACCGAGGGGACGGACAGGTGGATCTCCTCGCCGATCATCTGGCTGAAGGCGGCGGCGGCCTGCCCGACGCCGAGGTTCATCAGCTCGGTGACGACGTCGCGCTCGTCCTCGGTCAGTACCATCATCGACGGGCCTTCAGCCGGCGCCGAGCAGGGCCAGGATCTGCTCTTCCTTGGCCGGCTTGCGCAGGAACGACAGGCCGCGCTGGCGGGCGCGGTCGGACAGCGCGTCCTGCACGTTGGCGGTGACCAGCGTGATCGCCGCGGTGCAGCCCGCCGCGCGCATCTTCTCCGCCACGGTCAGCCCGTCGTCGCCCGGCATGTTGTAGTCGAGCAGGATGTAATCCGCAGTCATGTCGCCCAGGATGCCCAGCGCCTCGACGCCGTTCGCCGCCTCGGCGACGGTCCAGTCGGGGAAGTGCTGCTCGACGATGCGGCGCAGGGAGAGGCGGGCGAACCGGCTGTCGTCGACGATGAGGATGGACTTCGGCATGGGCTTCCTGATCGGCGCGGTGGCGGCGGGCGGGGTGGCCGCCGCCGAAGGTCAACACTTTAGTGTAGTTAGGGCAGCGGGGAAACCGTTTCCCGAAGGGGCCAGGGCAATCGCTTGAAAGCCGCCCACCCCTCGGACGCGCGGATGGATGCCGCATTCTTTGTTGAAGCTCACCATTTGCCGGCCGTTGGGGGCCACAGATGAACACAGATGAACACAGATTTTCCGGGATGTTCGCCCAGTAACGCCGCCCGCCCACCGGTCAAGGATCATCTGTGTCTATCTGTGTTCATCTGTGGCAAAAAATCCTCATCTCCCTCAAGGGGGGGCTTTCAAGCGATTGCCCTGCCGAAGGGGCTGGCTACACCACCGTGAACCAGCCGGCGTTGACCTGGGTCATGCGGATGCCGATCAGCGTCACGTCGTCGCCGCCGCCGAAGCCGAAGCCGACCACGGCGTTGCCCGCCGCGTCGGCGGTCAGCGTCCACCCCGTGCCCGCCGGCCGGCCCAGGCGGTCGCCCTGCGCCCAATCGAAGTCGGCGATGGCGTCGTGCCCGCAGCCGCGCCCCACCACGAACACGTCGGCGCCGGTCCCGCCGATCATGGTGTCGTTGCCCAGGTTGCCCGCCAGCCGGTCGTTGCCGGCGTCGCCGAACAGCGCGTCGTTGCCCTGGCCGCCGTACATGGTGTCGTCGCCCAGGCCGCCGGCCAGCAGGTCGGCGCCGTCGCCGCCGAACAGGGCGTCGCCGTCGGCGCCGCCGAACAGCGCGTCGGCGCCGTCGCCGCCGGACAGCAGGTCGCCGCCGGTGTTGCCGTAGAGCTGGTCGTCGCCGTCGCCGGCGATCACGGTGTCCGCCCCGGCCGCGCCGAGGATGGTGTCGCCGCCCTGGCCGCCGAACAGCAGGTCGGCCCCGCCGCCGCCGTCCAGCCGGTCGTTGTCCTGGTTGCCGTACAGCGTGTCGGCGCCGGCTCCGCCGGACAGCGTGTCGCTCCCTTCGCCGCCGACCGCCGTGGCGCCCTGGGGGCTGCCGACGACGATCAGGTCATTGCCGGCGAAGCCGGAGATGCTATCGGCGCCGCCGCCGCCGAGGATCGTGTCGGCGGCGCTGGTGCCGATGATCGACTCGGAATCTCCCGACCCTCGGCATGGGGTGCCGGCGATGACGAAGACGGGTGTGGCCATGGCCTCGCTCGCGCGCTGGGAGGGGACGGCCCATGACGCCGCCTGCCGCCGGACGCATCCGGGTGCGTTTCTAGCATCTTCCGGGTGCCTGTCAAAGGACGTTGCCGGATGTCTGATGTTGCGGCGCCGGAACGGCGCCCGTCACAGTTCTTCCCGGAACAGGCGACAGTGAAACGCCGGGCGGGACTTGGCCGCGCTCAATAGCCGCGGGTGCGGTCCACGACGTTGGTCAATGGCCGTCCGGCCCGATGACGGCGGATCGACTCGGCCACATGGTCGGCCGTCTGCGAGGGGTGGGTGATGCCGGCCACGTGCGGCGTGACGTGCACCTTGGGGTGGCTCCAGAACGGGTGTCCGGGCGGCAGCGGCTCCTCGGCGAAGACGTCGAGGCTGGCGCCGGCCAGATGCCCGGAATCGAGCGCGGCCAGCAGGTCCGCCTCCACCATATGGCCGCCGCGCGCGGCGTTGATCACCACCGCCCCCGGCGGCAGCGTGGCGAACAGCGTGCGGTCGAGGATGCCGCGCGTGGCGTCGGTGAGCGGCAGCAGGCAGACCAGCACGTCGCTGCGCGCCAGCAGCGCCACCAGCCCGTCCTCACCGTGCACCGTCTCGATGTCGTCAAGCGGCTTTGGCGTACGGCTCCACCCCGCCACGTCGAAGGCGAGCGTCTTGAGCGCGCGCGCCGCCGCCTCGCCCAGCACGCCCAGGCCCAGGATGCCGACGCGCACCTCCGCCGCCGGCCGGTGGCCCAGCGGGCGCCACAGCCCGGCGCGCTGCTGGTCGGCGTAGGCGTCCAGCTTGCGCTGCCAGCGCAGCACCTGCATGACGACCCAGCCCGCCATGTCGTCGGTCAGGCCGGGCGAGACCATGCGCACCAGCGGCACGTGGGGCAGGGTGGGGTCCGCCAGCAGCGGTTCCACCCCCGCCCCCAGCGACAGCACGACCTTCAGGTTGGGCAAGCCGGCCAGCAGCCCCGGCGGCGGCTTCCACACCAGGGCGTAGGCGATGTCGGCCGGATCGCCGACGTCCGGCCAGGCGCGCACCTCCAGGTCGGGCAGGCGCGTCTTCAGCTCGGCCTTCCAGGCTTCGGCGTCGTCGTGGGCGGAGCAGAACAGCAGCGTCATGGTGCGTCCTTGCGTGCGGCGGCTGATTCCTCCATGTCGTGTGTCGTGCCCCCTTGTCCAAGCTCTCCGGTTTCCGATCGTGCCGCGCCTGATCCTTCTGAACAAGCCCTACGGCGTGCTGCCGCAGTTCACCGACCGCGAGCACGGGCGGCCGACGCTGGCCGACCATGTGCCGGTCGCGGGCGTCTACCCGGCCGGCCGCCTCGACCGCGACAGCGAGGGGCTGCTGGCGCTGAGCGACGACGGCGCCCTGATCGCCCGCATCGCCGACCCCCGCCACAAGCTGCCCAAGACCTATTGGGCGCAGGTGGAGGGCGTGCCGACCGAGGAGGCGCTGGAGCGGCTGCGGCGCGGCGTGGATCTCAACGACGGGCCGACGCTGCCGGCCGGCGCGCGGGCGATGGCCGAGCCGGCGTGCCTGTGGCCGCGCGACCCGCCGATCCGCGTGCGCGCCAGCATCCCCACGGCGTGGATCGAGCTGACGTTGCGCGAGGGCCGCAACCGTCAGGTCCGCCGCATGACGGCCGCGGTGGGCCTGCCGACGCTGCGCCTGATCCGCTGGGCGATCGGCGACTGGACGCTGGAGGGGCTGGCGCCCGGCGCGTGGCGGGAGGTGGCGTTGCCGCCTGTCAGTCCGCCCTTTATTCCCCGGCCGGCGTCACCGTCACGAGGTCGCGCAGCAGCCGCGTCGCCACCACGCCGTCGGCGATGAGCGACGGATCGAACTCCGCCGGCATATAGCGCCGGATGACCGCCTCCGGCTCCACCCCGCCGCCGATGTAGCGCATCGACCATTCCGGGAAGGAGCGTTCGTCGATGCGGGTGAACTCCAGCAGGTTGACGTCCCGGTGGCGGGTGTCGCGGCCGATCCGGACGAACATCTCGCTCACCGCGTTGCGTCCGCCTTCCAGCACCTGCACGAACCAGCGCCCGTTGTAGAACAGCGCCCCGGTGATGTTGAGCAGGTAGTTGTTGGCGTGTGACTTGGTCAGGATGTCCGTGACATCGGCATCGCCGATGGCCGTGGCATGGCTGTAGTAGACAAGGCGTGACAGGAACATGCGGACACCTCCGTCCGGCGGGATTTGGGGGAATTTACCTCAAATTGCGCGGACCGGCAAACGTTGGGTTTTCGGCTGGCGCCTCAACCCAATCTACGGCGTGACTGTAGGTTGGGTTGAGCACCGCGAAAACCCAACGTCAGGGTAACCAGCCGTTCCAGCGTCACATCCGCACCGCGTCCGTCTTCACCGCCTCCAGGTTCAGCGCGGCGGCGAGCAGGGCGCGGGTGTATTCCTGACGGGGGGCGGCGAAGATCTCCTGGGTCGGGCCTTGCTCCACGACCTTGCCGTCCCGCATCACGATGACGTGGCTGCTGAGCGCCCGCACCACCCGCAGATCGTGGCTGATGAACAGGTAGGCGAGGTTGTGGCGCGCCTGCAGGTCGCGCAGCAGGTCGACGATCTGCGCCTGCACCGACATGTCCAGCGCGCTGGTCGGCTCGTCCAGCACGACGAAGCGGGGCTTCAGCACCAGCGCGCGGGCGATGGCGATGCGCTGGCGCTGGCCGCCGGAGAACTCGTGCGGGTAGCGATGCCGGCTTCCGGCGTCCAGGCCGACCTCCTCCAGCGCCTGGGCGATCATGGCGTCGCGCTCGGCGCCCGCGCCGATGCCGTGGATCTTCAGCCCCTCGCCGATGATCTGGCCGATGGACATGCGCGGGCTCAACGAGCCGTAGGGGTCCTGGAAGACCACCTGCATCTGCCGGCGCATCGGGCGCATGCGCCCGGTCTGCCAGCCCTGGATGTCGGTACCGTCGAAGCGGATGGCCCCCTGGCTGGCGTGCAGGCGCAGCAGCGCCAGCCCCAGCGTCGTCTTGCCGGAGCCGGATTCGCCGACCACGCCCACCGTGTGCCCGGCGCGCACCGCCAGCGACACGCCGTCCACCGCGCGCACATGGTCCACGGTGCGGCGCAGCAGGCCCTTCTTGATGGGGAACCAGACCTTCAGGTCGTCGGCGGCCATCACCTCCGGCGCGTCGGCGGGCGGGGTCAGCGGATCGCCCTTCGGTTCGGCCGCCAGCAGCTTGCGGGTGTAGGGGTGGCGGGGGTGGACGAACAGCTCCTCCACGGCGGCCTGCTCGACGATCTCGCCCTGGTTCATCACGCAGACGCGGTCGGCCATCTTGCGCACGATGCCCAGGTCGTGCGTGATCAGCAGCAGCGCCATGCCGAAGCGCGCCTGCAGATCCTTCAGCAGTTGCAGGATCTGCGCCTGGATGGTGACGTCCAGCGCCGTGGTGGGTTCGTCGGCGATCAGCAGGTCCGGCTCGTTGGCCAGCGCCATGGCGATCATCACGCGCTGGCGCTGCCCGCCCGACAGCTCGTGAGGGTAGGCGCCCAGGCGCTGCTCCGGGTTGGGGATGCCCACCAGCCGCAGCAGCTCCAGCGTGCGCGCGCGCGCCTGCGCGCCGTCCAGGCCCTTGTGCAGGAACAGCGTCTCGTTGACCTGCCGCTCGATGGAGTGCAGCGGGTTCAGCGAGGTCATCGGCTCCTGGAAGATCATGGCGATGCGGTTGCCGCGCACGTCGCGCAGGGTGCGCTCGTCCGCACCCATCAGCGTCGTGCCGTTGAACTCGATGGAGCCCGTGGGGTGCCGCGCCATCGGGTAGGGCAGCAGTTGCAGGATGGACAGCGCCGTCACCGACTTGCCCGACCCGGACTCGCCGACCAGCGCCAGGGTTTCGCCGCGCGCAATGTCGAACGACACGCCCCGGACGGCGGAGGTGGAGCCGAACGACACCGACAGGTCGCGCACGGAAAGGAGTTCGGTCATGGGGTTGGGTCCGCCGTACTTTACCTACCACCCCAATCTAGGAGGTCAGGCGCTCGGGATCGACCCCATTTGGCCGACTCGGCTCGTATTCCTCACAAGAGTGTCGGCGGACGATCTTCTGGGCGCTTGCGTGGCTTCTTGTGGATCTCGAAACCTTCCGTGCAAACCTGATCATACCCCTTTGCAAATATATCGAAGTGTCGTTCGATTGCGGCGATGTCTGGCAGCTTGAAATCGCTAAGCCTATACGTAGCTACCGCGCGACGTTCGGTCTCATCGACGCTGAGGTCGAGAAATTCGATGTCGGCAGCATCCTCAGGGAGATCTTCAGGTATGAATGTATGGTTGGCAATCGCCATTAAAGTTGCGATTTGATTGTGGTTGAGTCCGTGCTTTTTTCTCGGCTGCACCCACAGTACTTCGGCTTTTTTCTTCAGTACGTATAGAACGGACGGGCGGACCGAGAATCGAATGTCGGGACGGACAACAAACTTCCGGCAGGGAGTGTCTAGGCAGGTAAGAGGTTTCCCATTCTCGTGCTTCCTCTTGTCTGCTTCGGCGCAAACGAGGCCAATAACCTCCGCATTCGCTTTGCGCCATTTCTCAGGACACTTCTCTAGTGATTTAAGGGCCATTGCTAGTTCGATGCCGGCAAAGACAGGCTTCACCGTTCGTAGCGACGGCCCATAGCTGAAGTTGATATCGTCTTTGGCCTTTAGCCACTCGCGATACGCAAAGGCTGCCTCGTCTACATCGTTTCGCAGCAGGCGGACAGCGTCCATAAGGGACGGAAGCGGAAGCTTGAGCATGCGCCAAGTATGAAAGCGGGGCTGGCCTTGGTCAATCAATTTTCTATAGAAAGAGTTGGCTTGGTAGGCAGCTTCACCTAAAATTGCGAAAACTCTATCCAGAGTGTATTGTTAAAATAACTAAGGGTGCATCACTGTCGCATAGCCAAGCAAATTACCAAATAACCATTGCTGAATTGCTAATTTTGCTGCGATGACTTGCTAATGGAAAGAAAATATTCTCTGATTTCGTCATTGGAAATGACCATTCCAACGCGAACCTTCCCATTGTTGTTGTTCCAAACCTTATCCCAAGGTGATCCCGGAGCGTGAGTAATATCTGACAGGGCAAATGCATTCATGTCTGCATAATATTTAAAAACATCTCTAATGAAAGACGCATCGTTTGGCGTCAGATTTGGCTTGGCAATATCGTAGCACTCTTTGTCTAGATTAAGAATAAGGGCTCTGGATGTTATGTAGTTGTTCCGAAATTTGCTGAACTGATCATAAACAACTCTGATGACCGGGCCGTATTGCCATGCCTCAAAGCGATTTTTCACAAGTGGTTTGCCGAATGCTGCAAGGTACCACCCGTGCGCAAAATAGATAATTTTTAGTATTGACATATTTGTGAGCTTTTTATTCTGCTCCTCCGCAATGTCTAGCAAGTAATTAGATATCTCTCGTGCGTCGTACATCAATTCATCTGCCTGTTCTTGAATGCCAAAGAATTTTAGGGCTCGTGGGGTCGAGTTGCCTTAGGTATAAACTCTCTTCCGCAAGTGAGGCATCCAAGCGCATGGCATAGCGCGAGTTATCCAGCTTGGCAATGCGATCCCGTGCGACTCCTTCGGCGAATCGGGGTTCGTCACTCCGCGGCCTTCTTCGCCGCTGTGGCGGCGGCCGGCGCCTCGTTGGCGGCGCCGCCGCCGCCCAGCTGGGCGATGGTCTTGCGCGGGTCGAAGGCGTCGCGCACCGCCTCGCCGATGAAGATCAGCAGGCTCAGCATCAGCGCCAGCACGAAGAACGCCGTCAGGCCCAGCCAGGGCGCCTGCAAGTTGGCCTTGCCCTGCGCCAGCAGTTCGCCCAGCGAGGGCGAGCCGGGCGGCAGGCCGAAGCCCAGGAAGTCCAGCGCCGTCAGCGTGGTGATCGAGCCGTTCAGGATGAACGGCAGGAAGGTCAGCGTCGCCACCATGGCGTTGGGCAGCACGTGGCGCACCATGATGTGCGCGTCGGTGGCGCCCAGCGCGCGGGCGGCGCGCACATAATCGAAGTTGCGCGCCCGCAGGAACTCCGCCCGCACCACGTGGACCAGCGCCGTCCAGGAAAACAGCAGCAGCAACCCCAGCAGCCACCAGAAATTGGGCGTCACCACGCTGGACAGGATGATCAGCAAAAACAGCGTGGGCAGGCCCTGCCAGATCTCGATGAAGCGCTGGAACAGCAGGTCGGTCAGGCCGCCGAAATAGCCCTGCACGGCGCCGGCGATGACGCCGATGACCGACGAGAACAGCGTCAGCGTCAGCCCGAACAGCACTGAGATGCGGAAGCCGTAGATCAGGCGCGCCACCACGTCGCGCCCCTGGTCGTCGGTGCCCAGCCAGTTCTCCGCCGACGGCGGGGCGGGGGCGGGCACCGGCAGGTTGTAGTTGATGGTGCGGTAGGAATAGCGGATCGGCGGCCAGATGGCCCAGCCCTTCTCGTCGATGAGCTGCTGGACGTAGGGGTCGCGGAAGTCGGTGTTCGTCTCGAACTCGCCGCCGAAGGCGGTTTCCGGATAGTCGCGCACGACGGGCACGAACCAGTTGCCATCGTGCTTCACCAGCAGCGGCCGTTCGTTGGCGATGAACTCGGCGAACAGCGTCACCAGGAAGAGGACCAGGAAGATCCAGAACGACCAGTAGCCGCGCCGGTTGGCGCGGAAATTGGCGAGGCGGCGGCGGGTGAGCGGCGTCATGGGCATCAGGTCCTCCGCGCTTCGAAGTCGATGCGCGGATCGACCATCATGTAGGTGACGTCGCCCACCAGATTCATGATGAGGCCCAGGAGCGTGAAGAAGTACAGCGTGGCGAACATCACCGGATAGTCGCGGTTGATCGCCGCCTCGAAGCCCAGCAGGCCCAGCCCGTCCAGCGAGAAGATCACCTCGATCAGCATGGCCCCGGTGAACAGGATGCCGATGAAGGCGCCGGGGAAGCCGGCGATGACGATCAGCATGGCGTTGCGGAACACGTGCCCGTACAGCACCCGCCGCTCGGTCAACCCCTTGGCGCGGGCGGTGACGACGTACTGCTTGTTGATCTCCTCCAGGAAGGAGTTCTTGGTCAGCATGGTCAGCCCGGCGAAGCCGCCGATCACCAGCGCCGTCACCGGCAGCGTGATGTGCCAGAAGTAATCCAGGATCTGCCGGTACCACGGCAACTCCGACCAGTTGTCGGAGACGAGCCCGCGCAGCGGGAACCAGTCGAAATAGCGCCCGCCGGCGAACACCACGATCAGCAGCACGGCGAACAGGAAGCCGGGGATGGCGTAGCCGACGATGACGACGCCCGAGGTCCACACGTCGAACGGCTGGCCGTCGCGCACCGCCTTGGCGATGCCCAGAGGGATCGACACCAGATACACCAGCAGCGTCGTCCACAGCCCCAGCGAGATCGACACCGGCAGCTTGTCGAGCACGAGGTCCACCACGCGCTGGTCGCGGAAGTACGACTTGCCGAAGTCGAACACGATGTAGTTGGAGATCATGTGGACGAAGCGCTCGTGCAGCGGCTTGTCGAAGCCGAACTCGCGCTCCAGCTGCTTGATGAACTCCGGGTCCAGGCCGCGCGCCCCGCGGTATCGGCTGGACGCCTCGTTGCCGCCGCCGGCCACCTGCCCCTGCTGCTGGGCGGCGCCCGCGTCGCCGGTGCCGGTGCCGCCGATGCGCGCCGTCGCCTCCACCGCCGTGCCCTGCACGCGGGCGATCATCTGCTCGATGGGGCCGCCGGGGGCGATCTGCACGATCAGGAAATTGACGACCATGATCCCGAACAGCGTCGGGACGATGAGCAGAAGGCGGCGGACGATGTAGGCCAGCATGCGCGGGTGTCCTCACTCCTCCGGGGCGCCATCATTGCGCGGATAACGAATCAAGGGCCAGCCGCCGCACCCTCCCTTCACGACGTACCCCGAAGGGGGGAGGGTGGCGCCGGGCCAACCTTAGCCTAGCCAACTTTCGAATGTGCACTTAGCCCGCGCGTGCGGCGATATCAAGGCGGCGCGTGCTCGCCATCCCTGAACGCACCGGCTGCCGCCGCGTTGAGGATGGTGTACACTGCCCGCATCATTCGGAGAGCGCCGCCCATGCCCGCGAAAGTGACCGCCATCATCCGTGCCGAGGAACTGCCGAAGAGCGTCGCCGCCCAGTTCCCGAAGTACCCGATTCCCGGCACCCGTTACCGCGTGATCGCCGAGCCCGTCGATGAGACGGACGAGGAGAAGCTGGCGTGGTTGCGGGCGGCCGTGGCGGAGGGAATGGCCGAGGCGGACGCCGGGCGCCTGCTGGACGAGGACGAGGTCTTCTCCATGCTTCAAGCGAAGTTTCCGGACCCCGACGCCTGACCGCCTGACCGCCTGACCGCCTGACCGAATGTCCCGCGTCCGCTACACACCGAGGGCAGCCGCCGACTTGGCGGAAATCGGCGCCTGCATCGGCAAGGACAGCATCGTGAATGCGGGACGGTTCATCGCGGGCATCAGGCGGCAATGCCGTGCCCTTGCGCGGTCCCCCGGTATGGGCCGGGCTCGCCCGGAAATCGGGAAGGGGGTGCGCAGCTTTCCGGTGGGGCGCTATCTCGTGTTTTACCGGCTGGTTGGCGACGGCATCGAGGTGTTCCGGGCAATCCACGGCGCCCGCGACCTGAAGACCGTCTTCCCCGAATAGCGTCCCCTCACCGCCCCAGCTTCGCCGCCTTCGCCGGGTCCACCCACCAGTTGGCCGGGAAGCCGGTGTTGCGGAAGCTCATGTCGTACTTGGCTGTCTTTTCCGGCCAGCCGAACGTGTCCCACGCCGCCACCCAGGTTTCCGGGTTGTACCAGTGCGGCACCATGTAGTGCCCCCACAGCAGCACGCGGTCGAGCGCGCGGGTGGCCGCTTGCAGCGTCTCCAGGTCCTTGGCGGCGATGATCATCTCGATCAGCGCGTCCGCCACCGGCTCCTTGATGCCGGCGTAGTTGGCGGAACCCGGCACGTCGGCGGCGGCCGAGCCGAAATAGCTGCGCAGTTCCGTTCCCGGCGGGCTGAAGAAGTTGAAGTTGGCGATCACCACGTCGAAATCGAAGTCGTCCGTGCGCTTCTCGTACTGCGCGGTGTCGACGATGCGCAGATTGGCGTCGATGCCCGTGCGGCGCAGCGTCTCGACATAGGGCTGGACGACGCGCGTCAGCGAACCGCTGCCGTCCAGGAACTCCACGCTCATCGGCTCGCCGGTCTTCGCGTTGACCAGCTTGCCGTCCTTCAGCTCCCAGCCGGCCGCCTTGAACAGGCGCAGCGCCTCGCGCTGGTTGGCGCGGTTGTTGCCGGTGCCGTCCGTCCTGGGCAGCTCGAACGGCTTGCCGAACACCGCGTCGGGCAGCGTGCCGCGGTGCGGCTCCAGCAGTTTCAGCTCGTCCGGCCCCGGCGGGCCCTTGGCGCCGTAGTCGGAGTTGGGGAAGTTGGACGTGGTGCGGCGGTACTGGCCGTGCAGCAGGTTCTTCTGGATCCACTCGAAATCGAAGAGCTGGCCGAACGCCTCACGCACCCGCGGGTCGGCGAACTTCGCCCGGCGCGTGTTGAAGCGGAAGCCCTGGGCGCCCAGCGGCAGCTCGCTGCCCACCGCGCGGCGCACGACGCGGCCGTCCGTCGCGGCGGGGAAGTCGTAGCCGGTGGTCCAGCGCTGCGCCCGGTTTTCCATGCGCATGTCGTAGGCGCCGCCCTTGAACGCCTCGAACATCACGTCGTCGTCGCGGTAGAAGTCCACCTTCACCGTGTCGAAGTTATAAAAGCCCCTGGCGGTGGGCAGGTCGCGGCCCCAATAATCCGCCACCCGCTCGAAGGTGATGGAGCGGCCGGGATCCACCGCCTTTATGCGGTAGGGGCCGGAGCCCAGCGGCGCTTCCAGCGTCGTCTTGGAAATGTCGCGCTCCCCGGCGGTCCACCAGTGCCGGGGCTGCGGCGCCATGGACAGGCCGAAGTCGATGATCGGCTTGATCTCGCCGGTGGTCTTCAGCGTGATCCGCACCCGCCGGTCGTCCAGCGCCTCCACCGTCGCCACCTTGTCCAGGAACGACTTGAGGAAGGGCGCGCCGTGCGCCTGGATGGCGTCCCAGGTGAAGGCGACGTCCGCCGCCGTCACCGGCCGGCCGTCGTGCCAGCGCGCGTCGGCGCGCAGGTGGAAGACGGCCCAGCTCCGGTCGTCCGGCACCTCGACGCTTTCGGCCAGCGCGCCATAGGCGGCGTCCAGCTCCCACCCGGAGGAAACCATCAGCGCGTCGGAGATCAGCCCCAGCGTGCGCGGCCGCACGCCGCGCAGGATCAGCGGGTTCAGGCTGTCGAACGTGCCCGGCGCCGCCATGGTGAGCTGCCCGCCCTTGGGCGCGTCCGGGTTGGCGTGCGGCAGGTGCGCGACCTCCGGCCCGAAGGCCGGCGCGCCGAACTGCCGCAGCGCGTGCGCCCGCGTGGTTTCGGCCAGCGCCGGGCCGGCCAGCAGCGCAAGCGCCGCCAGGGCGGGGGCAAGGGCGGCGAGGACGCGCATCGCGCGCCTACGGCCGGTCGTCTTTGTCTTCGTCCAGGTCGTCGTCGTCCAGGTCGTCCTCGTCCAGGTCCGGCGCCAGGATCAGCTCGAACAGCGCTTCGTAGCGGCGGTCGCTGCGCAGCAGCTTCTTGAAGGCCTTGCCGTGCTTCGGGTCGTCCTGCAGCCACTGCTCGGCGGCGGCGGCGTGCTCGTCGTGCGCCGACAGCAGGTAGATCGCCGCCTGTTCCACGCAGACGATGCGCTCCTCGCCCAGGCGTTCCAGGATGGCGCCGATGAACACCGGCAGCACGTCGGCCGAGGCCGCCACCTCGTCCTCGTCCTCGGAGACCTCGGCGTCGGGCGCCATCTCCAGCATTTCCAGCGCCCGCTCGGCCTCTTCCGGGGTGATGGTGCCCTCCTCGATGCCGCGCATGACGCGGTCGAGTTCGAGGCGCTGCTCCTCGGTCATCTCCGTGGCGGCGTCCAGCACCGACAGCACGTCCAGCAGCGTCTTCTTGCGCACCTTCCAGTTGGCGTCGGACTGCACCTGCTTGACCAGATCGTCGAGCGTCGGCTTCAGCTCCTCGGGAGCCGAGTCGTACAGCGACTCCTCGGGTTTCACGATGGCGGTCATCAGGGTTCTCCTTCCAGGCTCCGGGCGGCCGTGCCGCCAGGCACGCGGGCCGTTTTCAACAGTGTGGCGAAGCGCTTGTCACCCTTGACCAGCTTGCGCACCGCCTTGGCGTTGCGCGGGTCGGCCATCATCCAGGCCTCGGCCGCCGCCTGATGCTCGGGGTGGATGGACAGCACGTAGACGGCGGCCTGCTCGGCGCTGGCCACGCGCTGCTCGTCCATCTGCTCCAGGATGGCGCCGACGTAGAAGGGCAGCATCTCGGCGAATCGCGCCGTGGCCTCGTCGCCGTCCACTTCGTCTTCCGGCAGCTCGCGGCCGATGTCGTCGGCCATCCTGCGCTTCTGCTCCGGGCTCATCGCCAGATAGGCGCCGAGGCTCAGCATGGTGTCGCACAGCGTCTTCTTGCGGACCATCCAGTTGGCGCCCTGCGCCACCATACCGGTCAGCGAGCCGACGAAGGCCTTGAGGTTGTCCGGCGCGTCGTCGAGGACGGAACGCGCCGGCCGGGTGATGGGGATCGAAGTCATGGCCTTCACAAGATATGGCCTTCAAGATTGGGTCAGCCGGCCAGCGCGGCGAGCGCTTCGCGGTGGGTGCCCGCGTCGCCCGCGGCGACCACGTGCCCGTCGGATGTGGCATCGAGCGGCCGGCCCCGCCAGTCGGTCATGATGCCGCCGGCGCCGGTGACCACGGGCACCAGCGCCGCGAAGTCGTACAGCTTCAGCCCCGCTTCCACCACCAGATCGTAATGGCCGCTGGCGAGCAGGCCGTAGGTGTAGCAGTCGCCGCCGTACACGGTGACCTTGGACGCCGCCGACACGCGGCGGAAGGCGTGCATGTCGTCGCCGGGGAACAGGTCGGGCGAGGTGGTGCCCAGCATCGCCGCGCCCAGCCCGCCGGCGCAGGCGCGCACCCGGGCCGGCTGGCCGTTGTGCGTGGTGGGCCGGCCGGCGACGCCGATCCAGCGGTCGCCGATGATCGGCTGGTCGATGATGCCCAGGATCGGCCGTCCCCCGCGCAGCAGCGCGATCAGCGTGCCGAAGATCGGCCGGCCGGTGATGAACGATTTGGTGCCGTCGATCGGGTCGATCACCCAGACGTATTCGGCGTCGGTGTTCTTCGTCCCGTGCTCCTCGCCGACGATGCCGTCCTCGGGGCGCTCGGCCTCGATGATGGTGCGGATGGCGCGCTCCGCCTCGCGGTCGGCGATGGTGACCGGCGAGGAGTCGGCCTTGTCGTCCACTGCCACCGGCGTGCGGAAATAGCGGCGCACCACCGGTGCGCTGGAATCGGCCAGACGCTCGGCGAGCGCCACCAGATGGGCGGGACAGGTCTCGGTCATGGATGGGGGCTCCGCCGGCACACGAACGACGCCGCATCCTAAACGGGCGCACCGCCGCTGCCAAACGGGAAAGCGCGGGTCCCATGCCATCGGTGCGGGCATGCCGGCTCTTGGCCGCGGGCGGTTGTCGTGCCTACACTCGCGCCATGCTTGAACGCCCGAACGTGTACGCGGCGGCTCCGCTCGACCGCGCCGCCCACCGCCGCAAGGACGCCGGCTGGCTCGCCGCCGCCCGCGCCGCGCCCGATGCCCTCGTCCTGCCGCTCTGGCAGGCCCGCTCGCTGGTCGCCGGGCCGGACGACGCGCCGCGCGCCGTCATGCTGCCGGCCGCCCTCGACTGGGGTGCGGAGGTGGAGCCGGTGCTGCTCGGCCTGATGGGCGAAACGCCGCTGTTCGCCGTGGACCTCACCGCCGCCGCGGCCGAGGCGGCGGGGATCGAGGCGCACCCGCTGCTGGCCGGGCGGGGCCGCTTCCTCGACCTGCGCGGCGTCGGCCTGCTGCTGCCGCGCGACGAGGCGGCGCTGTGCGCCTACGCCCGCGGCCTGTTGTGGTGGAACGCCCGGCACCGCTTCTGCGGCGTCTGCGGCGCCCCGGCCCTGAGCGCGGAGGCCGGGCACGTGCGCCTGTGCTCCAACCCCGCGTGCGGCGCGCAGCACTTCCCGCGCACCGACCCGGCGGTGATCATGCTGATCCACGACGGCGGCGACCGTTGCGTGCTGGGCCGGCAGGCGACGTGGCCGCCGGGCATGTACTCGACGCTGGCCGGCTTCGTCGAGCCCGGCGAATGCCTGGAGGAGGCGGTCGCCCGCGAGGTGTTCGAGGAGGTGGGGCTGCGCATCACCGACATCCGCTACCACTCTTCGCAGCCCTGGCCGTTCCCGTCGTCGCTGATGCTGGGCTTCACGGCGCGGGCGGTGGACACCGACATCGCCCTGACCGACGAGCTTCAGCACGCCATGTGGGTGACGCGCGAGCGCATGCGCGACCGCGAACCCACCGACGACTTCCGCCCGCCGCGCGGCGATTCCATCGCGCGCCGCATGATCGACGACTGGATCGCGGCGGGGTAGCGGCCCGCGCCACCGCCTGAACCCGGCCCGCGAACGTTCAGAAATCCGGGTGCGGGCCGGTGCCGGGCCAGAAATCCTCGTCCAGCGCTTCCGGGCCGTACGGGTTCCGCTCCGGGAAGCGCGCCTTGGGCAGTCCGCTTTCCGCCACGGCGACCCGCAGCGCCGTCCGGTAAAGGCGTTCGTCGTTCAGCAGGTCGGCCAGGAGCGGGCGCAGGCTCGGGCTTTCCTCGAACAGGTCTTCGATCCGCGCGCGTTGCTCGATGATCGTGCCAAGCCAGCTTCCCGTGCGGGACTCGGGCTGGAACTGGTACTTGAGCAGGTGCGTCAGGAGCACGTCGAGGCGGGAACGGAGTTCCTGGCGCTTGCTCTTGCTCATGTCCTCCAGCTCTTCGGCGAGATGGGCGAGGTCGAGGCGGTCGAGTTGCCCATCGCGGATCAGCATCGCCTGCCGGTCGAGCCAGGTGACGAAGTCGCGCTCGTACAGGCCGTCAGGACCCGCCGTGGCCGGCGTGGCGCCGGTCGCGTGGGGCTTCGTCATTCCCTGGACGATGCGTCGAGATGCCGTGATCTTCGTCATCCCTGGAATATAGCGCGCATGGTCTTCCCCACCAACGGAAAGCCCGGCTCGCGGGCGGGCCGGGCCTGGGGAAGGTTGGTCGGGCGGTCAGTCGTTCCGCCAGATCGGGTGCGTGGGGCGCACCGGCGAATTGCGCCGGTCGCACGTGTTCGGATGCCGCTCGCAGGTCACCCGGTAGAGGTCCGCCAGTTCGAGGGTGCGTTCCTCCTTCTGACGCTGGTTCGCCTTGCACAAGTTGTCCCAGACCATCTGCCGGATAGCGGCGTCGCCCCACGGCTGCAACAGCAGCGACGCACCTTTTTCGAGCGCGGTCATGTACGGGAGCCGCTCGTGCTCCGCGATCTGGGCCACCTCGTCCTTTTCGAGATTGGCGAGACCGATGCAGTCCTCATAGGTAAGCATGGCCACCTCCATCCAGTGGTGCCATGGGCGCCGCCGGGGTCGAGCCCGGCGCACACCGGGGCTGAAGGCCCGGTTTGCCGGGCTCTCCAATAGTCACATTTGTATCACATGGAATGGAATAAGGACAGCCCAAGACGAGGTTAAGACGTAGCCCGCCGTCCTCTGCGACCGGATGCCGCATTTCTTTCGATTTTCTGTCGCGCTGCACAAAAGCGGCCGCCGCAGCGCGGCATACGCCCAACAGCCTATGCCGCGCCGCCGCCGTGTTTTTGCCGATCAGTCTTCGCCGTGCAGTTGGCTTCCCTGATAACGGAACAGGCTGGCCGGATAGACTCCAAGAATCTTCACGTCGCGGGCGAAGAAGTCCAGCTCCTCCAGCGCCAATCGAAGCGGGCGTTCGTCCGGGTGCCCTTCGACGTCGGCGTAGAACTGCACGGCGGTGAAGCGGCCGCCGACCATGTAGCTTTCCAGCTTCGTCATGTTGACGCCGTTGGTGGCGAAGCCGCCCATCGCCTTGTACAGCGCCGCCGGAACGCTGCGCACGCGGAAGACGAAGGTGGTGACGGTCTTGGTCGATCCGGCCGGCGGGATCTTCGGCTCGCGCGACATGATGAGAAAGCGCGTCGTGTTGTGCTCGGCATCCTCGATGTTGCTCTTGAGGATGTTCAGGCCGTAGGTCTCGGCGGCCAGTTCCGACGCGATGGCGGCGTGGCGCGGGTCGTCCAGCTTGGCGACCTCGGCGGCGGCGCCGGCGGTGTCGGCGTGCTGGATCACCTCCAGGCCCAGCTCGCGGGTCAGCTTGCGGCACTGGGACAGCGCCTGGATGTGGCTGCGCACCGTTCTGATGGTCTGCAGCGTCGCCCCCTTGGGCGCCAGAAGCTGGTGGTTCACCCGCTGGAAATGCTCGCCGATGATGTGCAGGCCACCCTCGGGCAGAAGCTGGTGGTTGTCGGCGACGCGGCCGGCGACCGAGTTCTCCACCGGGATCATGGCGAGCCGCGCCCGGCCCTCGCGCACGGCGGCGAAGGCGTCCTCGAACGTCGCGCAGGGCAGCGTCCCCATCTCCGGGAAGACGGAGCGGCAGGACAGGTCGGAATAGGCGCCAGGCAGGCCCTGGAAGGCGATGAGGTCGTGCGGCTGCATGGGAAGGCTCAAGCGAAGGGGCGGCGCGCCAGGAGGATCCGGGCGCGCTCCAGGTCGCCCGGAGTATCGACGCCGAGCGGAACCGCGTCAACGACGGCGGCGTCGATGCGCATGCCGTTGGCCAGCGCGCGCAGCTGCTCCAGCCGCTCGCGCTGCTCCAGCACGGCGGGCGGCAGCGTCACGAAGCGCTCCAGCGCGGCGCGGCGGTAGGCGTACAGGCCGATGTGGTGGAACAGCGGCCCGTCGCCCCACGGCGCCGTGGCCCGCGTGAAGTACAGCGCGCGGCCCCGGACGGCGCCCTCGGCCAACTCGACCACCGCCTTGACCACGTTGGGGTCGGTTCGCTCCTCGTCGCGGGTGATGGCGGTGACCAGGGTGGCGATGTCCACCGCCGGGTCGGACAGCGGCGCGAAGACGGCGCGCACCACCGCCGGCTCAATGGTCGGCAGGTCGCCCTGCACGTTGACCACCGCGTCGTGCCGCCCGTGCGGGTCGATCAGGCGGACCGCCTCGAAGATACGGTCGGAGCCCGAGGGGTGGTCGGGCCGCGTCAGCACCGCCGTGCCGCCGGCATCGGTGATCGCCCGCGCCACCTCCGCCTCGGCGGCGGCGACGACGACCGGGCCGATATCGGCCTCGACGGCGCGGCGCCAGACGTGCACGATCATAGGTGCACCGTCGATATCCGCCAGCGGTTTGCCCGGCAGCCGGGTGGACGCCATGCGGGCGGGAATGACGACGACGGGGTTCGACGGCGAGGTGGTCATGGGGCGGCTACCGGTCGTGCGAAGGGGCATTCGGCCGGGTGAAGCACGGATCGAGACTTTCCGTCAACCCCGCGAAGACCAATTTACGGGAAGGGACGGCCCCGCCGGCGGCGGCCGTCCCGAAACAAGAGCTTGGAAACAAGACGAAGAACGAGAGGGATGAGGCGTAATGTCGATGGAATCCAATAAGATATTCGGGGCCGTGCTGCTGGGCATGCTGATCGCCATGCTGGCCGGCTTCGTTGCCGAGGTGCTGGTGCATCCCAAGCCGCTGGAAAAGCCGGCCTACATCATCGCGGTGCCGGAGGGGCAGGGCTCGGCGCCGGCCGCGTCGGCCGCCACCGGCGGCCCGGCCGAGATCGGCCCGCTGCTCGCCAAGGCCGATCCGGCCGCCGGGCAGGCCGCGTCCAAGGCCTGCGCCGCCTGCCACAGCTTCAACAAGGGCGAGCCGGGCAAGGTCGGACCGAACCTGTACGGGGTGGTCGGCGCCGCCAAGGGCCACGTGGCCGGCTTCGCCTATTCCGACGCCATCAAGGGCAAGGGCGAGTGGACCTACGAGGAACTGAACAAGTTCCTCCACGACCCCAAGGGCTACGCGCCCGGCACCAAGATGACCTACGCCGGCCTGAAGAAGGACCAGGAGCGGGCCAACGTCATCGCCTACCTGCGGTCCCTTTCCGACAACCCGCCGCCGCTGCCCCAGTAGACGCCCGTTCCGGCCGATCCTCGCACCCGCCCTCCGCGCCTCGCGGGGGGCGGGGCGGGGCGGGGGGCTTGCGCGCCGATGAGACAGGCATGCTGAACCATCGGTGTGGCCGTATGCTGGCAAAACAAACGATATCGGCTCGAATACAAATACTATAGATTTCTGAGTATTGCGGCCTGGGTTTTCCTCTGATAATAATATTCGGGCGGAATGTTCCTGGTTGCGAGAGGTGTCGGCATGCATGCGGCAGTGATCAGCACGATGGATCGGCATCGCGAGGCGATCGTCGGACTGGAGCGGCGGGTCGAACGTGACGAGCGCAACGGCCAGGATGCGACAATTGCGCGCATTATTCTGATGCAGCATTATGCCGCATATGCCGCGTCGATGGTCCAGGGCGCCGGCGGCAACCTCACCGAACTGCACACCCTGACCGACCGCAACAACGTCATCCCGCTGGCCTGGAGCGAAGGCCGCTGCCCGCTGGTGGATTGAGCCGTTCCCGGAGCACGCTTGCCCTTTTCGGGCCTGCGCTCCCGGTGGATCTTCGATCCGGTCGCGCCCTCTTTTCCACCCAGTGTTCTCCGCCGGATTAAGGAGATGGGGCGGGCAATAGCCTCGGGAGGCGTATGTCCATCATAATCGAAAGCACTTGGTTCGTGTGAGCGCATATTTCCTGGGCAGCCGCCTTGGCTGCGCATCTCAGGGGGGCATCACATGACCACGTACAGGATGGCCCTGTTGCTTTCCGCCGTGGCCCTGACGTTCTCGCCCATCGGCGCCCTCGCCCAGAGCCGCGATGCCGGCCATATGGCGGCGAAGACCGACGGTGAAATGATCGCCAACGCCATGTCGGCGGCGCCGCGCGCGGTCTCCGAGGCGGCGACGGTCGTTGCCATGAACGAGAAGGGAGAAATGCGGACGCTGCGCCAGGGGACGGGCAACTTCACCTGCATGCCCGACAACCCGATGACACCCGGCAACGACCCTATGTGCCTGGACAAGAACGGCATGGAATGGGCGAAGGCGTGGATGGAGCGCAAGGAGCCCGCGAAAGGACAGATCGGCCTCGCCTACATGCTGGCGGGTGGTTCGGATGCCAGCAACGACGACCCGTACGCCACCGCTCCGGCCGCGGGTCAGGCCTGGGTGGACACCGGACCGCACGTGATGATCTTCGGCGGCGTGGACGCCATGCAGGGCTACCCGCGCTCCGCTGGGGATCCGAAGGTGCCGTATGTGATGTGGGGCGGCACGCCCTATGCCCACATCATGATGCCGGTGGGCGAAGTCACGCCGCAGACGGCCGAAGTGCCGACATCCCCGGCCAAGCCGTAATCCAACTCTGTCGCGGTGCGGTCCATCCGCGACCGTACCGCGCTTTCGCGTGGTGTCTGCCCAGCATCAGAACGGCCGGCGGGCCTTCAGTGCCGCGGTCAGGGTGCCGTCGTCCAGATAGTCCAGTTCGCCGCCGACCGGCACGCCGTGCGCCAGACGCGACACGGTGACGTCGGCCGCCGCGAGGCGGTCGGTGACCACGTGCGCGGTGGTCTGGCCGTCCACGGTGGCGTTCAGCGCCAGGATCACCTCCGTCACCGCCTCGGCGCGGGCGCGTTCGACCAGGGAAGCGATGTTGAGGTCGTCCGGCCCCACGCCCTGCAGGGCCGACAGCGTGCCGCCCAGCACGTGGTAGGTGCCGCGGAAGGCGCGCGTGCGCTCCAGCGCCCACAGGTCGCCGGCATCCTCCACCACGCAGAGGATGGAGCGGTCGCGGGTGGGGTCGGCGCAGACGGTGCAGGGGCTGCGCGTGTCGATGTTGCCGCACACCTCGCAGGTGCGGATCGCCTCGGCGGCCAGCGCCATGGCTTCCGACAGCGGCACCAGCAGGCCCTCGCGCCGCTTCATCAGGTGCAGCGCCGCCCGCCGCGCCGAGCGCGGCCCCAGCCCCGGCAGCTTGGCCAGGAGCTGGATCAGCCGTTCGATTTCAGGTCCGATCATGAATTCCAGCCGCTTGCCCCTTTACGGGGATCTGAGACACGGATGAACGCGGATAGAGAATTATCTTTATCCTCTTCATCTGTGTTTATCTGTGTTCATCTGTGTCAAAACAAAATCCTGCCGATGACGGCGTTCGGCGGGAAACAGATTTTTTGACACAGATGGACACAGATAAACACAGATGAAGAAGATGATCGTGTCTATCCGTGTTCCATCCGTGTCTTGTGTCCGTCTCAGAACGGCAGCTTGATGCCCGGCGGCAGCTTCATGCCGCCCATCAGCTTCGAGGTTTCCTCGGCGACCTGCGCTTCCACCTTGGTCTTGGCGTCGTTGAAGGCGGCGACGATGAGGTCTTCCAGCATCTCGGTGTCCTCGGGGTCGACGATCGACTTGTCGAGCTTCACCTTTTTCAGCTCGCCCTTGCCGTTCACCGTGACGCTGACCATGCCGGCGCCCGACTGGCCGCCCACCTCGATGTCGGCCAGCTTCGCCTGCATCTCCTGCATCTTGGCCTGCATCTGCTGGGCCTGCTTCATCATCTGGCCGATGTTCTTCATGGCTTATTCGTCTCCAATTTCATCCAACGGGTACAACAGGGCGTCGCGGATATTGATGTCGTCACTGTCGGGCTCATCCGCAACCTGGGCGGCCGCCTGTGCCTCCGCCGCCGCCTTGGCGAGGTCGCGCACGTCGACGATCCGGGCGCCGTCGAAGGTGCTCAGCACGGCGCGCACCACCGGGTTGGCCTCGGCCTCGGCGTAGGCGCGCCGCACCTCCGCGTCGTCCTGCTCGGCCAGGGTCGGCTCGCCGGGGCGGGTGCTCACCATCGCCACCCAGCGCTGCCCGGTCCATTCGGTCAGCAACTGGCCGACGCGGTTGGCGAGGTTGTTGGGCGCCATGGGCGTCGGGCGCAGTTCCAGCCGGCCCGGCTCCATCCGCACGAGGTGCACGGCGCCGTACAGGTGCCCGTACAGGGCGCCCTCGCGCCGGTCGGCGAAAAGCTGCACCAGCGCGCGGTAGTCGCGCGGCATCGGCGCCAGATCCTCGGCGCCCTCGGCCACCGCCTCGGCCGGGCGCGGCGCGCCGGCGGCCTGCGCC
>DASWVP010000479.1:0-5773 GCA_036401175.1 Azospirillum sp. | reverse complement strand
CGGGCGTGGCGCGCGTGGTGGTGGCGTGCGAGGACCCCGACCCGCGCGTGGCCGGCGGCGGCGTGCGCCGCCTGCGCGAGGCCGGCATCGCCGTGGACACCGGCGTCTGCGCCGAGGAGGCGTACGAGCTGAACCGCGGCTTCTTCACCCGCATTCTGCACGGCCGGCCGCTGTTCACGCTGAAGCTGGCGACGACGCTGGACGGCCGCATCGCCACCCACGCCGGCGAATCAAAATGGATCACCGGCGCCACGGCGCGCGCCTGGGGGCACGGGCTGCGCGCCAGCCACGACGCCATCATGGTGGGCATCCGCACGGCGCTGGCCGACGATCCGGAACTGACCTGCCGCCTGCCGGGCCTGGAGCACCGCTCGCCGGTGCGCGTGGTGTTCGACAGCCGGCTGCGCCTGCCGCTGACCTCCAGGCTGGCCGCCACGGCGGCGCGCATCCCCACATGGCTGGTCACCTGCCCGGACCCCGACCCGCTGCGCGCTCAGGTCTTCGCCGACTGCGGTGTCGAACTGATCCCGGTGGCCCCCGACGCCGCCGGCCTGCCGGACCCGGCACTGGCGGCGCGGGCGCTGGCGGCGCGCGGCATCACGCGGGTGCTGGTGGAGGGCGGGGCGACGCTGGCCGCCTCGCTGCTGCGCGCCCGGCTGGTCGACCGGCTGGAGTGGTTCCGCGCCGCGCGCGTCATCGGCGGCGACGGCACGGCGGCGGTGGCCGGGTTCGGCGTGGACCGGCTGGCCGACGCCGCCGATTTCGAGCGCGTCGGCGTCCGCCGCGCCGGCGCCGACGTGGCCGAGAGCTACGTCCGCCGCTCGGACTGAACCGCCAGCGCGGCCAGCGCCGCGGCGATTCCCATGCCGCCGATGACCAGCACCATGGGGGCGGGCGATCCGTCGGCGAACCAGCCGATCATGGCGCTGGCCAGGGCGCCGACGCCGAACTGCAAGGTGCCGGCAAGGCCCGAGGCGGCGCCCGCCATGGCGGGGTTGACCGACATGGCGCCGGCCATGGCGTTGGCGGCGATCAGCCCGGTCATCGACAGATAGGCGAACAGCGGCACGACGATGCCGACCAGCCCCAGCGTGCCGGTCGCCCCGGTGACGGCCAGCACCACCGCGAACACCGCCCCCGCCAGCGCCCCGGCGCGCAGCACCCGGTCGGAGCCGGCCTTCAGCACCAGCCGGCGGTTGACGATGTTGAAGATCATCATGCCGACCACGTTCAGGCCGAACAGCAGGCCGTACAGCTCGGCCGGGACGCCGTAATACTCGATGTACACGAAGGGCGTCCCGGCGATGTAGGCGAACATGCCGCCGAAGAAGAAGGCGCCGCTCAGCGCGTAGGCGAGATAGCGCCGGTTGCCCAGCAGGCGGACGTAGCCCAGCAGCATCGTCGGGATGCCGGCGCCGCTGCGGCGCGACGCCGGCAGGCTCTCGGGGATGGTGAACAGGGCCATCGCCGCCAGCACGCCGAACCCGGCGAGCCCGACGAAGATCGCGCGCCAGCCGAAATGCGTCAGCACCTGCCCGCCGACCAGCGGCGCCGCCATCGGCGCCACGCTCATGATCAGCATCATCAAGGACAGCATGCGCGCCGCCTGATCCTGCGGGTAGAGGTCGCGCACCATGGCGCGGGCGAGCACCGGCGCGGCGCACGACCCGAACGCCTGCACGAAGCGCCACATGGCGAGATGCGAGGCGTCGCCGGCCAACGCGCAGCCGACGCTGCCCACCACGAACAGCGCGATGCCCGCCGCGATCGGCCCGCGCCGCCCGACCCGGTCGCCCAGCGGCCCCCACACAAGCTGGCCGATGCCGAATCCCAGGAAGAAGCCGGACAGCGACATCTGCACCGCGGCCGGCGCCGCCGCCAGATCGCGCCCGATCGCCGGCAGGGCCGGCAGGTACATGTCGATGGCCAAGGGCCCGAAGGCCATCATCGTGCTGAGCACGATGGCGAGCCAGCGGGTGTCGACGGCGGGGCGGTGTTGCGGCGCGTGGAGTTGCATGCGCCGCAGCATGGCGGTTTCGACGCGACGCGGCCAGAGCGGGCACCGCATGGGAACCATGCGCGGGCGGGGAGGGATGCTAGGGGCTGACCGCGTGCGGATGCGGGAGGGCCGCGCCCTCCCGCATCCCCACGCGCAACGCTCCGTCGCGCCGGCACCCCTTCCCCCCCGCACAAAACCTGCTAAAGTCCCGGCCATGTTCACCGGGATCATCACCGACATCGGGCGCGTCAAGGCCGTTGAGAGCGACGGCGATACGCGCTTCACCATCGAGACCGCCTTCGATACGGAGACGGTCGCCATCGGCGCGTCCATCGCCAACAACGGCGTGTGCCTGACCGTCATCGACAAGGGGCCGGGGTGGTTCGCCGTCCAGGCCTCGGCCGAGACGCTGTCGAAGACCACGCTGGGCGGCTGGCGGCCGGGCGCGCGCGTCAACCTGGAACGCGCCATGAGGCTGGGCGACGAGTTGGGCGGGCACATCGTGTCCGGCCACGTCGACGGCGTGGCGACGGTGGCGGACGTGCGCCCGGACGGCGAATCCAGGCGCCTGACGTTCGAGGCGCCGGCCAACCTCGCCAAATACGTGGCCTCCAAGGGCTCGGTGGCGATCGACGGCGTGTCGCTGACGGTGAACGAGGTGGACGGCGCCCGCTTCGGCGTCAACATCATCCCGCACACGCAGGTCGCCACGACCTTCGGCGACCTGAAGCCGGGCGATCGCGTGAACATGGAAATCGACATGCTGGCGCGCTACGTCGCCCGGCTGGTGGGCCAAGAATGACCTCCGAGTACCATTCCTTCCTGTCGCCCGCCGAAGAGATCCTCGAAGAGGCGCGCCAGGGCCGCATGTTCGTCCTGGTCGACGACGAGGACCGCGAGAACGAGGGCGACCTCGTCATCCCCGCGCAGATGGCCACCGCCGAGGTGGTCAACTTCATGGCGAAGTTCGGGCGCGGCCTGATCTGCCTCGCCATGGACCACGAGCGCATCGAGAAGCTGCGGCTGCCGCTGATGGCGCAGCAGAACGCGTCGCGCCACCACACCGCCTTCACCGTGTCCATCGAGGCGCGCGAGGGGGTGACCACCGGCATCTCGGCCGCCGACCGCGCCCGCACCATCGCCGTCGCCATCGACCCCAAGGCGGGGCCGGAGGACATCGTCACGCCCGGCCACATCTTCCCGCTGCTGGCGCGCGACGGCGGCGTGCTGGTGCGCGCCGGGCACACGGAAGCCGCCGTGGACATCGCCCGCATGGTCGGGCTGACGCCGGCCGGCGTGATCTGCGAGATCATGAACGACGACGGCACCATGGCCCGCCTGCCGGATCTGGTGAAGTTCGCGCAGTTCCACGGGCTGAAGGTGGGCACCATCGCCGACCTCATCGCCCACCGCCGGCGCACCGAGACGATCGTCGAGCAGCGGCTGGCCGGTACGCTGGACAGCCGGCACGGCGGGCGTTTCCAGATGTACGTGTACGTCAACAAGGTGGCGTACGCCGAGCACATCGCGCTGGTGCGCGGCGACATCTCGGGCGACGAGCCGGTGCTGGTGCGCATGCACGCGCTGTCCGTGCTGGACGACGTGCTGGGCGACACCTCGGCCGGCCGCGACGGCGAGCTGCAGGCCTCCATGGAACTGATCGCCCGCGAGGGGCGCGGCGTCATCGTCCTGCTGCGCGAACCGCAGGCGACCAGCCTGTCCGCCGCCGCGATGGCGCGGCTGGAAGGGCAGTCGGGCGGCGGGTCGGAGCTGCGCGACTATGGCGTCGGGGCGCAGATCCTGCTGCACCTGGGCGTGCGCAGCATGGTGCTGCTGTCGAACCGCAAGAAGGCGATCATCGGGCTGGAGGGCTATGGCCTGACGGTCACCGGCCACCGGGCCATTCCGGACGCCGAATGACCGCACGATGAACGACGTGCCGCACATCATGGTCGTGGAGGCCCGCTTCTACGAGGACATCGCCGACGAACTGTCGCGCGGTGCGATCGGCGAGATCGAGAAGGCGGGCTGCACGTACCAGCGCTATGCGGTGCCCGGCTGCCTGGAGATCCCGGCGGCGATCCAGTACGCGGTGCGGTCGATGGACTTCTACACGGCGCGCAAGCGCTTCGACGGCTATGTGGCGCTGGGCTGCGTGATCCGCGGCGAGACGACGCACTATGATGTCGTCTGCCAGGAGAGCGCGCGCGGCCTGCAGGATCTGACGCTGCGCCACACGCTGGCCGTCGGCAACGGAATCCTGACGGTGGAGAACCGAGAACAGGCGTGGGTTCGCGCCGCCACCGGGCATAAGAACAGGGGCGGCGCGGCGGCGCGCGCCTGCCTTGACATGATTGAACTGAAACGCCAATTCCGCCTTTATCCGCGCTAACCCCTCCTTTTCCCGTTTTTTCTGGACAGCAGAGCATCATGAGCAACGACGACGCGGCCGGCCCCGCCAATGACAGCCGCGTGAAAGATGGGCGCGCGAAAGATGGCCGCGCGAAAAGCAAGCGCGGCCCCCGGAAGGCGAGCGGGGGCGGTTCGGCCAAGGCGCGGCGCAAGGCGGCCCGGCTGGCCGCCGTCCAGGCGCTGTACCAGATCGACCTGACCGGCGCGGGCGTCGAGTCGGTGGTGAACGAGTTCGTCAAGCACCGTCTGGGCCAGCAGGAGGTGGACGGCGCGCAGTTCGTCGCCGCCGACCCGCAGCTGTTCGCCGACGTGGTGCGCGGCACCGGGCACCGACGGACCGAGGTGGACGGCATCGTCTCGGCCGCGCTCGATTCCAAGTTCCCGCTGGAACGGCTGGAACTGCTGCTGCGCGCCATCCTGCGCGCCGGCGCGTACGAGCTGTTCGCGCACGCCGACCTGCACCCGCGCATCATCATCAGCGAGTACGTGGACGTCGCGCACGCCTTCTTCGCCGGGCGCGAGCCGGGCATGGTCAACGGTGTGCTCGACCACGTCGCGCGCACCCTGCGCCCGGCCGAACTGGCGCAGCCGGACCCCGGACGTGGGACGGCGGAGGGATAACCGTCTTCAAGCCCCTCTCCCTTGACGGGAGAGGGGTTGGGGAGAGGGTGGTTACGGGCGGATGCCCGGAAGATTATCGTCATCCGCGCTCTGCCGAGCGCCATGCCCCCTCTCCCCAACCCCTCTCCCGCGAGGGGAGAGGGGCTTGAAAAGGGAGTCCGCATGTCTTCCACGCCGCTCGGCGAGTTCGGCCGGATCGCGCGCTATTTCAAGCCGCTGGCGGCGGGATTCGCGGGGGCGCGGGGGCTGGCCGACGACGCCGCCGTGTTCGGCGTGCCGGCGGGGCTGGAGCTGGTGGTCACCGTCGACGCCATGGTGGCCGGCGTCCACTTCCTGCCCGACGACCCGCCGGAGGACGTGGCGGCCAAGCTGCTGCGCGTCAACCTGTCCGACCTCGCCGCCATGGGGGCGGAGCCGTACGCGTACACCCTGGTCACCGCGCTGCCCAAGGACCTGCCGGAGGACTGGCTGGCCGGCTTCGCGCGCGGCCTGGGCGCGGACCAGCGGACGTACGGCATCCATCTGGCGGGCGGCGACTCGGTGTCCACGGCGGGGCCGATCACGTTGTCGGTGACCGCCATGGGCCTCGTCCCGGCGGGCCGGGCGCTGCCGCGCCGCTCCGAACGGCGGGGGGACGCGGTGTTCGTCACCGGCAGCATCGGCGACGCGGCGCTCGGCCTGCAAATCGCGCTGGGGCGGTTGGACGTCGCGGACGCGGACGCGCGCGCCCACCTGCTGGGG
>DASWVP010000478.1:0-1533 GCA_036401175.1 Azospirillum sp. | reverse complement strand
CCCTGCGCCGCCGCCACCGCCTCCTGCGCCACCGCCTCCCCCACCGCCCGCTCCGGCCCCGCCGCCGCCACCGCCGCCGCTGCCTCCTCCACCGCCACCGCCACCCCCTCCTCCACTGCCGCCTCCACCACCGCTTCCTCCGCCTCCGCCGCCGCCTCCGGCACCGCCACCGCCGCCGCCGCCACCTTTGGCCCAGGTGTCATCAGGCCAGGTGACGCCGAGCGTCAAGGCCACCGCGGCCGAGAGCATCGAGAGGGTCAGTCGTGCCGGCAAGGTCCTTGTCTTCATGGGTACTCCTGGGCGAAGGCAGGCGCTCCACGAGCGCACTTGCGGAATGAGTCGACGATGAATAGTCGTCTCGCAAGCTCGGTGGGGTTGTGTCCGCGCGTCACAGACGGCGGGCTGTCTTCGCGCGTGCCGCCGCGTGTGCGGCAGTTCCCCTGCCCGCGCACGGTACATGCCGATCCGGCCGCGCGTGTTTCGGCGGCCCGTTCCCGCAGCCGGTCACGCCCGGGACGGCGCGCGGCAAGCGGTCATTGCATCTTCAGTTGGCGGAGCGCCGCTCGCCGCCGTCCGCGGCGCGGGTCTTCGCCGCCAGCAGCGCGGCATCGATCGCGCGCAGGGCCTGCTCCTCCTCGTCCTGCAGTCGGCTCACCTGCTCGACGAGATCACCACCGGCGGGCCCCAGGTCGGCTGGCGGCGCGCCCGTTCCATGCCGGAGCCAGTCCTGGGCGGCACACAACCTCATGTAGACACGTCGCCAGTCGCTCACTGCGCGTTCGATCCTGTACATGGCAAGCTCCTCTGAAGCTCGACCATAAGAGGCGCGCCGGGCCGCGGCAAGCATTTGCATCAGCGCTGCAGCACTTCCGACAGAAATTTACCGCCGCGACCAATCGGTCACACGCCATGCTCGCCGCTGCAGCGGATAGGATGAACGGCCAACCTCACCCTGTCGTCCACTCGGATCATGGCAGCCGGAACGGCCGATCAACGCAACGACGGTCCCTCCTGGGTCGTCGGGAGCCGCGAGCGGGCGCAGGGCCCGCTGACGTTGTATGTGTGGGCGCCGGCGCGGCAACTCGAAGGCGTCAAGCGTCAACTGGGCGTCGAACTTCGGGTGGGCATGATGGACATCGCACAGCTGCACCGGGCCATGGCGACATGGACAGCGCGCTTCGGCGCGACGGAACGGCAGCAGGCGGACTGGGAAGAATTCGCCGGCGGCGCGCGCGTGGAAATCGCCATCCTCATGGAGCCGTCCGCGCGCGAACCCGTTCCGCTCCTGCTGCACGGCGTCGACAGCATTCGCGCACTGGCAGCCGCCGTTCCGCCCGGCCGGCCGGTGCCGGTGCTCTTCGCGCGCCTCGCGCAAGTGCCGAAGGCAGCCGCTGCGCGCGGCCCGGCGACGGACGCGCCGCTGGGAGCATGATCAGCGGAACGTTTCGCCCATTGCGCCCGGCGACACCTCATACAGGACTTCGAGCGCCGGTCGATCGACGGCGCGGATCACCCGTCGTGCCAGCAGCCGCT
>DASWVP010000477.1:0-11973 GCA_036401175.1 Azospirillum sp. | reverse complement strand
GCTGCGCGGCGTGGCGGTGTCGTGCCTGGACGTGTCGGACGGGCTGGTCGCCGATCTGGCGCATCTGGCCGAGGAGTCCGGCTGCGCCGCCGTGCTGCACGCCGGCCGCGTGCCGCTGTCGGTTGCGGCGCGCGCGGTGGTGGGGGGCGATGCGGGGCGGTTGGCGCTGGCGCTCACCGGCGGCGACGATTACGAGTTGCTGTTCACCGCGCCGGCCGAACGCCGCGACGCCCTGGCGGCGGTGGCCGCCGAGACCGGCGTGCCGATCACCGAGATCGGCCGGCTGGAGGCGGGGGAGGCGGGGGCGGTGAGGGTGCTGGACGACTCCGGCGCGGCGCTGGCGCTGCCGGCGCGCGGCTGGACGCATTTCTGAGGGTGGCCGCCCGAGTCGGCCCGTCTTAACCTCTCCGAAAGCCGGGGCGGCGCATGGTCCGCGCGGTGCTGACGGTGTCGAGGCGCGGTCATGAAGGCCATCATCCTGCTCGTTTTCGGTCTGGCTCTGCTGGGCGGCGCCGGCTATGGCGGCTGGATGCTGTACCAGAAGTACGTCGTGGGCGAGCAGGGCGAGCCGCCCCCGCCCAAGGAGGTGCCGCCGCCGCCCACGGCCTATGTCCGCATGACGCCGATCGCCATCCCGGCCATCGGCCGCGACCGGGTGGAGCAGTTCGTCACCGTCGTCGTCACCATCGAGGTGGTGGCCGACCAGCAGGCGCGGTCTGCGCAGAACATCCCGCGCCTGACCGACGCCTTCATCACCACGCTCTACGCCGCCGTCGACGACAAGTCGGTGCTGAGCGGCGCGCTGGTCAACATCCCCGTCGTCAAGGAGAAGCTGATCGCCGCGGCGACCAAGGTGCTGGGCGAAGGCGTGGTGCGCGACGTGCTGGTCCAGGTGGTGACGCAGCGCAAGCTGTGACGCCCGCCGCCGCAAGTATGCCGGCGGTAACCCAATGGATTGGGGTAAAACCCGCCCCAATACACCACCCGTCCACCACCGGCGCGGCGGCTTGGCGTATATAAGCAAACCGTGATTTTAAAATAAGTCGAAGATCATACGCCTATGCCGACGGGCCAATTCGCCGCGCATGCTGAAGCGTGGCGGCTGTTGCAATGTGGCAGACGCTTCGGCATGCTTTCCCACGAAAAAATCCGGCGTGTTCGCGACCGCATCAATTTTTGTGCGATGCGGCGAATACCACGGTGTTACAAATATTTTGGGGGAACGGATGGCATTCGCATTTATCGTTGTCATCGCTTGTGGCCTCCTGGCGCTCGCCTATGGCGCGTATGCCGGGAAGCAGGTCATGGCCGCTCCAGCGGGCTCCGCACGCATGCAGGAGATCGCCGGCGCGGTTCAGGAAGGTGCCCGCGCCTACCTGAACCGTCAGTACACCACCATCGCCATCGTCGGCGTGGTCATCCTCGTCATCCTCGGCGCCATTCTCGGCCTTCCCGCGGCGGTCGGCTTCCTGATCGGCGCGGTGCTGTCGGGCATCGCCGGCTACATCGGCATGAACGTGTCGGTGCGCGCCAACGTCCGCACCGCGCAGGCGGCGACCGAGGGCCTGGACAAGGCGCTCGACATCGCCTTCAAGTCCGGCGCCATCACCGGCATGCTGGTGGTCGGCCTGGGCCTGCTGGGCGTCGGCGGCTATTTCGCGGTCGTGTCGATGATCTACAAGGTCACCGACCCCGTTCAGGTCCGCGTGGTGCTGGAGGCGCTGGTCGCCCTGTCGTTCGGCGCGTCGCTGATCTCCATCTTCGCGCGTCTGGGCGGCGGCATCTTCACCAAGGGCGCCGACGTCGGCGCCGACCTCGTCGGCAAGGTCGAGGCCGGCATCCCCGAGGACGACCCCCGCAACCCGGCGGTGATCGCCGACAACGTGGGCGACAACGTCGGCGACTGCGCCGGCATGGCCGCCGACCTGTTCGAGACCTACGCCGTCACCATCGTCGCCACCATGCTGCTGGCGGCGATCTTCTTCACCGGCGACATCGTCCGCACCCTGCTGATGTACCCGCTGGTCATCGGCGCGGTGTGCATCGTCGCCTCGGTCATCGGCACCTTCTTCGTCAAGCTCGGCGCGTCGAAGAACATCATGGGGGCGCTGTACAAGGGCCTCATCGTCTCGGCGGTGATCGGCGGCGTGCTGATCCTCATCGTCACCGCGATCATGTTCGGCTTCACCAAGCCGATCGCCATGGGGGCGAAGACGGTCACCGGGCTCAACTTCTTCGTCTGCGCGCTCGTCGGCCTCGGCGTGACGGGCCTGCTGGTGTGGATCACCGAGTACTACACCTCGACGTCGTTCCGCCCCGTGCGCTCGGTCGCGCGCGCGTCGGAAACCGGCCACGGCACCAACGTCATCCAGGGCCTCGCGGTCTCCATGGAGGCGACGGCCCTGCCGGTGATCGTGATCTGCGCGGGCATCATCATCGCCTTCAACCAGGCGGACGTGTTCGGCATCGGCGTCGCCGCGACGACGATGCTGGCGCTGGCCGGCATGGTCGTGGCGCTGGACGCCTACGGCCCGGTGACGGACAACGCCGGCGGCATCGCCGAAATGTCGGACATGCCGAAGGACGTCCGCGTCACCACCGACGCGCTCGACGCGGTGGGCAACACCACCAAGGCGGTCACCAAGGGCTACGCCATCGGTTCGGCCGGTCTGGCCGCGCTGGTGCTGTTCGCCGCCTACATCCAGGACCTCAAGCACTACTTCCCGGACGTGCCGGTCGAGTTCCGGCTGAACGATCCGTACGTGGTGGTCGGCCTGCTGATCGGCGGCCTGCTGCCGTACCTGTTCGGCGCCATGGGCATGACCGCCGTCGGCCGCGCCGCCGGATCGGTCGTGGTCGAGGTGCGCCGCCAGTTCCGCGAGATCCCCGGCATCATGGAAGGCACGGCCAAGCCCGACTACGGCCGGGCGGTCGACATGCTGACCAAGGCGGCCATCAAGGAGATGATCATCCCCTCGATGCTGCCGGTGTTCGCCCCGGTGGTGCTGTACTTCATCATCGCCGCCATCGCCGGTCAGGCGGCCGCCTTCGCGGCGGTGGGCGCGATGCTGCTGGGCACCATCGTGACCGGCGTCTTCGTCGCCATCTCGATGACCTCGGGCGGCGGCGCGTGGGACAACGCCAAGAAGTACATCGAGGAAGGCCACCACGGCGGCAAGGGGTCCGACGCCCACAAGGCGGCGGTCACCGGCGACACCGTCGGCGACCCGTACAAGGACACCGCCGGCCCGGCGGTCAACCCGATGATCAAGATCGCCAACATCGTGGCGATCCTTTTGCTGGCCATCCTGCACGCGCTGGCCTGATCCGCCACCGCATCGGTATGATCCGCACCCCGGAGCCGCGAGGCTCCGGGGTTTTTCTTTGACCCGTGATTTCCTTTGACGATGAATGTTGCGGCTGTATCGTGGTGGCGACCGCGTGCCGTAGGCCCGCGGTGCTCCATTCATACATTCGTATAAGGGGAATCACCTCATGGCCGGCCAAATCCTGGTGAAAGTGAACGCCGAAGACAACGGCGGCGAGATCGTCCTGCTCCAGACCGGCGGCGAGCCGGAAAAGCCGACGATGACCAAGACCGTGATCGGCACGGTCGAAAAGTCGGGCGAGGAGTGCACCTGCAAGCTCGCGGAAGGCCACGACATCGCGGGGCTGGAGGCCATCACCGGCGCCTCCGCGTCGGAGGTCAGCCAGAACATCGTCGCCGCGCTGAAGGAAGGCAAGATCACGGTCTGATAGGGATACGGCTGTTGGGTTTTCGCTGACGCTCAACCCAACCTACCGCTCAGCCGTAGGTTGGGTTGAGGCAACGCCGAAAACCCAACGTCGCCCCACTTCCACACGGGCCAGAAACGGCGAAGGGCCGGAGAATTCTCCGGCCCTTCGTTTTTGCGGCTCAACAGAGTGCGTTCAGCTGCCCGGACCCTTGCCCTTGGTGTCCTTGGCCGCAAAGCGGCCGACGTTGCCGATCATCTGCTCCAGGAAGCTCATCTCGCGGCCGTGCGTCGGGGTCGAACGGTCGACGATCTCGACGTCGCGGCCCTGGCTGCGGTCCAGCGTCTTGAGGTCGCGCACCACGCCGCCGTCGTCGAACTGCACCACCACGACGCGGCGCTCCACCACCTCCGGCTGGAAGAAGGCGGTCTTCTCGGTGGTCTGGCCGATGTAGTACCAGACGTTCGGGTCGAAGGTGCCGACCGAGGTCGGCGTCCCCAGAACCGAGGCGACCTCGTCACGGGTCGACTGCCCGACCTTGACCGCCGCGATGCGGTCGGGGTCGGCCATGTTGCCGCGGGTCGCCACGGTCGGCGCGCAGGCGGTGACGCCGAGGCCCAGAAGGGCGAGGGCGAACAGCTTGGAAGGGGTCGATCTCGTCATGGCGCTCGGCTAGGATGCTCCCGGCGGGTCGGGGCCCTGGCCGGATGGCCGTACGCCCGATCCCAAACACCGGGCACAATCGCACCACGCGCTTTGTCCTGTCAACGAACACCTTGTCGACCGAGTCCCTCCCGTCAACCACCACGTCGTGATCCATGAAGGCCGTGCTCGACCGTCTGTTCGGACGCCGGCGCCAACCCGGCGCCGCCGCGTTCTACGCCGCCGTGGTGGCCCAGGCCCGCACGCCCGCGTTCTATCGGGACCTCGCTGTGCCGGACACGCTGGACGGCCGCTTCGACCTGCTGGTGCTGCACGTCATCCTGGTGATGCACCGCCTGAAGGGGCAGGGGGCCGAGGCCGAGGCGTGGTCGCGCGCGCTGTACGAGGCGATGATCAGCGATTTCGACCGCTCCCTGCGCGAGATGGGGGTGGGGGACACCGGCATCGCCAGACGGGTCAAGGCGATGGTGCGCGGCGCCCACGGCCGCCTGCTGGCCTACGACGCGGCGCTGGCGGCGCCGGACGATTCCGCGCTCGTGGTGGCGCTCGACAACAATGTGTACGGCACCCTGCGCGACGTGCCGCCGGAAGCGCTGGCCGCCATGGCCGCCTACGCGCGCCGGCTGGCCGCCGCCCTGGCCGAGCAGCCGTTGGCCGAACTGCTGGCCGGGCGAATCCGCTTCGTGCCGCCGGTCCCCGGCAGCGATCATCCGGGGGCCGGTCAAACGGGGTAAGACGCGAACCCAGGCGGCACCCCATCTGTTGCGTATGAGGGAAGAGGAACGAGACATGAGCCCGCAGACCATGAACAGGGCCGCGCCGCCGCCGGAATTCTCCCGCGTCGTCAACGCCGACACCGTCCAGCGCAAGGAGGTGGTCGAGGTGATCGAGGCCGGCGAGGCCGAGCGCCGCCGGCTGGCCGAGCGATTCGAGCTGGAGGCGATCGACGGCCTGAAGGCCCGGGTGCGCCTGCGGCGCGTGCGCGGCGGCCAGATGGTGCGCGTGGCGGGCGAGTTCGACGCTGACGTGGTGCAGACCTGCGTCGTCACGCTGGAATCGGTGAGGAACCACGTCCACGACACGTTCGAGGCGCTGTTCGCCCCGGAATCGCTGATCCCCGACTCCGACGACGATCTGGAGATCGACCCCGCCAGCCTGGACGAGGTCGTGCCGGAGCCGATGGAGAACAACCGCATCGACATCGGCGAGCTGGTGGCCCAGCATCTGTCGCTCGCGCTGGACCCGTACCCGCGCTGCCCCGGCGTCGAATTGCCGGCGGAATACACGGCCGTCGAGGAGGACGAGGAGGACGAAGCCCCCGCGCCCGAGCCGGAACGGCCCAACCCCTTTTCCGTGCTGTCGCAGTTGAAGCGGCCGCAATGAAGGGGTTTTAACCGCTTGCCCTGCGCGTGCCGTTGGTTTATTGAATGCGGCTCGCGCTAGGCGGCCCCCCAAACGGGCCGCCTTTTCCAATGAGTAGTGCAGAGAGTTTACGGCCATGGCTGTTCCGAAGAAGAAGACCTCCAAGTCGCGGCGCAACATGCGGCGGTCGCACCACGCGCTGCCGACGGCGGCCTACAACGAGTGCCCGAACTGCGGCGAGCTGAAGCGCCCGCACCACGTGTGCGATTCATGCGGTCATTACGACCAGCGCGAAGTGGTTCAGACCACGGCGGCTTAACGCCCATCGGCCGGCCGTCCCCGTTTTCAAGGCAGGGAGCCTGTTCGAGGTGAGCCAGCGCCTGACGATCGCTCTCGACGCCATGGGCGGCGATCACGCCCCCGACATGGTCGTCGCCGGAGCGGACATTGCCCGCGAGCGTCATCCCAACGTGCATTTCCTGCTGTTCGGGGACTCCGCGCGCATCGAGCCGCTGATCGCCCGGCGCACGGCCCTCAAGGCCGTGTCCGAGGTGATCCACACCGACGACGCCGTGGCGGCGGACGCCAAGCCGTCGGTCGCGCTGCGCGCCGGCCGCCAGTCCAGCATGCGCCTTGCCATTGACGCGGTGGCCCAGGGGCGGGCCGGATGCGTGGTGTCGGCCGGCAACACCGGCGCGCTCATGGCCATGGCCAAGTTCGTGCTGAAGACGCTGCCCGGCGTCGACCGGCCGGCGATCGCCTCGTTCTTCCCGACGCAACGGGGCGAGAGCGTCATGCTCGACCTCGGTGCCAACACCGAGTGCACGGCCGACAATCTGGTGCAGTTCGCGCTGATGGGGTCGGTGTTCGCGCGCACGGTGCTGGGCCTGACCGAGCCGACCGTGGGGCTGCTCAACATCGGCTCCGAGGACGTCAAGGGCAACGACACGGTGCGCGGCGCCGCGACTCGGTTGAAGGAGATGCCGTTCCCCGGCCGCTTCTACGGCTTCGTCGAGGGCAACGACATCGCCGCCGGCACGACCGACGTCATCGTCACCGACGGTTTCACCGGCAACGTCGCGCTGAAGACCGCCGAGGGTACGGCCAAGCTCTACACCGAGTTCCTGCGCCGCACCTTCCAGTCGTCGTTCACCGCGCGGATCGGCTATCTGCTGGCCCGGTCCGCCTTCCAGAAGCTGAAGAGCCGCACCGACCCGCGGCGCTACAACGGCGCCATGTTCCTGGGCCTGCGCGGCGTCTGCGTGAAGAGCCACGGCGGCACCGACGCCGACGGCTTCGCGAACGCCATCGGCGTCGCCGCCAATCTGGCGACCAACGGCTTCAACGAGAAGATCAAGGAAGAGATGCAGCGGCTCGCCAGCGTGAACCCGGTTCCCGACACCAAGGCGGCGGCGGTTTGAGCATGATCAGGCGTTCCCGGATCGTCGGCTGCGGGTCGTACCTGCCGGCCAACGTCGTCACCAACCAGGATCTGGCCGACCGCGGCGTCGAGACGTCGGACGACTGGATCGTCCAGCGCACCGGCATACGCTCGCGCCACATCGCGGCGGACGGCGAGATGACGTCGGATCTGGCGCTGGCCGCCGCCCGCGCGGCGCTGGACCACGCCGGCCTGGACGGATCGGCCATCGACTGCGTCATCCTGGCGACGACGACTCCGGACAACACCTTTCCCTCCACCGCGACCAAGGTGCAGGCGGCGCTGGGCATGACCCGCGGCTTCGCCTTCGACATCCAGGCAGTGTGCGCCGGGTTCGTCTACGCCCTGTCGGTGGCGGACAGCTTCATCAAGTCGGGGCAGGCGAATCGCGCGCTGGTGATCGGCGCGGAGACGTTCTCGCGCCTGCTCGACTGGAAGGACCGCACCACCTGCGTGCTGTTCGGCGACGGCGCCGGCGCGGTGGTGCTGGAGGCCGGCGAGGGCAAGGGCGACGCGGCGGATCGCGGCGTGCTGTCCACCCACCTGCACTCCGACGGCCGCCATTACGACCTGCTGTACGTGGACGGCGGGCCGTCGGCCACGCAGACCACCGGCTTCGTGCGCATGCACGGGCAGGAGATCTTCCGCCACGCGGTGAGCAAGCTGTCGTCGGTGGTGGAAGAGGCGCTGGTCGCCAACGGGCTGGAGCCGTCGGCCATCGACTGGCTGGTGCCGCATCAGGCCAACCAGCGGATCATCGACGGCATCGCCCGCAAGCTGAAGCTGCCGACCGGCAAGGTGGTGCTGACCGTCGACCGGCACGGCAACACGTCGGCGGCGTCCATTCCGCTGGCGCTGGCCGAGGCGGTGCACGACGGGCGCATCAAGCGCGGCGACCTCGTGCTGATGGAAGCCATCGGCGGCGGGCTGACGTGGGGTTCCGCGCTGGTGCGCTGGTAAGTCCGCGTTCCGCGGGCGGGTATCAAGGACGGATATCAAAGACGGCCGGCAAGCTTTTGAATTGACGGGCTTCTCAGGCGGCATTACCGTTCCGGCAATGCTGCGGGGAGGCCTTTTCAATGTCGCAGAACACCGTCACGCGCGCCCAGTTGAGCGAAGCGGTCTACCAGGAAGTCGGTCTGTCGCGGAACGAATCGGCCGATCTGGTTGAAAGCGTTCTGGAGGAAGTCGCCGACGCCCTGGCGCGAGGCGAGATGGTGAAGATCTCCTCGTTCGGCAGTTTCCAGGTGCGCCAGAAGGGACAGCGCGTCGGCCGCAACCCGAAGACCGGCGAGGAAGTGCCGATCCTGCCGCGCCGCGTCCTGGTGTTCCGCGCCAGCCATGTGCTGAAGCAGCGCATCAACGACGGCCTCGCCGAGGCGGAAGCCGCGGCCGCGGCGCGCGTGAAGGCGGCGTCCTGACCCTTTGGATCCGACGAAGGGGACGGCCGGCATGCGCACCGAGGGGACCATGAAGTCGGCCACGGCGTTCCGCACCATCAGCGAAGTGTCCGACGACCTGGACGTGCCGCAGCACGTCCTGCGCTTCTGGGAAAGCAAGTTCCCCCAGGTCCGCCCGCTGAAGCGCGGCGGCGGCCGGCGCTATTACCGGCCCGAGGACGTCGACCTGCTGCGGCGAATCCAGAGCCTGCTGTACAAGGAAGGCTACACCATCAAGGGCGTGCAGCGCCTGCTGAAGGAGAGCCGCGGCGCGTTGCCGCCGGCCGTCCCGGCGCCGGCCAACGACTCGGGCGACGACACGCTCCAGTCCGCCCTGCCGCCAGCCGAATCGGACGGCGATGCCGAGCCGGACGACGGCGACGACGCCGACGAACCGCCGCCGCCGACCATGTCGGAGGAGGTCCGCCAGGAACTGGAGGACGTCCTGGACGAACTGCGGGCGCTTCACGCGCTGCTGTCGGGCCGGACGGACGATGCCTGAAAGAATTCTTCGACGGAAGCATTGCACGGGCCGCCGACCGCCGCTATAGTCCCGGCCCGCACCGGTTCCAGACTGACGGAGCGTAGCGCAGCCTGGTAGCGCATCAGACTGGGGGTCTGAGGGTCGCAGGTTCGAATCCTGTCGCTCCGACCATATCTGGAACCGGTGAAAAAGCCTTGGATCCCAACGGGTCCAAGGCTTTTTCTTTGGCCGGTGGCGAACGCCGCCCCGGGGCGGTTTGGCCGCCCGTGTAAGCGCCATGTAAGCAGCAGCGGCCGCGGTGATCGGACGCGGGTCTGCACCGCCAACCGGTGGGGGAAAGCCTTCCCCCTGGGCCGAGCCGGCCCCGGCCGTCTCGGCCACACCCCCTTCTGCGGGGCGGTCCCCGCAACGCCCCCGAGACGGTTTCGGCAGGCCTGCGGCCTCGGTCTTCCGAATCGGCGTGGGACCCGAGCCCACGCCGATCCCGTGTGGGGGAAAGAGGGCGTTGCCGCTCTCTCCCCCGCGAGGGCCGCCTGTTGCCGGGCAGGGCCGCCGGCTCAGGGCACGGGCCCCTCGCCCTGGCAACCCGGCCCGGCGCGCCGGCCCTCGCCCCCCTCTCTCCCACCGCTCGCGCGGCCCCGGGAAGCAGCAGCGGCAAGGCTGCTGCTTCGCAGCTCACGAGAGGGAGACACACCATGAGCACCCAGCGCGTTCCCCTGTCCCAGCTTCTCCCGCCCACATCCAACCCGCGCAGGCGCATCGATCCCGCCGGCATCGAGGGGCTGGCCGCGTCCATCCGGACCGACGGCGTGCTGCAGAACCTTGTCGTCACATGCCTCAAGGGCGACCGCTTCCGCGTCGTCACCGGCGAGCACCGTTACCGGGCCTTGAAGCTGCTGGAGAGCCGGGGCGCGATCGGCGCCGACCACCCGGTGCCCGTGGAGGTGCGCCACGGGCTGAAGCCCGCCGAGGCACGGCGCATCGCCCTGGTGGAGAACGTGCAGCGCGAGGCCCTGGACGCCATCGACGAGGCGGACGGCTTCGCGGCCCTCCTTCAAAAGGGCGCCACGCTGGACGACGTGGCGGCGCAGACCGGCTTGAGCACCACCACCGTCAGGCGCCGGCTGGCGCAGGCCGGGCTGTGCGACGAGGCCAAGCGGGCGGTGCGCGACGGGAGCATCGGGCTCGGCATCGCCGAGGCGCTGACGCTGGGCACGCACGACCAGCAGCGGCGCGTCCTCGCCGGTATCATGGATGGCGGCTGGTGCGACGCCGAGGACATCCGCGCGCGGCTGGTGGAGGAGAAACCCTGCGTCGCCATGGCGCTGTTCCCGCTGGAGCGCTACACGGGCAGCGTCACCGCCGACCTGTTCGCCGAGGCGGAAGCCACTTGGTTCGACGACGCCGAGCAGTTCCACGCCTTGCAGCAAGAGGCGGTCGAGGCGCTGGCGGCCGAGCGGGCGAGGACGGCCGCCTTCGTCGACGTGTTCGACGGCCACGGCGCGCCGTGGTGGCACTACCGTCCGGCGGACGACGGCGAGAGCGGCGGCGTGGTGATCCACCACACCCCGGCCGGCCGGGTCGAGGTGCGGGACGGGCTGGTGCGCCACGCCGTGCAGCCGGCCGTTGCCGCCGCGACGCGCGACACGACCCTGGCCGTACACCGCGAGCGGCCGGAGTATCCGGCGTGGCTGGTGCGCCATATGGCCGCGCACAAGACGCTGGCCGTGCAGACGCTGCTGATCGCCGCCCGGCGCACGGCGACGGAGGTGGCGGTGGTGCTGCTGATGCGGGGTTCCGACGGTCATCATGGCCGGGTGTCGGTGGAAGCGCATCCCGCGCTGGCCCTGTTCGCGGGCGGAGACGGCCGGCCCCGCAGCCACGACGCCATCGAGGCGGCGGCGGCGTGCTTCGAGCGCCTGCTGGGGCTGGAGCCGGACGAGGACGAGCCCGTGTACGGGCCGGGCAGCCGGGGCGCCTGGGAACGGCTGGTGGGCGAGCGCAAGGACGGAGCCGACCTGTACGAGCGGGTCAAGCGGCTGAGCGACGAGGATCTGGACGGCCTGCACCGGCTGCTGACCATCCTCGCCTTCGGCCAGGGCGACCTGGACGCCATCGACCACGGCGACAGCCTGTTCAACCGCGTGGCGCGCGACCTCGGCGCCGATATGCGCGACTGGTGGCGGCCCGACGAGACCTTCCTCGGCGGGCGCACCCGCGACCAGCTCGGCGCCATCGCGGTGGAGAGCGGCGCCACCGCCGCCATGGGGCGGCTGGCGGACTACAAGAAGGCCGGCTTGGTCACCGCGCTGGCGAAACACTTCGAGCGCACCGCCGAAGCCGGGGACGACGCGCCGGATTGGCAGATCAAGGGGCGCGACTGGCTGCCCGACGCCATGCGATTCGGTCCCGAACCGGAAGCGGACACCGGGGACGAGCCCGATTCCGGCCTGCCCGCCGCGGCGGAATAGCACCCGACGCCGCCCTTCTTCGGGAGGGCGGCCGACCCGCGCCAAAAATCGCGCCGGCCGCGTGGGGCGGCCGGCGCGGCGTTACGGGGCCGGTGCGCCGTTCAGCAGATCGCCCGGCGGCACGCCCAGCGCGTCGGCGAGTTCCTTCAGCACGGTGACGGTCGGGTTGCGCGCGCCGCGCTCGATGCCGCTGATGTAGGTGCGGTGCAGGCCGGACTGGAAGGCAAGCTCCTCCTGCGACCAGCCGCGCGCGCGCCTGATCCGCTGCACGTTGAGGCCGACCTGCGTGCGGATGTCCATGCCGCACAGCACACCCGCTTGCAGCCTATCGGTCTACAGACTATGAGTAACATTCTGCGGGGCACGCGTGTGTCCGGC
>DASWVP010000476.1:0-3411 GCA_036401175.1 Azospirillum sp. | reverse complement strand
AGGGCGCCCACCAGCAGCAGCACCGCCGCGCTGGCGGCGACGATCACCGGGCCCAGGCGGGCGCCGCGCGCCGCCGGGCGGCGCGACAGGGGGGCGGGGGCGGTCTGGTCGTCGCTGGGCACGATGGCGGCGGTCACAGGTTGCGGTCCGGCGGCGTGGGCTCAGTATACATCGAAAGGGAAATAACGGCGATTGACGTCCTGGTACGACCCGTCGACCCGGATGGCGCCGATCGCCTCGTCGACGATCGACTTCAGGTCGTTGCGGCCCTTGGGCATGACGATGTGCACCGTGCCGCCCAGCCCGTCCTCGGCGATCGGCGTGCCGATGGTGGAGAAGCGCTTGCCGTCGTCCGACAACAGGAAGCCGAAGGCCGCCAGCGTCGGCACCAGCCCGTACTCGGCCTTGCGCGTGCGCAGCGCCTCCCACAGCTCCTCCAGGTCGGCGACCGGGACGAGCTGGGCCACCTCGCGCTCGGCGCGCCGCAGGTAGGAGAACTGGCGCGACGTCTGGATCGCCGCCACCTTGCCGCCGCGGATCGCCTCCATGCCGGGGGTGTTGGCGGCCTCCATCGGGCCGATGAAGCTGGAGCTGGAGCGCCAGTAGGGGGCGGAAAAGGTCAGTTTCGCCTCGCGTTCGGGCGTGCGCAGGAAGTTGGCCAGCCCGAAGTCGTAGCGGCCGGACGACACGTCGTCGGTGATCGCCTGGAACGGGATCTCCTCGAAGCTGCACGCCGCCTTCATGGCGCGGCACGCCTCGCGCATGATCTCGACGTTGAAGCCGGTCAGCGTGCCGTCGGGGCCGCGGTAGCTGAACGGCGGCGTCGCCTCCATCACCGCGACCTTGTAGGCGCGCGTCTGCGCCTGCGCGGGCGTGCCGGACAGGACGCCGCCGAACAGGGCGAGAGCGAACAGCAGGACCAGCGCCAGGGCCGGCCGCATGCGGCCGTCAATAGACGCGGAACGGGAAATAGCGCGAGCTGATGGCATCGTACCGACCGTTGAGCAGGATGGTCCGGAGGGCTTGGTTGACGCGGTCGCGCAACGCTTCGCGGCCGAAAGGCAGGGCGATGGCGACGTCGCCGCCAAGGCCGTTCTCCGTGATGGGGTCGCCGACGACCTCCATGCCGCGCCCATCCTCGGACGACAGCATGAGAAGCGCGGTGATGGTCGGCACCAGCGCGACGTCGGCGTCGCCCCGGCGCACCGCGTCCAGCGTCTGATCGATCGTGGTGAATTCGACGCTGTCGGCCCGCCCGCCCAGGCGCTCGCGCGTGAACGCGTTCTGCCGGCTGCCGGTGAGCGTGGCGATGCGCCGGCCCGCCACCGCGTCGGGTCCGGCGCCCTGGACGCTGCCGGCGCGCGCGACGAAGCTGGAACTGGAGCGCCAGTAGCGGTCGGTGAACAGGAAGCGGCGCTCGCGCTCGGGCGTGCGCAGCACGCTGGCGACGGCGAAATCCAGGTCCTTGCCCGCGGCAAGCCGGTCCATGACCTCGCCGAAGGGCAGCATGACGATGTCGCAGAGCGCCGCCATCTCCTCGCACAGGGTGCGGGCGACGTCCACGTCGAAGCCGTCGAGCTGGCCGTTCCGGCCCACGACGCCGAAGCCGGCGGACGGTGTTACGGCGACCCGCAGGACGTCGGCCGCGCGCGCCTCGCCGTTCGCCAGGGCGATGAGCCCCGCGACCAGAGCAACGCCGATCCGCCACAATCCCCCGCGCATGTCTTCCCCATTCCCGCTCAGGCCCCTACAGGAAAGAGGGGAAATCGGCCGGCGTCAATGCGGCAACTCGCCGGTTGGGAAATATGTCACTGCATGCGCCGCTTCCCGGTTGCGTTATCCGCCGGCCGCGCCCGGAATGGTTTCGGGGTGCAACTCTCACCCCTTCGGCCCGCGCAGCGGCGGCGCCACCCAGCGGGCGAGGAAAGGGTCTTCTGGGGCGGCCGCCAGGGCCGGGCGGGCGGCGAGCAGGAGCTGGAAAAGCGCGGTGTGCAGGCCGGTGCAGCGCGTCAGGTCGACCGACGGGCTCGGTTCGGCCAGAAGCCAGTCGTTGAGCGGCAGCGCCTCCTCGACCGTGCAGTCGCCCTCGAAATACGCCAGGGAGGCATCGAAGCGGATGGGCATCACAGCAGCTCCCGAAGGTTGATCACCGGCAGCAGCCGGCCGTCGCCCAGCTCCGCCGTGCCGCTGTAGCCGCGCAGGCCGGCCAGCACGCCGGACAGCGGTTTCAGCACCACCTCGGCGCGCTCGCGCACGCCGTCCACCGCAAGGCCGACCGGTTCGCGGTCGAGGCGCAGCACCAGCACGGTCTCCACTCCGCCGGGATCTATCTCGCCAGGGCCGCCGCCCTCCGCCGCCGGGGCAGGCAGTTCCAGCAGCCGGCGCAGGCGGAACAGCGGCACCACCGTGCCGCGCAGGACGAAGCTCTCGGCGTGCTTGACGCGGCGCACCCCGGCGGCCGGCACCCGCGCCACCTCGGCGACGGCGCTGGTGGGAATGCCGAACGGGGCGCCAGCCGCCGTCACCACCATGACCGGCGTGATCACCATGGTCAGCGGCAGCGTCAGCCGCATGCGCGTACCGGCGCCGGGGGTGGAGGCGATTTCGACGCGTCCGCCGGCCGCTTCCACGGCGGTGCGCACGGCGTCCATGCCGACGCCGCGGCCGGACACGTCGGTGATCGCCGCCGCCGTGCTGACGCCGGGCAGGAAGACCAGCCCCAGCGCCTCCTCCTCCGACAAGGACGCGGCGCGGGCGGAATCGACGACGCCGTTCTCCACCGCCTTGCGGCGGACCCGCCCGGCGTCGATGCCGGCGCCGTCGTCGGCGATCTCGACGACGACGCTGTCGCGTTCCTGCCGGGCCTCGACGCGCAGGATGCCGGTCTCGGGCTTGCCGGCGGCGCGGCGCGCCTCGGGCGTCTCGATGCCGTGGTCGACGGCGTTGCGCACCAGATGGACGAGCGGCTCGCCCAGCACGGCCAGCACGTCCTTGTCGGCCTCCGTGCCCTCGCCGGACAGGCGCAGCTCCACGCGCTTGCCCAGCCGCTGCGCCAGATCGCGCACCAGCCGGGGCAGCGGCTGGAACACCTGGGCCAGCGGCAGCATGCGCAGCCCCAGCACGGCGTCCTGCAGCGCGCCGACCAGCGAATCGATGGTGTCGCAGGCGTCGCGCAGGTGGCGGGCCGGATCGCGGCCGCCGGGCAGATCCTCCGTCGCGCGGACGACGAAGGGCAGGCGGTTCTTCGCCACCACCAGTTCGCCGGCCAGCGCCATCAGGCGGTCGATGCGCTCCGGCTCGACGCGCAGCGCGCGCCGCGCGCGGGCGTCGGCGTCCAGCGTGGTGGCGCGGGCGGCTTCGCCCCCGGCGAAGCCGGCGAGCAGCCCGGCCAGATGGTTGGCGAGCGGCCCC
>DASWVP010000475.1:0-2123 GCA_036401175.1 Azospirillum sp. | reverse complement strand
ACGTCAGCCTGACCAGCGCGATCCGCCTGTTCGTGCTCGCCTACTGGCGCATCAAGGGGGCCAAGCCGGCCCTGCCGGCGCACGCCGCGATCGACGAGGCGATGGACACGATCATCCCCTTTCCCGCCGGACCGGGGGGGGGGCCGTGATCCAGTGGCGCGAGCGCATCGCGCAGTCCTTCACGCCGCGGCGCATGGAGATGGCGCGCGCGCTGGGCGGCGAGCACGCCGACTCGCAGACCTTCGGCGCGGCCGTCCGCGCCGCCTGGGGCCCGCGCCCGCCGTGGGCGTCCGACGACGACGCCACCGCGGGCGAGGCATTGCGCACCCTCATCACGGCGGTGGCCGATCGCGTGATGTAGGCACAGGGAAAGGCCGCCGGCCCCCGCCGGGGACCGGCGGCAGCGCGACGAACGGTCATTCGTGCACGCGCGATACGCCAGGTGGCCGTCGTTCAGGTTGAGGCAGTTCGACCGGTATTCCCGGTGGCGCATGGCAGTGCGGATAACGCTTCCAGCGGATAGCTCTGCGGGAGTGATCTTGCGCGGCCTTGATGCTCATTGGTCGAGTTCCTCTGCAGATGCCGGGTCCGAGTGGCAGCCAGCTCCACCGCCATCGGCCCGAACACGCCTTCCCAGCCGCCGCGCGTCGCCTGCCGGAACAGGCGCAGGGTGGGGTACCAGGGGCTGTCGGTCCGGTCCATCAGCCAGCGCCAGTCCGGCACCGCCTTGAGCGCCACCCAGGTCGGCCGCCCCAGCGCCCCGGCCAGATGGACGACCGACGTGTCGGAGGTGACGATCAGGTCCAGGCTCTCCATCACCGCCGCCGTGTCGAGGAACGCATCGGGCCCGGCGTCGAAGCCGTCGCCCGGCGCGTGCACCCTCACGTCCGGCGGCAGGGCGGCCAACTGGTCCAGGCCGTGGTTCTTCTGCAGGCTGACCAGCGCCACGCCGGGGATCCGCGCCAGCGGCACGATGCAGGACAGCGGCGGCGACCGGCCGCGGTCGATCCGGGCCGCCGGGTTGCCCTGCCAGACGATGCCGACGCGCAACGCCGCCTTGGGAAGCCGGTCGCGCCACGCCGCCACCCGTGCCGGTTCGGCGGCGAGGTAGGGGATGGGCGCCGGGATCGTCTCCAGCCGTGTGCCGAAGGCCAGCGGCAGGCTGAGCAGCGGGCAATGCACGTCGAAGTCGGGCCGCGGCTCGTCAACGCCGATCAGCGTCGCCTCCCCCGGCAGGGAAGCCAGCAGGCGGTGCAGGGGGCGGGGCGCTTCGAGGATCACCCGCGCGCCGCGTGCCGCCAGCAGCGGCACGTAGCGGGCAAACTGAAGCGTGTCGCCCAGCCCCTGTTCGGCGTAGACCAGGATGGTGCGCCCGGCGATGTCCTCTCCCCGCCAGAGCGGCTGGATAAAGGTGCGCCGCCGGAAATCGGCGGTGTCCCAGCGGTGCTCGTACTCCGCCCAGCCCTGTTCCAGGTCGCCGCGCAGCAGCAGCGTCATGCCCAGGTTCTTGCGCGCCTGCGCGCAGGTGGGGTCGAGGCGCGCCGCCTGTTCCAGCCGGGCGGCGGCGTCGTCCAGCTCGCCCAGGTCCAGCATCGCCGCCCCCAGGTTGGCCACGCCCTCGGCCTTGGCGCCGCGCAGCCGGGTGGCGCGGGCGAAGGCGTCCGCCGCCGACCGGGGATCGCCGGACTCGCGGGCCGCCACGCCCAGGTTGTTGAACGCCGGGGAATCGTCCGGACGCAGGGCCAGCGCGGCGCGGAACTGGGCGGTGGCGTCGCTGAAGCGCTCTTCGGCCAGCAGGGCGTTGCCCAGGTTGTAGCGCGCCGCCACCAAGCCGGGGTCGAGCGTCAACGCCCGGCCGAGCAGCCGTTTGCCCGTCCCGGCATCGCCCTGCGCGCGTTGCGCCGTGCCCAGGTTGGCGTAGGCGTCGGGATGGTCGGGACGCAGGGCGATGGCGCGGCGCAGCAGGCCGACCGCTTCCCCCGCCCGCCCGGCGGCATGCAGCCGGACGCCGTGGTCGTTGAGCGCGGCGGCGCCGTGCGCCGACACCACGCGGCCGAGGGTCCGGGCGGCTTCGTCGAGCGCGCCGGCGTCGTGCAGCGCGTTGCCCAGGTTGTTGAGCACCT